>NZ_JBFREY010000010.1:0-167760 GCF_052114545.1 Pseudomonas sp. KB_12 | reverse complement strand
GGCCGAACGCAGGCATTGTGGAGTGGGCATCCCGGCATGGATGCCGGGATAGCCGCGCTGGGCCATGGATGGCCCTTCGCGGCGGGCCCACGGAGCAATGCCGGAGTGAGGGCATGCCGAGCCTAGGCGAGGCACCAAGTGGTGGGGCAAAAGCGCTTTGGTTACTTTCGCGCTTTTCGAAAGTGACCCGCCGTCAGGGCGGAACCCAAAGCGGCCGTTACCGCAGCAACGGATATACACACCAACCATGACACAAAAAAAAATGCCCACATCTCACGACACGGGCATTTTCTTAACCAAGTCACCAAGCTTTCAAACAGCCTGTATCTGGCACAGATCTACCTACTTCACCACTTTCAGACTAGGCCGACCGCTAGGACGCGGCGGCTCGTCATCCGGTGGCGGCAAGTCATCATCCGGCTCGAACTCTTCTTCGCCATCAATCGGCGCTTCCAGCTCAAACACCATGCCCTGGCCATTCTCCCGAGCATAAATCCCCAGGATCGCAGCAATAGGCACGTACAAAGTGTGCGGCACGCCACCGAAGCGCCCTTCGAAGCTGACGGCGTCGTTATCCATGTGCAGGTGACGCACTGCGGCTGGCGACACGTTCAAGACAATTTGCCCGTCATTGGCAAAACCCTGCGGCACCTGCACCGACGGAAACTCGGCGTTGACCAGCATGTGCGGGGTGCAATCGTTGTCCACAATCCACTCGTAGAGCGCGCGGACCAGATAAGGTCGACTGGAGTTCATAGCGGCTCCCTAAGCCTTAGCGCATGTCACGTTCGACGCCAGACAGACTCGCCTGGAAAGCCTCACGCGCGAATTGGCGCTCCATATAATCAAGCAGCGGCTTGGCCGGCCGCGGCAGTTCGATACCCAGAATCGGCAAACGCCAGAGTATGGGCAATAGGCAGCAATCCACCAGACTTTGTTCCTCACTGAGGAAAAACGGCTTATCGACGAACAGTGGCGATACGCCTGTCAGGCTTTCACGCAATTCCTTGCGTGCCACGACCCGCGCCGGCTCCTTGGTCCGAGAATCCAGGATCAGATCCACCAACCCGCACCAGTCACGCTGGATGCGATGGATCAGCAAACGGCTGTTGGCACGCGCGACAGGGTACACCGGCAGTAAAGGTGGATGCGGATAACGCTCATCCAGATATTCCATCACCACGGTCGACTCCCACAACGCCAGGTCACGATCGACCAGTGTGGGCAGGCTACCGTAAGGGTTCACCTCGATCAGCTTCGGCGGCTGACGGCCCGCTTCGACGTAAATGATCTCGGCGCTGACACCCTTCTCTGCCAGTACGATGCGTACCCGGTGGGAATAGTGGTCGGCGGGGTCGGAGTAACAGGCCAACCGATTGGTCACGCCCATGGCGATCCTCCTCGCTTGTTGAAATTATCGAAAAACGGAAAAACGAGCGCGCCCAGAGGGCGTCTCCCGTAACACCTGGCTGGCCAGGCTCGTTACATTAGAGACGCCCTTGGGCGCGCACGATTAACAGCAACGGCTTACAGCTTTATCAATGCACGTCTTTCCAGTATTCACGCTTGAGCAGGTAAGCGAATACGAAGAAGAACGCCAGGTACAGCAATACATAGGTACCGATGCGCTGATGCTCCAGCTTCACCGGGTTGGCCGAGTAGGCCAGGAAGGTCACAAGGTTCTTGACCTTCTCGTCGAACTGCTCCGGCGTCAGGCTGCCGGTGTTCGGCAATACAGTCAGCTGGTCGCAGGCTTCATGAGTCAAAGCGGTGCCGGTCAGCGGATCGAATTGCTTTTTGCCGCCCTCAACGATCTGAATCTGTTTGCAGCCTACCACCTGGCGCCCCTGGAGGCCGACCAGTACGTTAGGCATGCCGACGTTCGGGAAGACCTTGTTGTTCACGCCCCATGGACGTGCAGGATCTTCGTAGAACGAACGCAGGTAACCATAAAGCCAGTCAGTCCCACGCACACGAGCAACCAGGGTCAGATCCGGCGGCGCGGCGCCGAACCAGGTCTTGGCATCCGCAGGTTGCATACCGACGGTCATGTGATCGCCCAGCTTGGCACCGGTGAACACCAACTTCTCGAGCATCGTTTCATGAGGAATGCCCAGGTCATCGGCAACACGCTCGTAGCGCTGGAACTTGGCACTGTGGCAACCCATGCAGTAGTTCGCAAACGTACGTGCGCCGTCCTGCATGGCAGCTTTGTCGGAAACGTCGATGTCGACTTTTTCCAGCTCCGGACCACCGTGTTCAGCCGCGAAGGACAGTACAGGCATAGCAGCAAGAATCAGTACAGCAAATAGCTTTTTCATCAGCCAGTCACCCTTTCCGGAACCGGTTTGGTCTTCTCGAGCCTGGTGTAGAACGGCATCAGAATGAAGTAGGCGAAGTACAGGAAGGTGCAAACCTGCGACAGCAACGTACGCTCCGGTGTCGGGGCCAGTACGCCCAGCACGCCCAGGATCACGAACGAGATGCAGAACACCACGAGCCAGATTTTGCTCAGCCAGCCTTTGTAGCGCATCGACTTGACGGGGCTGCGGTCCAGCCACGGCAGGACGAACAGCACTGCGATGGCCGCGCCCATGGCGATAACGCCCATCAGCTTGTCCGGGATCGCCCGCAAAATCGCGTAGAACGGTGTGAAGTACCAGACCGGAGCAATGTGCTCAGGGGTCTTGAACGCGTTCGCCTGCTCGAAGTTCGGCTTCTCTAGGAAGTAACCACCCATTTCCGGGAAGAAGAACACGATGGAGCAGAAGATGAACAGGAAGACCACCACGCCGACGATATCTTTCACGGTGTAGTACGGGTGGAAGGCGATGCCATCCAGCGGTACGCCGTTCTCGTCCTTGTGCTTCTTGATGTCCACGCCATCCGGGTTGTTCGAGCCGACTTCGTGCAAGGCCAGGATGTGCAACACCACCAGGCCGAGGATCACGATCGGCAGGGCGACCACGTGCAGGGCGAAGAAGCGGTTCAGGGTAATGCCCGAGATCAGGTAGTCACCACGAATCCACTGGGTCAGGTCGTCACCGATGACCGGGATCGCACCGAACAGCGAGATGATCACCTGGGCACCCCAGTAGGACATCTGGCCCCACGGCAGCAGGTAGCCCATGAAGGCCTCGGCCATCAGCGCCAGGTAGATCAGCATGCCGAAGACCCACACCAGCTCACGAGGCTTCTGGTACGAACCGTAGAGCAGGCCACGGAACATGTGCAGGTAGACCACGATGAAGAACGCCGAAGCGCCGGTGGAGTGCAGCAGACGCAGGATCGAGCCGTACTCGACGTCGCGCATGATGTATTCGACGGAAGCAAACGCTTCTTCCGCCGACGGGGTGTAGCTCATGGTCAGCCAGACGCCGGTAACGATCTGGTTGACCAGAACGAGCAGCGCCAGGGAGCCAAAGAAGTAGAAGAAGTTGAAGTTCTTCGGAGCGTAATACTTGCTGAGATGGTCTTCCCACATTTTGGTCGCGGGAAAGCGCGCATCAACCCAATCCATGAATTTGCTCATCACGCTTTCTCCGTATCGACGCCGATGACAATGATGTCGTCGGTCTCATAGGAATGCGGGGGAACTGGCAGGTTCAGAGGTGCAGGCTGCGACTTGTAGACGCGACCAGCCAGGTCGTAGTGGGAGCCGTGGCAAGGGCAGAAATAACCACCGACCCAGTCCTTGCCCAGATCGGCAGGGGCCACTTCAGGACGGAACGTTGGCGAGCAACCCAGGTGCGTACAGATCCCGATCAGCAGCAAAACCTCTGGCTTGATCGAACGCGTTTCAGGATTGACGTATTCCGGTTGGACCGAGTTCTTGGAGGACGGGTCGGACAACTGACCCTCGATCTTTTTCAGATTCCCCAGGATTTCCTCTGTACGGCGGACGATGAACACCGGCTGGCCGCGCCACTCAGCAATCATCTGCTGGCCTGGCTCGATCTTGCTGACATTCACTTTCACCGGTGCACCTGCGGCTTTCGCCTTGGCACTGGGAAACCATGACCCCACGAACGGGACCGCAGCCCCCACCGCTCCTGCAGCACCCACCACGGATGTGGCTGCTACCAGGAAGCGACGCCGGCCTGCATTCACGCCGTCATTGCTCATTCAGTCCTCTCCCATCAGCTTTGTGGCCTGTTAGATCAGGCGTCTACTAAGTAAAAATCTGAACTTATAAAAATTTTGCCGAATGGTAATGAAAAGCCCCAATTCTGACAAGGTAATTACCAAGCGGCCAAACCGCCAAGCCTTGTAGTATAGGGGCTCTACGAATGTGGCAAGTTGTCACAGAGCAATTCTTTTGCCCATAAAAAAACGCCCAGCTCCGTGAGGAACTGGGCGCCTTTTGAAAGCGGAAGCGAAATTAACGCTTCGAGTACTGCGGACGCTTACGCGCTTTACGCAGACCGACTTTCTTACGTTCAACTTCGCGAGCATCGCGAGTTACGAAGCCGGCTTTGCGCAGAGCACCACGCAGAGTCTCGTCGTAATCCATCAGGGCGCGAGTGATACCGTGGCGGATTGCGCCAGCTTGACCACTTACACCACCACCGATAACGGTGACGTAGATGTCGAATTTTTCGACGGTCTCGGTCAGTTCCAGCGGCTGACGAACTACCATGCGGGCAGTTTCGCGGCCGAAGAAGTTATCCAGGGAGCGGTTGTTGATGGAGATGTTACCAGTGCCCGGACGCAGGAAAACGCGTGCGGTTGCAGTCTTGCGACGGCCAGTGCCGTAATTTTGAGTCGCCGACATAATGAACTATTCCGTTAAAACTTCAGTTCTTGGGGCTGCTGAGCAGTATGAGGGTGAGCAGCGCCCGCATAAACCTTCAGCTTACGATACATGTCGCGACCCAGTGGGTTTTTAGGCAGCATGCCTTTAACCGCGGTCTCGAGCACGCGCTCAGGGGCTTTGGCGATCAGCTTTTCGAAGTTGATCGACTTGATGCCGCCAGGAAAACCGGAGTGGGAGTAGTACATTTTGTCAGTGGTTTTAGCGCCAGTAACACGTACTTGCTCAGCGTTGATCACGACGATGTAGTCACCGGTGTCAACGTGAGGGGTGTACTCAGGCTTGTGCTTGCCACGCAGACGGCTCGCGATTTCGGTGGCCAGACGACCCAGGGTCTGACCAGCAGCGTCGACGACAAACCAGTCGCGCTTTACTGTTTCCGGTTTAGCAGTAAAAGTTTTCATTCTTTATAGCCTCAGGGGCCGCCCTGTAAATTAGACGGCGGATCTTACTGAATAGTGCGTACTTTGACAAGTCAAAGGCAGCCGGATACAGACGCTTTCGGGGGCTCGGGTCGGCGCGTCCGTTCAACGGCAAGATTCTTCGGCGGCGGCGCATCACTTCCACTGCAGAAAGAGGTGCGCAATTATGCAGATTGCGAAAAATATTTCAACCTGCTTTTATGATTGTTTTGCCCAAGGAGTACCCGATGGACTATCGCCCGCTAGGCCGTACCGACCTGAACGTGAGTGCCCTGTGCCTCGGAACCATGACCTGGGGTGAGCAGAACAGCGAGGCCGAGGCCTTCGCCCAGATCGAACGCGCCAAGGCTGCCGGCATCAATTTCATCGACACCGCCGAGATGTACCCGGTGCCACCCAAGGCCGAAACCTACGCCACCACCGAGCGTTACATCGGCAATTATTTCAAGAGTCGCGGCGATCGTGCCGACTGGATCCTGGCGAGCAAGATCGCCGGCCCCGGCAACACCATCGACTACATCCGCGACAAGAACCTCAAGCACAACCGCCGCCACATCGTCGAAGCCGTGGACGCCAGCCTCAAGCGCCTGCAGACCGACTGGATCGATCTCTACCAGCTGCATTGGCCCGAGCGCAGCACCAACTTCTTTGGTCAACTGGGCTACCAGCACAAGGCCGACGAAACGTTCACCCCGCTGGAGGAAACCCTCGAAGCCCTGGACGAACAGGTTCGCGCCGGCAAGATCCGCCACATCGGCCTGTCCAACGAAACGCCGTGGGGCACCATGAAGTTCCTTGCCCTGGCCGAGGCCCGTGGCTGGCCGCGGGCGGTGTCGATCCAGAACCCGTACAACCTGCTCAACCGCAGCTTCGAGATAGGCCTGTCGGAAATCGCCATTCGCGAGCAATGCGGCCTGCTGGCTTACTCGCCACTGGCGTTCGGCTTTCTGTCGGGCAAATACGAAAACGGCGCACGGCCAGCCAAGGGCCGCCTGACGCTGTACAGCCGCTTCATGCGTTACTTCAACCCGCAATCGGAAGCGGCGTGCAGCCGTTATGTGGCCCTGGCCCGCGAACATGGCCTGGACCCGGCGCAGATGGCCCTGGCGTTCGTCACCCGGCAGCCGTTCGTGACCAGCAACATCATTGGCGCCACCACGCTGGAGCAACTGGACAGCAACATCGCCAGCCTCGACCTGAAACTGTCGGATGAAGTGCTGACGGGGATCGAGGCGATTCACAAGGATCAGCCGAACCCGGCGCCTTGATTGATTCATAGCCCCCATCGCGAGCAAGCTCGCTCCCACAGGGGTTCGATGCTGATCACAAAATAGCGATCAAACACGAATCCATGTGGGAGCGAGCTTGCTCGCGATAGCGGACCCAAGCTCACCACTGCATCAAAGCGACCGCGCAATGATCTCCTTCATGATCTCATTGGTCCCGGCATAGATCCGCTGCACCCGCGCATCCGCCCACGCCCGGGCAATCGGGTATTCCCACATGAAGCCGTAGCCGCCATGCAACTGCACGCATTCGTCGAGCACCTTGCATTGCAGGTCGGTGCCCCAGTACTTGGCCATCGCCGCCGTCGGCACGTCCAGCTTCCCTTGCAGGTGCAATTCCAGGCAGCGGTCGACGAAGACCCGGCCGATCTGGATTTCGGTGGCCATTTCCGCGAGCTTGAAACGGGTGTTCTGGAAGTCCGCGATGGATTTGCCGAACGCCTTGCGCTCGCGGGTGTAGTCCAGGGTCCATTGCAGCGCCGCTTCGGCCGACGCCAGGCCGCCTATGGCGACGGTCAGGCGCTCCTGGGGTAGCTCCTGCATCAAGTAGGCGAAGCCCATGCCGGCCTGCCCGAGCAGGTTCTCCTTTGGCACACGGACATCCTGGAAGAACAATTCCGATGTGTCCTGGGCCTTCATGCCGACTTTTTCCAGGCGCTTGCCCTTTTCAAAGCCCGGTGTACCCGCCTCCACCAGGAACAGGCTGGTGCCCTTGGCGCCGGCCTTCGGATCGGTCTTGGCGACCACGATCACCAGGTCTGCCAGGAAGCCGTTGGTGATGAAGGTCTTCGAGCCATTGATGACATATTCATCACCGTCCAGCACCGCCGTGGTCTTCACCCCTTGCAGGTCGGAACCGGCGCCCGGCTCGGTCATGGCGATGGCCGTAACCATTTCGCCAGACACCAGCTTCGGCAGGTACTTGTGTTTCAGCGCTTCGCTGCCGTAATGCAGGATGTACGGTGCGACGATGTCGGAATGCAACGAAAACCCGATCCCCGTCAGCCCCAGGCGGCCGATCTCCTCGATCACCACCGTACTGTAGAGAAAATCTGCGTCCAGCCCCCCATAGGCTTCCGGGAGGTGCGAGCACAACACGCCCGCCTCCCCTGCCTTGTTCCAGAGCTGGCGATCGACATGTCCCTGTTTTTCCCACTGGCTGTGGTACGGCACCGCTTCTTTTTCAAGGAAGGTTCGTACGCTGTCGCGAAACAATTCGTGCTCGGGACTGAACAGTGTTCTTGGGATCATGGCGCACCTTTGGTTATTGTCGGGCGTGGTTATCCGACAGAGCCTAAGCCTGCGGGGTACGACAGGACACTGGACACATCCGACAAAAAATAAGACGATCCAGCCGTCTGATGACCACTTTCCCCTATAAAAATAAAGATGAATTATGTCTATGCACGCCTCCACGCCCTTGCGGCGCGTCAGCATCCTGGCAATCGACCGGGTCTTCGCCTCCACCCTCATGCAAGCCAAGGATTTTTTCCACCTGGCCAGCCTGCGCTATGGCAAACAACTGGGCCACGGCCTGACGCCGGCCTTTGAAACCCGGCTGGTCAGCCCCGATGGCAAACCGGTGAACAGCTTCAGCGATGTGATCATGCCGGTGGACGGTGGCCTGGAAAACACCGATGTCATCATCCTGCCGGCCTTCTGGGATGATTTCGCCACCCTCTGCCAACGTTATCCCCAGGTCCTGCCTTGGCTGCGCGAACAACACGCGCGCGGAGCGGTACTCTGCGGCGAAGCCACCGGGGTGTTCTGGCTGGCTGAGGCCGGGCTGCTCGACGGCAAGGAAGCCACCACCTACTGGCGTTTCTTCAATGCCTTCAAGGAACGCTTCCCCCAGGTATACCTGAACCAGGACAAGCACCTGACCGACGCCGACAACCTGTTCTGCGCCGGCGGCACGACCTCAGCCTGCGATCTCTACATTTACCTCATTGAACGCTTCTGTGGCGCCAACGTCGCCCAGGCCGTGGCGCGGGACATCTTGTATGAGGTGCAACGCAGCTATTCACCAGGGCGGATCGGCTTCGGCGGGCAGAAACTGCACCAGGACGTGATCATCCTGCAGATCCAGCAATGGCTCGAAGAGCACTTCGCCGATAAATTCCGCTTCGAGGACGTTGCCCGGGAACATGGCATGAGCATCCGCAATTTCATGCGCCGCTTCCAGACCGCCACGGGCGACAAACCGCTGCATTACCTGCAACGGCTGCGGATCGAAACCGCCAAGGGCCTGCTCTCCGGCAGCCGCAAGAGCATCAAGACCATCAGCTATGAAGTCGGCTACGACGACGCGAGCTTTTTCGCCCGGCTGTTCCGGCAACATACCGACCTGTCGCCGAACCAGTATCGGCAGCAGTTTCAGCAGGCGGCGTAGCCCGAGGACTTGGCAACGATCCACTGTGGGAGCGAGCTTGCTCGCGATGGCGGCTTATCAGCCGATATTTGTGCTGGCTGACACACCGCCATCGCGAGCAGGCTCGCTCCCACAGGGGTTAAGTGGGGAATCTGCACATACAAAAAAGGCCCGCAATCGCAGGCCTTTTTTGGTGTTGCGAATATCCCTACGGCTTATGCGCCCGCGCCAGGAATTCGTGGGACTGCATCTCCAGCAAGCGACTCAAGGTCCGCTGGAATTCGAAGGTCAAGCGACCGCCGGTGTAGAGGTCCTTGAGTTCGACTTCGGCTGAAATGATCAGCTTCACGTTACGGTCGTAGAACTCGTCGACCATGTTGATGAAGCGACGGGCGATGTCGTCGGTGGTGACGCTCATCTGCTCGACATTGCTCAGCAGCACGGCGTGGAAGATCTTGCCCAGTTCGATGTAGTCGTTCTGGCTGCGGGGGCCATCGCACAGTTCGCGGAAGTCGAACCAGGCCACGTCATCGCACGTACGCACGGCGCGGATTTCGCGATTTTCGATGACCAACACATCATTTTCCACGGCCTGGGTGCATTCCGGCGTCAGGGCGCGGAAGCTCTTGCGCAGGCTCTCCTGGGCAGCGGCATCCAACGGAAAGTGGAACAGCTCCGCTTGTTCGAGGTGACGCAGGCGGTAGTCGACGCCGCTGTCGACGTTGACGATTTCAGTGTGTTCCTTGATCAGCGCGATGGCCGGCAGGAAACGTGCCCGCTGCAGGCCGTCCTTGTACAGGCCGTCCGGCACGATGTTCGAGGTGGCGACCAGGGTCACGCCGTTCTTGAACAGCTCTTCCATCAAGGTGCCGAGGATCATGGCGTCGGTGATGTCGGAAACGAAGAACTCATCGAAGCAGATCACCCGGGTCTCGTCGGAAAAACGCTTGGCGATGATGGTCAGCGGGTTCTTCTCGCCGCCCAGGGTCTTCATTTCCTCGTGCACGCGCTTCATGAAGCGGTGAAAGTGCGTCCGTGTCTTCTCCTTGAACGGCAACGCTTCGAAGAAGGTGTCCACCAGGTAGGTCTTGCCACGGCCCACGCCACCCCAGAAATACAGGCCCTTGACCGGAGCCTGGTCTTTTTTGCCGAACAGTTTGCCCAACAGGCCGGGCTTGTTGTTCGCTGCCGCGACCAGGTCGTCGTACAGGCGCTGCAAATGCCGCACCGCCGTTTCCTGGGCTGCGTCGTGGAAGAACTCCGGGCGTTTCAGATCAGCTTGATATCGTTCTAGGGGCGTCATATTCGTTAGCAAGGCAACAAAAACGGGCCGTCACTGTAGCGACGGCCCAGAGGAATGGCAATCGGCCCTTATTCGGGCCGATGGTCGGGTGACGTGCCGGGATCAGTCCTGGGCAGGCGTCAAGGCAACGCGCAGCGCATCGACGGCGGCATCCCGCGCGGCGCTGTCAGCAAAGGCCGGGCTATTCGCCACGCACTCGCCGTCGAGCCAGACACTGAAACCCAGGTCGTCGCTGCGTACGTCCAAGGGCTGGCCGGACTGCAATTGCTTTGTCACCTGCCCGGCGGTCTTGCCGTCGGCAAAATTGTTCGACAGCAACAGCTGCTCGCCGTCGGCGGACAGCAGGCGGAAACGGAAACTGCCGTCGTCTTCGCGGAAACTGACGAAGCGTGCTGCCTTGGCGGCTTTCTTCTTGGTGCTGGCGGCCACCTGGACCTGGCTGACAAACGAACGCAAGCCAACGGCCTCGCGCAGTTCGTTGAGGAACGGCGTTGCCACGGCCCGGGCTTTTTTCGCGCCCAGTTGCAGGATGTCTTCAAGGTCCGCCGGACGCTCGATGAACTGGTGATAACGCTCGCGCGCTTCACCCAGCTCGCTGTCGAGCAACTGGAACAGGCGGTTCTTGGCTTCGCCCCAACCCAGCCCGTGCAGCAGTTCGCTGCGGAACTCGGCGGACTGTTCGGCAGTGGCGAAGGCCTGGAACAGGGTGAACAGATGCGAATTGTCCGGATCCTTGGCTTCGCCCGGGGCGCGGGAGTCGGTGACGATCCGCGAGATTGCGTCCTTCATGTCCTTGGCGCTGCTGAACAACGGGATGGTGTTGTCGTAGCTCTTGGACATCTTGCGGCCATCGAGGCCCGGCAGCGTGGCGACGCTTTCCTCGATCAGCGCCTCGGGCATGGTGAAGAACTCCTTGCCCTGGCCGAACAGGTGGTTGAAGCGCTGGCCGATGTCGCGGGCCATCTCCACGTGCTGGATCTGGTCGCGACCGACCGGCACCTTGTGGGCGTTGAACATCAGGATGTCAGCGGCCATCAACACCGGGTAGCTGTACAGCCCCATGGTGATGCCGGCGTCCGGGTCTTCGCCGGCCTCGACGTTCTTGTCCACCGACGCCTTGTAGGCGTGGGCACGGTTGAGCAGGCCCTTGGCGGCGACGCAGGTCAGCAGCCAGGTCAGCTCCGGGATCTCGGGAATATCGGACTGGCGATAGAACGTCACGCGGTCCACATCCAGGCCGCCGGCCAGCCATGTAGCGGCGATTTCCAGGCGCGAACGCTGGATACGCAGCGGGTCATCGCACTTGATCAGGGCGTGGTAGTCGGCCAGGAAGTAGAACGAATCGGCGTTGCTGTCGCGGCTGGCGAGGATCGCCGGACGGATGGCGCCGGCATAGTTGCCCAGGTGCGGAGTGCCGGTGGTGGTGATGCCGGTCAGGATACGGGTACGCGTCGTCATGGGTTATCGCTTGTCAGACTGCTGTCAATTCGAGAGGCGCGGCAGGATCAGATCCTTGAGATCGGTCAGCTTGCCATGAAAAAAGTGTCCGCATTCTGCCACTTTCAGCAGCTCATGGGGACGTTGGAGCGTGTCAGACCATTCGTAAACCAGCTGCGGATCGACGACTTCGTCGGTTTCCGGCTGGATCACGCTCAACTGGCCGCTCATCGGCAAGGTCGACTGCTCGTCCAGGCGCATCACCGCCGGGGCCACCATGAACAAGTGCTTGACCGGCTGACCCTGGGCTTCCAGGCGCCCGCCCAGGCTGGCGGCGACAAAGCCGCCGAAGGAAAAACCGAACAGGGTCAGGGGTAACTGCGGGTATTTTTCCCGCAGCCATTGGGCGACAGCCTGGGCGTCGTCCACTTCGCCGGTGCCCATGTCATGAGTACCGGCACTGGCACCCACGCCACGATAATTGAAACGCAACGTAACCAGGCCAGCATCGCGGGCAGTGCGTTGCAGGGTCGAGACCACTTTGTTGAGCATGGTCCCGCCCTGCACCGGGTTCGGGTGGCAGATCAGCGCCAGGCCACGGGGAGCCTCGCTGTCCAGGTACAAGGCTTCCAGTTGGCCCACCGGGCCATCGATGACTACAGGGGTTTCGCGCATAAGCAAGGGAAAGAACTCCGTGACCTCGAATTGGGTCGACTCGTCTAGCTAAAGTCTGTGCCTGGCATGATTGCGATGTTCTTCGCGGTATACAGCGCAGGTCCGAGCCGTTAACGTAAAGCAAAGCCGTTTATAGAGGAAGGACTCGTGGAACACTCGCTCTTAGTTTGGTTGTTGCCGACTCTTGCCCTGGTTGCCGGTGTCGCCATTGGATTCCTGCTTGCCCGACTGCTGCCCAACGCGGTGCCCAACAGCACGCAACGTCAGCTGGACGACATCCAGGAACGTTTCGACAGTTATCAGAATGAAGTGGTCACTCACTTCAACAGCACCGCGTCCCTGGTGAAAAAACTCACCCAGAGCTACCAGGAAGTCCAGGATCACTTGTCCGAGGGTGCCAATCGCCTGGCCCTGGACGAGCAGACTCGCCAACGCCTGTTGGCCGCCCTGCAAGCCGATTCGGCACAGACGCCACGGGAACGCCTGACCCCGCCAAAGGATCAGGAACCGCCCCGGGACTACGCCCCCAAGGCCCCGAATTCGCCCGGCATGCTCGATGAGCATTACGGTTTGAAGAAGTAATCTCCAGGCAACACCTAAAAGCCCGCCCGATCACATGATCGGGCGGGCTTTTTTATTGCCTCAAATTCCACTCACTTCAATGTCTGATCCATTGTGGCGAGGGAGCTTGCTCCCGCTGGGCTGCGCAGCAGCCCTTATAGCAGCGAACTCGATTTTCCTGGCACACCGAGTTGCCTGGTTTTGGGGCCGCTTCGCAGCCCAGCGGGAGCAAGCTCCCTCACCACAGGGTATTTTTGTCCTGAAGTATTTTTACTCAGCCTAAGCCAACACTTCACCCGCCACCTGATCGACAGCACCTTTAGTGATGTCGACGATCAGGTCCGCATCCTCGCGGGTCAGGATCAGTGGCGGGGCGAAGCCCAGGATGTCGCCGTGGGGCATGGCGCGGGCGATCATGCCGCGTTCCAGGCAGGCGGCCGAGACCTTCGGGCCGACTTTGAGCGCCGGGTCGAATGCCGTGCGCTGTTCACGGTCGGCCATGAACTCCACCGCTGCCAGCATGCCGTCACCACGCACCTCGCCCACCAACGGATGACCTTCAAGGGTTTCACGCAGGCGACGATTCAGGTAGCCACCCACATCCTCGGCGTTGGCCGTGAGGTTTTCGCGTTCAAGAATGTCGAGGTTCGCCAGTGCCGCCGCCGCGCAAATCGGGTGCCCGGAATAGGTCCAGCCATGGCCCATGGCCCCTTCGGCCTGGGAGGCTTTTTCAATCACGCTCCAGACCTTTTCCTCGATGATCACCGCCGACAAGGGTGCATAGGCACTGGTCAGGCCTTTGGCGGTGGTAATCAGGTCCGGCTTCATGCCGTAGCGCTGGCTGCCCATCTTCGAACCCAGGCGGCCGAACGCGCAGACCACTTCATCGGCAATCAGCAGTACGTCGTATTTTTTCAGCACGGCCTGGATCGCATCCCAATAACCGGCGGGGGGAACGATGATGCCCCCGGTGCCCATCAGCGGTTCACCAATGAACGCCGCCACGGTGTCCGGACCTTCAGCGAGGATCATTTTTTCCAGCTCGTCGGCGCAATACCGCACGAAGGTTGCTTCGTCCATGCCCGTCGGCGCCTTGCGATACCAGTGCGGGCACACGGTGTGCTTGACCCCTTCGACCGGCAGGTCGAAATGCTGGTGGAAGGTCGCCAGCCCCGTCAGGCTGCCGGTCATGATGCCCGAGCCATGATAACCACGGTCCCGTGAAATGATTTTCTTCTTCAGCGGCCGGCCCAGTACGTTGTTGTAGTAGCGCACCAACTTGACCTGGGTTTCGTTGGCATCGGAGCCGGACAAACCGTAATAGACCTTCTTCATCCCTTCCGGCGCCCAGTCCATGATGCGACTGGACAGCTCGATGATCGCCTCGCTCGAATGGCCGACGTAGGTGTGGTAGTAGGCCAGTTCCTTGGCCTGTTTATAGATGGCGTCGGCCACCTCGGTGCGGCCGTAACCGATGTTCACGCAGTAGAGGCCGGCAAAGGCATCGATGAACTCACGGCCTTCATGGTCGCGAATGCGAATGCCTGACGCACTCTTGATGATCCGGCCCTTGAGCGCGCCGCTGGCGTGGTCGTGGGCGTGGGTAGAGGGGTGCATGAAATGCGCACGGTCTTGTTCGAACAGCGTGTTGAGTTCTTGGCTCATGCGGGCTCTCCTGGGAACTGGCCTTGATGGTGCAGGCAAAAATATTTGGTTTCGACAAAGGGCTCGAAGCCCTCGCTGCCCCCCTCGCGACCGAGGCCCGAGGCTTTCATGCCACCGAAGGGAATCGGGTGGCCGGTGAACTTGACGCCGTTGACCGCGACCATGGCGTGGTCGAGACGGCGGATCAGCGGATAAATGAGGTCCAGGCGATTGGAACAAATATAGGCCGCCAGCCCATACTCGGTGTCGTTGGCCATTTCGATGGCTTCGTCCAGGGTGTCGAACGGCATCACCCCGGCAATCGGCGCGAAGTTTTCTTCACGGTAGATGCGCATTGGCGGCGTGACGTCGGCCAGCACCGTGGGCTGATAAAACAACCCGCCCAAGGCATGGGCCTCACCGCCCACCAGGCGTTGAGCGCCAAGGGCCAGCGCATCGGCGACACGGTCAGCGGTCGCATCGAATGCCGCCTGATGCATCAACGGCCCGACGTCCACGTCCTGCTCCTGTTGATCAACCATCGCCGGCCCGACGCGCAAGGCGCGCACCGCGGCGGCGAAACGACTGAGGAACGCCTGGTACACCGGGCGCTGCACCATGATTCGGTTAGCCGCACAGCAGTCCTGGCCCGAGGTCTGGAACTTCGCCTCCACGGCGACTTTCACCGCCAAGGCGAGGTCGGCATCGGCGCAGACAATGAACGGCGCGTTGCCGCCCAATTCCAGCGCGACTTTCTTCACGTCATGGGCCGCCGCTTGCAGCACCAACTTGCCGACCCGGGTCGAGCCGGTGAAGCTCACCGAACGTACGCGACGATCCTTGACCAGGGTTTCCATGGCCATTTGCGGCTCGCCCAATACCACGTTGAACACCCCGGCAGGAAAGCCTGCCTCCTCGGCCAGCTGCGCCAGGGCCAAGGCCGAGTAAGGCGTTTCGTGGGCCGGTTTGATCACCACGGTGCAGCCGGCAGCCAGGGCAGCGGCGGCCTTGCGGGTGATCATCGCCGACGGAAAATTCCACGGTGTGAGTAGCGCGCAGACGCCTACCGGCTCCTTGACCGTCCCCAGATGCGCATTCGGGATATGGCTCGGAATGTTCTGACCGTACAGGCGCCGGGCTTGCTCGGCGAACCACGGAATGAAGCTGGCAGCGTAGGCGATTTCGCCACGGGACTCGGCCAATGGCTTGCCCTGCTCCAGGCTGAGAATGTGCGCGAGGTCTTCGCGGTGTTCGACGATCAGTGCCGCCCAGCGCCGCAGGATCGCGCCGCGAGTCTCCAGGCTCTGCTCGCGCCACGTTGGGAAGGCGCGATGCGCAGCGTCCACCGCCGCGACGATCTGCGGCTGATCGAGCATCGGCACATGGCCAATGACGGTGCGGGTGGCCGGGTTGTGGACAGCCACACTGTGGCCGCTGTCGCTGTGGACCCAATGGCCGTCGATGTAGCAAAGCGCTTTGAACAGCAGCGGATGTTGGTAAGGCATGACGTTCACTCCAGAGCGTGTGCGTGAATCCATGCTAGGGCAGCGGCGCTTGGGGAATTGGAGGTTTACCGTGGGTCAAACCCTGGTTTTTTTCTGAATCGAGGGCGGCAAACCGGGTTTTCTGCGGTGCTCAGGACGGCTCGGCCAACTCCGCCGGCAAGGCACCAGCGGTCTTGATGATCTTGGTGACGATGTAGGTGAAGTAGCGTTCGATGCCGAGGTCTTCGAGCAGCAGTTGGTCGACGAAACGCTGGTAGGCATCGACGTCCGGCGCCTGGATCATCGCCAGGTAATCCACACCGCCGCCCGTGGCGTAACAGAACGCCACTTCTGGCGCGGCGATCATGCGTTGCTCGAAACGGCGCATGTCCTGGGCGGTGTGGCGGGCCAGGGTGATTTCCACCAGCACCTGCTGACGCTTGAACACCGCGCCCCAATCGATCTGCGCCCGGTAGCCGATGATCAGGCCCGCCGCTTCGAGCTTGCGCACCCGCTCCCAGGCCGGCGTCACCGACAGGTTGATGGCCTCGGCCAGGCTCGACTTGGTAATCCGCCCGTCCTCGGCGAGGATTTGCAGGATCTTGAGGTCGTAGCGATCGAGCTTGTGCATGGGCCGTGGACTCTCCAGACAATTCAGACATCACACCGATTACCGTGGCGAGGGAGCTTGCTCCCGCTGGGCCTGTAGGAGCTGTGTAGGAGCTGTCGAGTGCAACGAGGCTGCGATCTTTCCCCTGACGCTTGAGTCTCAAGCGAAAGATCAAAAGATCGCAGGCTTCGCCAGCTCCTACAGGGCCGAGCGGGAGCAAGCTCCCTCGCCACAGGGTGGTGTGTCAGTTGAGGTGTATCACGCCAACACATCCGCAATCACCGCCAAGGTATCGCCACACTGCACCAACCCGGGAAAGTGCCGGGCCGCCAGCAGGCCGCTGCGGGCGGCGCGGTATTCGACCGGGGCGACGCCGCTGCGGGTGGCGTCGTAGATGCGCGCCACCACCTCGCCCCGTGTCACGTGTTCCCCCAGGTCGCGGCACATTTCCAGCAAGCCGTCGTGTTCGCTGGCGATGAAACAACTGGCGTCCGGCATGTCGAGCACCAGCGAGGGCTGCAACTCGATCGTGCCCCGCAGGATGCCGGCATGGATCAACAGGTTGCGCACCCCACGCTCGGCAATCGCCACGCTACGGGCGGTCGACGAACCGCCGCCGCCCAGCTCGGTGGTGACGAACACCTTGCCTTGGGACTCGGCCGCCGTGTCGTACATCGCCCCGGCGTCCAGCTCCAGCATGCGCATGCAATACGGCGCGTTGAACGCCAGCATCCCGGCCTCGCAGCGCGCTTGCTGCGGTTTGTCCGGCAAGACGTGGCAGGCGGCAAACGGCAGGAAATCCAGGGTCCGCCCGCCGGAATGAATGTCCAGGACAATGTCGGCCAAGGGCAGCAGCGTGCGATTGAAATAGTCGGCGATTTTCTCGGTGACGGTGCCGTCCGGCCTGCCGGGAAAACTGCGGTTCAGGTTGCCCTTGTCGATGGGCGAAGTCCGGCGTCCGGCGCGGAAGGCCGGGGTGTTCATGAACGGCACGATGATCACCCGCCCGCTCACCTCTTCAGCCGTCAGTTGCTGTGCCAGTTTGCTCAGGGCCACCGGGCCTTCGTATTCATCGCCGTGGTTGCCACCGCTGAGCAGCGCCGTCGGACCGCTGCCGCGCTGGATCACGGTGATGGGAATCATCACCGCGCCCCAGGCCGAATCGTCCCGCGAATACGGCAGCTTGAGAAAGCCGTGCTGCACACCCTCGCGGGTGAAGTCGACCGTGGCGCTGATGGGATTATTAGGCAGATCGGGCATGGCTCAATCCTTCACGAACAATTGACGAGGCACGTCGCACAGCGCCTCGACGCCGGTCTCGGTGATCAGGATGCTTTCGGTGATTTCCAGGCCCCAATCGTCCATCCACAGCCCCGGCATGAAATGGAAGGTCATGCCCGGCTGCAACACGCTGTTGTCGCCGGGGCGCAGGCTCATGGTGCGCTCGCCCCAATCCGGCGGATAACTGATCCCGATGGGGTAGCCGCAACGGCTGTCCTTGTGAATGCCGAATTTCTCCAGCACCTTGAAAAACGCCACCGCGATATCGCCGGTGGTGTTGCCCGGCTTGGCTGCGTCCAGACCGGCGGCGATACCCTCGACCACGGCTTTTTCGCCGTCGAGGAAATGTTGCGGCGGCTTGCCCAGGTAAATGCTGCGCGACAGCGGGCAGTGATAACGCTTGTAGCAACCGGCGATTTCAAAGAAGGTGCCGGCGCCCTCCTCGAAGGGTGAATCGTCCCAGGTCAGGTGCGGCGCACTGGCGTCGGCCCCGGTGGGCAACAGCGGCACGATGGCCGGGTAGTCGCCGCCATGGCCGTCGGCACCGAGGATGCCGCAGCTGTAGATCTCGGCCACCAGTTCGTTCTTGCGCATGCCTGGTTCGATGCGCTCCAGGATCCGGCTGTGCATGTTCTCGACGATGCGCGCGGCGATGCGCATGTAGGCGATTTCCTGGGGCGACTTGACCGCGCGCTGCCAGTTCACCAGGCCCACCGCGTCCACCAGTTTTGCCTGGGGCAAATGCTTTTGCAGCGACAGGTAAGCGGCGGCGCTGAAGTAATAGTTGTCCATCTCCACGCCAATGGTCAGCGCGCCCCAGCCACGGGCGATGATCACCTCGCGGGACAGGTAGTCCATGGGGTGGCGCTCGCGGGACTGCACGTAGATGTCCGGGTAGCCGACGATGTTATCGGCCTGCATGAACACCGTGCGCTTTGCACCGTTGGCATCCTGGCCACGACCGAACCACACGGGTTCGCCCTCCAGCGCCAGCAGCACGCACTGGTGCACATAGAATGACCAACCGTCATAGCCGGTGAGCCAAGCCATGTTCGACGGATCGGTGACCAGCAGCAGCTCCAGGCCCTGGGCCTGCATGGCCGCGCGCACCTTCGCCAGGCGTTGGGTGTATTCCTCCCGCAGGAACGGAAGATTGACGACGATCTCAGACATCCACCTGCCCTCTGTTCAATGACTCATGAGAAAAATGATCTAGCGGCCGAACGCAAACCCCTTGCCCGCCGCCCGTGCCCGCTCGAACGCCAGGTTGGCGATGGCGGTGTCCTGGGCGCCGGTGCCGGTCAGGTCGCAAAGCGTCACTTGTGCGGCATCGGAACGCCCGGGGTGCTGTCCCGCCAGCACCTGTCCCAACTCCATCAACGCCAGGTCATCGCGAACGGCACCGGCCGCCAGGGCGTGGTGCAGTTCCCCGAGCACGCGGGTCTGGCTCAGGCGATCGGCGACATAACAGTCGACGGCCGCCAGGGCTTGCGGGGAAATTTCGTTCTTGTGTTCGGCGTCCGAGCCCATCGCCGTGATGTGCAGGCCGGGATGTAAATGGCGGGCTTGGATCAACGGCTCGCGACTGGGTGTGCAGGTGACGGCGATGTCCACGCCTTCCAGGGCATCGTCAATGGAGGCGCATGGCGTGACGGCAAGTCCAGTGTCACGCGCCAGCTCCTGACTGAACGCCTCGGCCTTTTGCGCATCACGCGCCCAGACCCGCACCTCGTCGATGGGTCGCACCAGGCGCAGTGCCTGAAGTTGCAACGCCGCCTGCTCGCCGGCACCGATCAGCGCGACGCTGCGGCTCTGCTCGCGGGACAGGCAACGCGCCGCCACCGCCCCGGCCGCGGCGGTGCGCACGGCGGTGAGGTAACCGTTGTCCAGCAGCAGGGCTTCCAGCAGGCCGGTGCGTGCCGAGAGCAACATCATCATGCCGTTGAGGCTGGGCAGGCCAAGCTTGGGGTTATCGAAAAAACCCGGGCTGACCTTGATGGCGAAGCGCTCCAGGCCCGGCAGGTAAGCGGTCTTCACATCCACTTCACCGTTGTGCTCGGGAATGTCCAACCGCAGGATCGGCGGCATCGCCACGGCGGCGGTGGCCAGGAGCACGAAGGCCTGTTCGATGGCGTCGATGCTGGCCAGGTCCAGGGCCACGCAGCTGCGCAGGTCGGCTTCGCTCAATAGGGTGACTTCACTCATGACTGGCTCCGTTAGGGTTATCAGGCGTTGGCGCCAGCGATCACGCGGGCATGGTGTGCGGTGTCGACGTTGCGCCCGCTGACCACCAGGACAATGGGGCCGCGTGGCTCGACCAGGCCGTCGAGCAGCGCCGCGATGCCCACCACGGCAGCGCCTTCGAGCACCAGGCGTTCGTGGTGATAGGCGTGGCGGATGGCATTGGCGATAGAGGCTTCCGAAAGCAGGTGCACGTCATCGCGCAGTCGGCGGGTCATGGCGAAGGTGTAGCGATTGTCCAGGCCGATGCCGCCGCCGAGGGAGTCGGCCAGCGTCGGCAGTTCTTCGACGTCCACCGGTTGCCCGGCCGCGAGGCTGGCGTGCATCGCGGCACCGCGGGCCATGCTGATGCCGTGGACTTGAATCGCTGGGTTCGCACTTTTGAGGGCCAGGGCAACTCCGGCGAACAGGCCGCCACCGGACAACGGCACCAGGACCTGGGCCACCTCCGGTTGCTGCTCGAGGATCTCCAGGCCGAGGGTGCCCTGCCCGGCGATAATCGCCGGATGATCGAAGGGCGGCAAAAAAGTCGCGCCCTGCTCCCGGGCGATGCGCTCGGCCTCGCGCTGGGCCTCGTCCTGGGACTGGCCGACGATGCACACCTCGGCGCCCAGGTCGCGGATCGCCTGCACTTTGTTGGCCGGCACCAGGTTCGACAGGCAGACAATCGCCCTGACGCCTTGTTGCGAAGCGGCATGGGCCAGTGCCCGACCATGATTGCCGGTCGAAGCCGTGACCACGCCCCGGGCCTTTTGCTCGGCGCTGAGCTGCGCCACTGCATTGCTCGCCCCGCGCAGCTTGAAGCTGCCGGTGATTTGCAGGGCCTCAAGCTTGAGGTACACCGCCACGCCCATCAACCGCGACAAACTCGGGGAATGCTCCATGGGTGTACGCCTGACCTGCGACTCGATGCGCTGGCGAGCACGGTAGATATCCTGAAGCTGCAACCCTGTCATGACTGCGTCCCGAGCGGATGTGTTGGGCGCAGTCTAAGAGGGCTGGATTGTGGTGATGAATGTACTAGGGCAATTTAGTTTGCATTCATTGCGGACTGAATGGGCTGAACAAATCCATGAAGATCACCCTATCCCTGTGGCGAGGGAGCTTGCTCCCGCTGGGCGCGTTGTAGGAGCTGTCGAGTGCAACGAGGCTGCGATCTTTCCCCTGGCAATTGAATCGAGAGCGCAAGATCAAGATCAAAAGATCGCAGCCTTCGGCAGCTCCTACAGAGTCCCAGCGGGAGCAAGCTCTCAGAAATCATGAATCTGCGGGTACTGGTTGAAGATCTGCCGCATGCCGATCAGCGCATGGCGCATTTCTTCGTCACTGCATTCAGCGCCGACGCAGACCCGCACCGCGCGGGGCCTGGGGGTGCCGCGGACGGTGAACGGATCGGGGGATGTCACGGCGATGTGCTTGTGCCGCAGCGCCCGCACCAGGCTGTCCACTTCCCAATGGGACGGGATGCCAACCCACGCATTCAAGGCATGCGGGTGCTGGCCCAGCAGATGTTCGCCCATGTACTCGGTGACCATCGCCTGGCGCCCGGCCAGCAGTTGACGTTGCAATTGCACCAGCGACTCGGCGCGGCCATCGCGAATCCAGCGGGTGGCGATCTCCGAGACCATGGGTGTGGCCATCCAACTGTTGACACGCAGGATGCTCTCGGTGCGCAGGGCCAGGCGCTTGGGCACCACCAGATAACCGGTGCGCAGCCCCGTGAGCACCGACTTGGTCATGCTCGTGCAGTAGAACGACAGCTCCGGCAGGTAGTGGCTGATGGGCGGCGCCCGGCGTTCGTCCAGCAGCGGGCCGTACACATCGTCTTCGATGATGTGCACACCGAAGCGCCGGGCAATCTCGGCGATTTCCCGGCGGCGGGCGTCGGGCATCAGGCTGGTGGTGGGGTTGTTCAGGTTTGGCGTGCACACCAGCGCAGTGATGCGCTCGTTGCTGCACATGTCTTCGAAATGTTCGGGGTCGATGCCATAGCGGTCCATCTCCAGGCCCTTGAGGGTGAAGCCCAGCACCTGGGAGTTGCCGATCACGCCGTGGTCGGTCAAGCCTTCGCAGAGCACCACATCATCGGGGCCCGCCAGCGAAGCGAGAGCCAGGAAAATCCCGTGGGCCGCGCCGTTGGTGATCAGCACATCGTTACGGTCGACTTTCAGCCCTTGCCGACCGATCCACTGCGCCGCCGCTTCGCGATGGGATTCGAAACCGGCGATGGGGCGAAACGCATGAATCCACGGCTGGTCTTCTTCAGTGCTCAGCGCCGCGCAGGTATCACGCCAGGCCTGGTCATGCTCGCGGGTGTGCAGGATGCGGGTGATGGAAAAGTCCACCAGCGCCCGCTCGGGACTGTCGAGAATGTACGTCGCCACCCGGTCGCTCATGCGCCGCGAGACGAAGCTGCCACGCCCGACCTCACAGCGCACCAGTCCCTGGCGCTCCAACTCCTTATAGGCGTTGGTGACGGTCTGCACGCTGATCCCCATGGCGTCGGCCACCTGCCGTTGCGGCGGCAGGCGCTGGTCATTGGCCAGGGTGCCCTGTTCGATATCGTCGGCAATGGCCTGCACCAGAATCTTGTATTTGGATTCACCGCTGCGGGCGAGGTCCAAGGCTGACTTCCACTTATCCATAACAGCTGCAACCGGCGTGTGTAGGGGTGCGCACAGCATTGCGCGGCCATCGCGGCAAAGCAATTGTCCTAGTGCAATACAATCGATGCCGGGGCTTTTGTATGCTCGGTCCAAGGTCGTCACCCAGGCGGGCTCATCGCCCTGACAAAAAGCCGGATCGACCTGTACCGGCGCCGTTCCCGATTCCAGGCCACGCCCGGATCCGCCGCTGTACGCTTTGCTCTTGTAACACTGCCTCCTACCACAGAGCCGTCAAACGACGGATCCACAAGAAACAGGAGATTTTATCGATGAGCAATTTTCTTCCCAGCACCGGTGCGCCCCTACGTCGGCTCTTGCTGACCTGTGCCGTACTGGGCCTGGCCGGCAGCGTTCAAGCGGCCACCCTGGATACCGTCAAAAGCACCAGTAGCATCCGGATCGGCTACGCCAACGAAACCCCGTTTGCCTTCACCGAAACCGACGGCACCGTTACCGGTGAGTCACCGGAAATCGCCAAGATCATCTTCGCCAAAATGGGCATCAAGCAGGTCAATGGCGTGCTCACCGAATGGGGCTCGTTGATCCCAGGCCTGCGCGCAGGTCGTTTCGATGTCATCGCCGCCGGCATGTACATCACCCCGGCGCGCTGCAAGCAAGTGTTGTTCACCGATCCGCAGTACCAGTTGCCCGATGCCTTGCTCGTGGCCAAGGGCAACCCGAAAAAACTCCACAGCTATGAAGACATCGCCAAGCAACCGGATGTGAAACTGGCAATCATGGCCGGCACGGTGAACCTGGCTTATGCCCGCGACTCCGGGGTCAAGGACGACCAGATCCTCCAGGTCCCCGACACCACCGCACAACTGCAAGCCGTACGTGCCGGACGCGCGGACGCTGCCGTCGGCACCCAACTGACCATGAAAGGCCTGGCCAGCAAGGGTGGCGACAAGGTGGAGGCGATGACCGAATTCAAGGACGACCCATCCCACATCGGCTACGGCGCCCTGGCCTTCCGCCCCGAAGACAAAGACTTGCGCGATGCGGTCAATGCCGAGCTGAAAAAGTGGCTGGGCTCCGAAGAGCATCTCAAGACGGTTGCGCCATTCGGGTTCGACAAATCCAACGTGACCAGCAAGACCGCGGCCGAGCTCTGCGCTCAGTAGTCGTCAAGACTGGCGTGCCGAAACGGGCATGACGCGCGGTGCGTGATGCCTGTTCCCTGCTTCACCGGACATTGGGTTGAACCATGGGCGAATTACTTCCGTTATTGATACAGGGGGCCTGGGTCACGCTCCAGGTGACCTTCTTCGGCTCGCTGCTGGCCATCGTCGCGGCGGTGCTGGCAGCTCTCGGGCGACTCTCGCCGTGGCGAGCGTTGCGCTGGTTTTCCATCACCTACATCGAAGTGTTCCGTGGCACCTCGCTGCTGGTGCAATTGTTCTGGCTGTTCTTTGTGCTGCCGCTGCCACCCTTCAACGTTGAGCTGAGCCCTTACGCCGTGGCGATTGTCGGCCTGGGCCTGCACATCGGCGCTTACGGGGCCGAGGTGATGCGCGGCGCCATCAGTTCGGTCGCCAAGGGCCAATACGAAGCCTGCACGGCGCTGAATTTCAGCGGCTTCACGCGCTTCAAGCGGATCATCCTGCCGCAGGCGTTGCTGGCGGCGATTCCACCGGGCACCAACCTGTTGATCGAGCTGCTGAAGAACACCTCGCTGGTGTCGCTGATCACTTTGTCGGACCTGAGTTTCCGCGCACGGCAGTTGGATCAGGCGACCTTCCAGACCCTGGAGATCTTCAGCCTGGCCCTGGTGATGTATTTCATCCTCGCCCAGGCCATCAACTTCGGCATGCGCCACGTCGAACGACGACTGAGCCGGGGCCGGATGCGTGGAGGTCTGTCATGACGCTGTTCGATTGGTCCTACGCCACACAAATCCTGCCGGACCTGCTGCGCGCCTCCCTCAACACCGTGGGCATTACCCTGATCGGCTTCCTGATCGCGATTGTCCTGGGGCTGTTCCTGGCGATTGGCCGGCGCAGTCGCAAATTCTGGCTGTCGTGGCCGGCCACCGCGGTGATCGAGTTCATCCGCAGCACACCGCTGCTGATCCAGGTGTATTTCCTCTACTACGTACTGCCCAACTATGGCTTGAGCCTGACGGCCATGCAGGTTGGCATCCTCGGCATCGGCCTGCACTACGCCTGCTACATCGCCGAGGTCTATCGCAGTGGTCTCGACGCGGTGCCACGGGCGCAGTGGGAAGCGGTGACGGCGTTGAACATCGCGCCGTACGACGCCTATCGCAACATCATCCTGCCCCAGGCGCTGCGACCGATCGTGCCGCCACTGGGCAACTACCTGGTGGCGATGCTCAAGGACACGCCGGTGCTGTCGGCGATCACCGTGGTGGAAATCATGCAGCAGGCCAAGAACATCGGTTCCGAGAATTTCCGCTACCTGGAACCGATCACCATGGTCGGCCTGTTCTTCCTCGCCCTGAGCCTTGCCCTGGCTTATCTGGTACGGCGCCTTGAAACGCGCATGGAGCTACGCTAATGACTTTACCTCTGTCCACGCCCACCGATTTGTCCCGGCGCAGCACGCTGGCGTCGCAGCAGGAGGCCCCGGCCATGCAAGATCCAACAACGTCCCGGCCGATCGTGAGTTTCCAGGACGTGACCAAAAGCTATGGCAGCTTCACGGTGCTCGATCATCTGAACCTGGATGTCGTTCCCGGTGAAAAGGTCGCGATCATCGGCCCCAGCGGCTCGGGCAAGTCCACGCTGCTGCGGGTGTTGATGACCCTGGAAGGCATCGACCAGGGCCAGATCCGCGTCGAGGATGACTCCCTGACCCACATGCCCAACCGCAACGGCGTGCTGGTGCCGGCCAACGACCGACACATCCGCCGGGTGCGCGGCAAGATCGGCATGGTGTTCCAGAGTTTCAACCTGTTCCCCCACATGACCGCGCTGCAGAACGTGATCGAGGCGCCGGTGCAGGTGCTGGGCATGAACCCGAAAGAAGCCCGGGAGCGCGCCGCCGACCTGTTGGAGCTGGTGGGGCTGGGCAACAAGCTCGACCATTACCCGTCGCAGTTGTCCGGCGGCCAGCAACAACGGGTGGCGATTGCCCGGGCGCTGGCGATGCGACCCAAGGTGATGCTGTTTGACGAAGTGACCTCGGCGCTCGACCCGGAGCTGTGCGGCGAGGTGCTGAATGTGATCCGCAAACTGGGGGCCGAACATAACCTGACGATGCTGATGGTGACCCACCAGATGGGCTTCGCCCGGGAGTTCGCCGACCGGGTGTGTTTCTTCTACAAAGGGCAGATCCACGAACAGGGCACCCCGGCGCAGATCTTCGAAAACCCGCAGCAGGAACGTACGTGTGCGTTCTTGAGTGCGGTAAAAGAGGCGAATTGATCCCCTTGTGAACACCTTTGGGCGAGGAGACTTGTGGGAGCAAGGCTTGCCCGCGATGAAAGCGATGCGGTCTTTCAAAAGATCGAGGCGCCTGTTTCGCGAGCAAGCTTTGCTCCCACAAATCCCCTCGCCACAAGTGGCGGCATCAGGCGGATAGAAACTGACAACCATAAAAAAACGGGGGCCCTGTTGCCAGAGCCCCCGTTTCATTTGCCGCCCAGCCGTTATGGGTACTGCTGGTAAGTCTGGCCCTGCTGCGCCGGTGCCTGGTACTGCTGGCCAGGAATGGCCTTGAGGTTGACCTCGACACGACGGTTTTGCGCACGACCATTGACGTCGCCGTTGCTGGCCACCGGGTTGTCCGGGCCGGCGCCGCGGGCCGACAGGTTGGCACCGCTCACGCCCTGGGACGTCAGGTAAGTCGCCACGCTCTGCGCACGACGCTGGGACAGGTCCATGTTGTGCTGGCGGCTGCCGGTGCTGTCGGTGTAGCCGACGATTTCGATCTGGTTCTGGTTGAACTCCTTGAGGGAGTTGGCCAGGTTGTTCAGCGGCTGGTAGAAACTGGAGGCGATGTTCGCCGAGTCGGTGGCGAAGGTGATGTTGCCCGGCATGATCAGCTTGATCTGGTCGCCCTGGCGCTGCACTTCAACGCCGGTATTGGCCATGCTGGCGCGCAGCTTCTTTTCCTGCTGGTCGGCGTAGTAGCCGTAACCGGCCGCGGAAGCCCCCACCACCGCTGCACCAATCAACGCACCCTTGCCGCGGTTATCGTGACCGATGGCCGCACCGGCCAACGCCCCCGCCAGTGCACCGAGGCCACCATACTTGGCGGTTTTGCTCATGCCCGAAGATTCGGTAGAGGCCTGGCCCTGGTTGTCATAGGGGTTAGGCGACGCACAGCCGGACAACAGGGCCACAGCAGTTGCGACAACGATCAAGCGACGCGAGGTGAACATGAAGATGCTCCTGGGTTTTCAGTCTGAATGCCAAAGTGTAGGCAATCGACTCTGGCAGGCGTTGGAACGCGGCAATCGTTAAAAATTCCGTCGCGCTGCGTTGCGCTTCGCCCGGCTGACCGATAAAAAACCGGCCTCCGGGCGAACGCCCCTCACCCCTGCGCCAGACAGCGGCTCACGCCCCGGACAATCATCTCCACTTCCCGCCCATCGATCGTCAACGGCGGCAGCAGGCGGATGGTCTGGCCCCGAGTGATATTGATCAGCAGGCCGTGGTCTCGGGCGGCGCGAAGGGCCAGGTCGCGAACCGGTTGCTTGAGTTCGATGCCGATCATCAACCCCTGGCCGCGAATAGCCAAGACATTCGGGTTGTCCGCCAACTCGGTGCGCAGCCGGCTCAGCAACTGTTCGCCCTGATGCCTGGCGTTGTCCACCAGCGCTTGTTGCTCAATGATCTCCAGCACCGTGCAGCCGACCCGACAGGCCAGTGGATTACCGCCAAAGGTGCTGCCATGGCTGCCAGGGGTAAACAGCTCGGCAGCCTTGCCCCGCGCCAGGCAGGCACCAATGGGTACGCCGTTGCCCAGGCCCTTGGCGAGGGTCATGACGTCCGGCACGATGCCCTCGTGCTGGAACGCGAACCATTGGCCAGTGCGACCGATGCCGGTCTGGATCTCGTCGAGCATCAACAACCAGGCGCGCCGGCTGCACAGTTCGCGCAGGGCCTTGAGATAGCCCGGCGGTGCGAGTTGCACACCGCTTTCGCCCTGGATCGGTTCCACCAGTACTGCGACGATGCGCTCGGCATGAGCCTGCTGGATCGCTTCCAACGCCGCCAGATCACCGAACGGCACCTTGATGAAATCCCCCGGCAAGCGGTTGTAGCCCAGCCGCACGGACGGGCCGTCACTGGCGGACATCGTGCCCAATGTGCGCCCGTGGAACGCATTGTCCATGACCACCACCAACGGCTGCTCAATGCCCTTTTGCCAACCATAGAGGCGCGCCAGTTTCAGCGCGGTTTCGTTGGCCTCGGCGCCTGAGTTGCTGAAAAACGCCCGCTCCAGCCCCGACAACTGAGTGAGCTTTTGCGCCAGGCGTTGTTGCCAATCGATGCTGTACAGGTTCGACGTGTGCAACAGCAGGCCGGCCTGCTCGCTGATGGCGGCCACCAGCCGCGGGTGGGAGTGGCCGACATTGGTCACCGCCACGCCCGCCACCGCATCGAGGTATTCGCGACCGTCCTGGTCCCACAGGCGCGTCCCCAAGCCGTGGGTGAAACTCAGCGCCAGGGGTTGGTAAGTGGTCATCAGGCAGGCAGCGGTCATGGCATCAAGCTCCATTGGGTTGGTTTTTTCCAGTATGGTTAGCCACCAAGGCTGGATAAACGCTGCTTTACTTCAATCATTTAAAAGCTGAGCTTGATAATGGACGTGTTCCAGGCGATGACCGTGTACGTGAAGGTGGTAGAAACCGGAAGCCTGACGGCGGCGGCCCAGGCGTGCGAAATGTCCACCACCATGGTGGGCAATCATCTTCGTGCACTGGAGCAACGTCTCGGCGTGCGCCTGATCAACCGTACGACGCGGCGCCAGCGCCTGACCGAGTTCGGCTCGACCTACTACCAACGCTGCCTGGAAGTGCTGGGGCTGGTGGCCGATTCCGAGCGCCTGGCCGAACAGACCCAAGGCGAGCCCAACGGCACCCTGCGCATCACCGCGCCCCTGACCTTCGGCACCGAGCGCCTGGCGCCGGCACTGGCCGAATTCAGCCAGCGCTTCGCCCAGGTCAAGCTCGACGTGGTGCTGACCAACCAGCGGTTGGACCTGCTCGAACATGGATTCGATGTCGCCATCCGCCTCGGCCATCCAGACCCGAAACTGATTGCCCGTCCGTTGATGGACTACACCCTGACCATCTGCGCCTCCCCTGCCTACCTGGCTCGGCGCGGCACACCGGAAAAACCTGCGGACCTGCAGCAGCACGACTGCCTGTCATTCGCCTATTCGGCAGCAGACGAATGGCGCTTCGCCCAGGATCACTGGCCGATCAACGGCCCGGAAGGCGAGATCAAGGTCCCGGTAAACGGCCCGATGCTGATCAACAGCTCCTCGGGCCTGCATCGCGCCGCCCTGGCCGGGATGGGCGTGGTCATGCTGCCCGATGCGCTGGTGGCCCAGGACCTGAAGGATGGACACCTGATGGCGTTGTTGCAGGACTACCAGTTGCCACATCGTCCAATGAGCCTGATGTACGCGCAGGATCGCTACCGTTTGCCGAAACTGCGCAGTTTTGTCGAGTTCGCCCTGGAGAAATGGGGCAAAGCCTGAGGGTGGGCTCGATGAGCGTTGGATGAAGACAAATCCCGTGGCGAGGGAGCTTGCTCCCGCTGGGGCGCGAAGCGGCCCCGCTTTGGGGCTGCTACGCAGCCAGCGGGAGCAAGCTCCCTCGCCACAGTTCAGGTGTTCACCCGAAGCGCCTCCCCGCTAGTGACCCCGCCCCCCATCAACTACTCTTCCTCCTTGGACGCGCATTTTGATATCAAGGCTGATTGAGGGAACGACGATGGGAGATGCCTCGAACATCGATATGCTGCGGTTCGACCTGTCCGATCTGGACGAAGGCGTACTGCACACAATCCTGGAACTGGTCAGCGATGGCATCTGGGACTGGAATGCCAACACCGGCTTCGTCTACCGCAACCCCGGCTGGTACACGATGCTTGGCTACCTGCCTCATTCTCTGGACAACACCGTGCTGACCTGGGAGAGCGTGATCCACCCGGATGACTATCCACGGGTCATGGCGTTGTTCGACGACTACCTGGAACACCGATCCCACGTCTACCAGGCCGAATACCGCTGCCGCACGCGCGATGGGGCCTACATCTGGATCGAGGATCGCGGCTATGTAATCGCCCGTAACCCGGACGGCACGGTGGCGCGCATGATCGGCGCCCATCGCAGTATCGATGACAAGAAACGCCTGTTCGAACAGCTGGAACGGCGCAACAAATCCCTGGAAGCCGTGATTGAAGAACGCACCCGCGAACTGTCCCGGGTCAACCATCAGTTACAGATCCAGCTCGACGAAAACCGCAAGCTTGCTGAAACCGACGCCCTGACCCGGGTCGCCAACCGTTATCGCCTGGACCAGGCGCTGCCGCTGGCCTGTGAGCGCGCGCAGCGTTTTCGCGAACCGTTGTCGCTGATCGCCATGGACGTGGATGATTTCAAGGACATCAACGATCGCTACGGCCACGCCTTTGGCGACGCAGCGTTGATACAAGTGGTGCAGAGCGTCAAGCGCTGCGAGCGCGGCGGCGACTTGCTGGTGCGCTGGGGCGGTGACGAATTCATCATGATCTTGCCCAACACCAGCCTGGCCGACGCCCGCCTGCTGGCTGAGAGCATTCGCCGGGGCCTGTCCGACCTGCTGCCGGTGGGCGACTTCCAGATCACCATGAGTTTTGGCGTGGTGCAGCGACTCGAGGACGAACAGCACGCGGTGTTGCTGCACCGGGCGGACCAGGCGCTGTATCGCTCCAAGATGTCGGGCAAGAATGTGATTTGTGAATGAGCTCCGACCGTGACAACACCGCCCGCGTCCAATAGATTAGGCGACCGGAAAAAAGCTCAATGCCTTTCTCGCCTCATCCCGCTAACAGAAGTAGTGAAATTTCAATGTCCGATTCCAACACCGCTGAATCCGTAGTCACCCTGTCGTCCAAAGCGGAATACGAAAACTCCATCAATCTTTCACAGCATCTGCCCCAGGCCAAAACCATCAGCGAAATGGTCCTCGATGCGTTCCAGTCGAATCGCGAAAGCGACCAGATCCGCGAACTGCGCAACGCCATCCGTCAGGCTCACGATGCGTTCGACGACGACAAGGCCTACGAACTGATGGGCCAGCTCAAACAACTCAAGGACGCCGAAACCGCCGATTTCGCGGCCCTGGAAGACCTGAGCAGCCGCTTCCCGATCAGCCGCATCCTCTCCAGCTACAAGGACGATCCGTCGTTCCAGGAACTGGTCTACGGCCTGGCCCTGAAAGTACTGAACCAGACCCACCAGGCCATCAGCAACCCAAGCGGCAGCAAGGGCAAGACCTCGCGGGCCAAGAAGGAAGCCGAAGTGTTTGTCATCAGTAAGGACGGCATCAGCGTCACCCTGCCCCTGCGCACGCCACGCTCCAAGCCGAACGTCGACCGCGAGGCCTTCGAGTTCCTGGGCTTCAATTTCGTAGGCGAAGGCGACGAAGCCGAGCTGGAAAGCGAAACCTTCCTGGACAATGACGGCACCGAACAACAGGCCACCCGCAAAAGCATCGTCACCGCCCTGCAACAGCAAAAGGCATTCGACGGCTACAGCATCGCCCAGCAATAAGCCCAGGTTGAGTTTCCCCTGTGGGAGCGAGCTTGCTCGCGATAACGCCGGCACATCCAGCATCCAGGCAAGCTGACCCACCGCTATCGTCGGATCGCCGCCCGGAGCAAGCTCGCTCCCACAGAAATCCGAAGTAACACCCAAGAAAAAGCCCCGCGCTTCTCTCGAAGGCGGGGCTGTTTTCATGTATATGAGCTGATCAAACAGCGCCAAGCCGTTCGACCATATCTGGAAACTTCTCGACCAGTCTGATCAACAAAGCCGCCTGGGCGTTAGGCTTGGACTTCTCCTGCTCCCAGTTCCTGAGCGTACCTGGACTGGTCCTGATGCTCTTGGCGAAAACGGCTTGAGACATGTGGAGCTTGTCGCGCAACGCCACGATTTCCTGGGCCGACACCTGGGGAACCGGTTTGTCTTCGATCGATATCTGGCGAAGGGTAATCTTGTCCTCCCGATGAGCGGTCATCTCTTCGACGCCTTGCATCATCTCGGCAAACAGATCGCGCTTTTTCATAAGGTACCTCGTACTTTCAACTCAGCTTCTATGGCGCGCTTGAGCGTCTTCTCTTGCTCGGAGGTCAGGTTTTCCAACTCGTCCTCGTCGTAAATCGCGAACATCCAGAACTGACGATCGTTCATGAGCCAATAGTAAATGACACGTAACCCACCTCGCTTCCCTTTGCCACGACGTTCATCGAACCAGCGCAGCTTACGAAAGCCGCCGGTACGTGACATGACGTCACCAACCTCTGGATGCTGCAGCATATAGGACTGAAGCAGGCGATACTCATCATCAGTCAGGTAATGGCCAACCGTGGCGGTGAATGTAGTCGTTTCAAAAAATAGGGTACGCATGACGGAAACTATAGGCAAATTGCGTATAGTTCAACAAACCATAATCTATTGCGACGAATGACAGCCAATCCACACCTCACCTCAACAAAAAGCCCCGCACTTCTCTCGAAGGCGGGGCTTTTCTTGTGGCGCCTGAAGCTTAAGGCGCGTAGGTCAGCAGCAGCTCACTTGGCACCTTGAAGTCCAGGGACATCATGACGCTCAGGGCGGTGATGGTGAAGATCGAGAACACGAACAGCTTGCGTGCCCAGACCGTGTCATCCACCGCCTTGTAGCCGGTCCAGGCCATGTACAGCCAGTACATGCCCATGGCGGCGGCGACGGCGAGGTAGCTCATGCCGGCGTAGCCGCTGAACGTCAGCATCAACGTCGCCACGAGGAAGGCCAGGATGTAGAGCAGGATGTGCTTCTTGGCCACCCGGATACCGCGCTTGACCGGCAACACCGGAATCGAGGCCGCCAGGTAGTCGTTGAAGCGGAAGATCGCGATGGCGTAGGAATGCGGCATCTGCCACAGGCTGAACATCACCAGCAGCGTCAGCGCAGCCATGTCGAAGCTGTTGCTGACCGCCACATAGCCGATCACCGGCGGCATCGCCCCCGACAGGCTACCCACCAGCGTGCCGTGGACCGACTTGCGCTTGAGGTACAGGCTGTAGAGGCCGACGTAGATGACAAAACCGATCACCGCGAACAACGCCGCCAGCGGATTGGCCACCCAGTACAACAGCGCCACGCCGGCCACGCCCAGCACCGTGGCGAACGCCAGGGCCAGTTGCACCGGAATCAGGCCCTGGACCAGCGCCCGATTCTTGGTGCGTTCCATCTTGATATCGATGTCACGGTCGATGCAATTGTTGAACACACAACCGGACGCCACCACCAGGGAAGTGCCGATCATCGCCGCCAGGAAGATGGCCAGATCGACATGCCCTTTCGAGGCCAGGAAAAACCCGCCTGCCACAGAAAGCACGTTACCGAAAATGATCCCCGGCTTGGTGATTTGGATAAAGTGCTTCAGGGACATCCGGACTTTCCTCAGTGCGCCATCATGTTGGTGTGGATGCTGAACATGATCCACAACGACAGGCCAACCAGCAGGACAATCACGATCGCGGCAAAGACAAACGCGACCACGTTGTTACGTTGGGCGGCGGAGCGGTCCAGGTGCAGGAAGTACACCAAGTGCACCAGTACCTGGACCACGGCGAAGATCAGTACGATCCACAGGGTCAGGCTCTTGGGCAGCGATGGGTACATCACCAGGCCGAACGGAATGACGGTCAGGATCACCGACAGAATGAAACCGATGGCGTAGGACTTGACGCTGCCGTGGCCGGCGTCGTGGCCATCATGGGAATGTGCGTTAGCCATTTACAGGGTCCCCATCAGATAAACAACGGTGAATACGCAGATCCACACCACGTCCAGGAAGTGCCAGAACAGACTCAGGCAGCTCAGGCGCGTCTTGTTGGTGGCGGTCAGGCCGTTTTTCTGGACCTGGTACATCATGATCGCCATCCAGATCAGGCCGCTGGTCACGTGCAGGCCGTGGGTGCCGACCAGGGTGAAGAACCCGGACAGGAAACCGCTGCGGTTAGGGCCGTAGCCCTCGGAGATCAACATGTGGAACTCGTTGATCTCCATGCCGATGAAGCCGGCACCGAACAGGAAGGTCATGGCCAGCCAGCCCAGTACCTGGGTTTTCTTGCCCTTGAACAACGCCAGCATGGCGAAGCCGTAGGTGATCGAGCTGAACAGCAGCAGCGCGGTTTCGCCCAGTACGTACGGCAGTTCGAAGATGTCGTGGCCCGATGGGCCACCGGCGACGTTGTTAACCAGCACCGCGTACGCTGCGAAGATCGACGCAAACAGAATGCAGTCGGTCATCAGGTAGAGCCAGAAACCGAATACGGTCATCTCGCCCGAGTCGTGGTGATGGTCATCGTGCCCATGGTCATGACCATGGGCGTGTCCAACAGTGGTCACTAAGTTCGACATGGTTTAAGCCTGTTCCAACGAGGTTTCAACACGGGTGGCGGTGGCAGGGACTTTCCCGGCCGCTACCAGACGTTTGTGCTGCTCGGCTTCGATGCGCTCGATGACATCCACCGGCACCATGTAGCCCTGATCGTCACGGGCAGCATGGATAGCGAAATACACCACGGTGCCGACCAGGCTGGCGATGGCCAGCCACCAGATGTGCCAGATCATCGCGAAACCGAACACGGTCAGCAGCGCGCCCATGACCACACCGGTAGCAGTGTTGTTGGGCATGTGGATCGGCTCGTACTTGGCCGGGACCGGGTACGCGGTGCCGTTTTCCTTGGCTTCGGTGAACGGGTCGATGACGTCTGCTTTTGGCAGCACGGCGAAGTTGTAGAACGGCGGTGGCGAAGAGGTCGACCACTCCAGGGTATGGGCATTCCACGGGTCACCGTGGTCGCACATGTTCTCTGGCTTGTTGCGATCGCGCACGCTGACATACAACTGGATCAGCTGGCAGGCGATACCAACAGCGATCATCACCGCACCGAACATGGCGACGTACAGGTACGGCACCCACTCAGGGTTGGTGGTGGTGTTCAGGCGACGGGTCATGCCCATGAAGCCCAGTACATAGAGCGGCATGAACGCGACGAAGAAGCCGGTGATCCAGAACCAGAACGCTGCCTTGCCCCAGCCTTCGTGCAGCTTGAAGCCGAACGCTTTCGGGAAGTAGAAGGCGAAACCGGCGATGTAGCCAAACACGGCGCCACCGATGATCACGTTGTGGAAGTGCGCAATCACGAACAGGCTGTTGTGCAGCACGAAGTCAGCACCCGGGATGGCCAGCAATACGCCGGTCATGCCGCCGATGGCGAAGGTCACCATGAAGCCCAGGGTCCACATCACGTGGCTGGTGAAACGCAGACGGCCCTGATAGATGGTGAACAGCCAGTTGAACAGCTTCACCCCCGTCGGGATCGAAATCAGCATCGTCGCCAGGCCGAAGAAGGCGTTGACGCTGGCACCCGAGCCCATGGTGAAGAAGTGGTGCAGCCAGACCATGAAGCCCAGTACCGAGATCGCGCCGCTGGCGTAGATCATCGAGTGGTGGCCGAACAGTTTCTTGCCGGAGAAGGTCGAGATGACTTCGGAGAAAATCCCGAATGCCGGCAGGATCAGGATGTACACCTCAGGGTGACCCCAAGCCCAGAACAGGTTCACGTACATCATCGGATTGCCACCAAGTTCATTGGTGAAAATGTGGAAATCCATGTAGCGGTCAAGCGTCAGCAGGGCCAGGGTAGCGGTCAGGATCGGGAAGGAAGCGACGATCAGGACGTTGGCCCAGGTGCAGGTCCAGGTGAAGATCGGCATGTCCATCAGCTTCATGCCCGGGGTACGCATCTTGACCACGGTGGCCAGGAAGTTGACCCCCGTCAGCGTCGTACCCAACCCGGATAGCTGTAGCGCCCAGATGTAGTAATCCATCCCCACGCCCGGGCTGTATTGCAGGCCCGACAGCGGCGGATAGGCAACCCAACCGGTCTTGGCGAATTCGCCAACGCCCAGGGACAGGTTGATCAACACCACGCCGGATACCAGCAGCCAGAAGCTCAGGGAGTTCAGGAACGGGAAGGCAACGTCACGAGCACCGATCTGCAGTGGTACTGCAAGGTTCATCAGGCCGGTGAAGAATGGCATCGCCATGAAGATGATCATGATCACACCGTGGGCGGTGAAGATCTGGTCATAGTGTTCAGGCGGCAGGTAGCCAGGCGAACCCTCGGTGGCCATGGCCAGCTGGGTACGCATCATGATGGCGTCGGCAAAACCACGCAGCAGCATGACCATGGCGACGACGATGTACATCACGCCGATTTTCTTGTGGTCGACCGACGTCAGCCACTCGGTCCACAGGTAGGTCCACTTCTTGAAGTAAGTGATCCCCGCGAACAGCGCCAGACCGCCGAGTGCGATGATGGCGAGGGTCACCATGACAATCGGCTCGTGGAACGGGATCGCTTCCCAACTTAATTTACCAAACATCGTTTACTCCTCTGCCCCGGCAGCTGAATGCGAACTCATGTCCATCCCTTCCATGTTGTCGGCCACTTCCTTCTCGTTCTTCTCGTGGTGCATCGGCTTGCCCGGATTCATCCCTTCATACTTGTCGATGATGGTCTGGAACAGGTTCGGCGTAACCGACGAGTAGAGTTCGACTGGGTTGTTCTGGCTCGGTTTGGAAAGGGCTTCGTATTCAGCTTTTTCAAGCTGTTTAGGTGCCTTCTTCACATCGTTGACCCAGGCGTCGAAATCTTCCTGGGTCGTGGCGATTGCTTTGAACTTCATGCCGGTAAAACCCGCGCCACTGTAGTTGGCGGAGATACCGTCGAGTTCGGCGTTCTGGTTGGCGATCAGGTGCAGCTTGGTCTGCATGCCCGCCATCGCGTAGATCTGGCCGCCCAGGCCCGGGATGAAGAACGAGTTCATCACGGTGTCGGAAGTGACCTTGAAATTGATCGGCGTGTGGGCCGGGAACACGATCTTGTTGACCGTGGCAATGCCTTGTTCCGGATAGATGAACAGCCACTTCCAGTCCATGGAGACCACTTCAATGGTGATCGGCTTGACGTCGGAATCCAGCGGACGATACGGGTCCAGGGCGTGGGTCGACTTGTAGGTGACGTAACCCAGGGCAATGATGATCAGCACCGGAATGGTCCACACCGCGACTTCGATCTTGGTCGAATGCGACCACTTCGGCGTGTAGGTGGCGTTGGTATTGGTTGCGCGGTACTTCCAGGCGAACAGGAAGGTCATGACGATGACCGGCACAACGACCAGCAACATCAGCAGCGTAGCGGTGATGATCAGGTTTCGTTCATCCAGGCCGACCTGGCCCTTGGGATCGAGCAAGGTCATGTTGCAGCCTCCCAGCAGCAACGTGCCGAGCAGCGGCAACAAGCCTAGTAATCGGGGGTACCTGTTTTTACTCATCTCACGACCTCTAAAGCAGCTTGCGCAATGCAGTTGGGTTTTGATCGCCAACACTTCACCCTGCCAAGGGTTGGCATTTTCTTGGATTGAATAAGGGCTGCCCGTCGAACGTCAGCGGCTGTTCGACACATCCTGGGCCAGCAGTGAGTTCTTATTCGTTGGTCAAAGGCCTAGTTCAAGCCCAATTCCATTTGGTGCGGGTAGTTGGAGGCACCGACACCTGGGGTCGCATGGGGCGCTGGCGCCCTTCGACCACTCTCGTGCTCAAGCTTGAGCCGGGTCGGAAAATCGGTGCGGGCGATTGTAGTGAGCTGAGGCGCTGTAGACCATGTCTCATCTCGAAATAATTTTTATCCGATCCGGCAACAATCTTTCGCAGATATTGCAACAAGCCAGCATGTTATCGAAATTAATTCTCAACAAGAACCCCAAAAAACGTAGGGCTACTATGCCCGATTTAGACAGTTCGGGAGGATCGCGAGGAGGTTATTTACCCGGCAAGCGCCCAGTTTTCGGGGGCTCTGGCACCTGACGCTTCGCTGTTAGAAATGCCTGCTGCAGGTAATAGGCAGGTTGCGAAACCAGACGGTTTTTTATTACAGGAAGGAGCGTCTAATCGCCCCTGAAAAGGCTGAGCGCCTCAAGATATGTGACAACATGTCGCACATTGTCGCAGGCTATTCTTGCCTCGGATCAAGGACGGTCCGGCTCAAGAGTGAAACGCAAAACGCCCCGGTTCTCCAGGAGAGAAACCGGGGCGTTTCATCAAGGCGCTTCAGCGAATCTGTTTGCGGTTACGTGACACCAGCAACGGCACCAGCACCACCGTCAACACGAAGGCCACCAGTGCCCACTGCGCCAGGGACAGCCCCAGGATCGGTGGGTAGGGGGTGGAGCAAAAACCATCGACCTGGAACCCCAGCGGAAAGATCTTCGCCAGCGGCAGGTCATCGACAATCGGTTGCAACACGTCGATGCCACAACTGACCGCCGGGAAGAACTGGGTGTACACGTGATGCCCTGCCACACCGGCACCGGCCAGGGCGCTGAGCACCACCAGGCCTTCGAAGATCGTCAGGCTGCGGCGGGTGCGCATGGCGGCACCGATGAAGGCGAAGATCGCGATCAGCAACAGCGCATAGCGTTGCAAGATACACAGCGGGCACGGCGCCTCACCGAGGGCCACCTGCATATACAGCGCGCCGCCGATCAGCGCCAGGCAGATCAGCCCCAGCAGCACCAGATAGCGCCGCTCACGGCCTAAGCGCATCATTTCCTCACTCATTGCGTTTCCCTTTGTCTGCATGGATCGACGCGCGGCACGGCAACACTCGGGCGCGCGGTCGGATGCCCGAAGTCTACACGCAGACCATGACAGTGAACGAGCAGCGGGCGTCGACATTGAAGGGGAATAGACCGCAAGAAGGTTAAGTGCGGATTAATTCTGGCAGTTGGACAAGGATGGACTTGCCGCCGCCATCGCGAGCAAGCTCGCTCCCACAAGGGATCTGTGGCGGATGCAGATTTTGTCACCCGCGCAGATCCAGGGTGGGAGCGAGCTTGCTCGCGATGAAGGCAACCCGGTCTCCCGGTTAGCGCGACCTTATTCCAGCGCCGCCGCCGGGCCGAAGAATTCGTAACGGCTCTGCTGGTCCGGCACGCCCAAGGCCTTGAGGTGGCGTTTGACGGCGCCCATGAAGCCCTTCGGCCCGAGGAAATAGGCATCCAGGTCACGCTGTTGCGGCAGCCATTGCGCCAGTTGCTCCTGGCTCAACAACCCCACCTTGTCGGCGGCCGGGCTCAAGCCGTCGTCTTCGTCGTAGCAGTAGAAGCGCTTGAGCTGCGGATGCCGCTTGGCCAGGTCGTCGATCCAGTCGCGGAAGGCATGGGCACGGCCGTTGCGCGCGCAATGAATGAAATGCACCGGCCGCTCGGTTTGCAGCGCCGCCTGCAACATGGCCAGGGTCGGGGTGATGCCAACGCCGCCACTGATCAGCACCAGCGGTTTATCGCTGGCAGTCAGGTAGAAATCCCCGGACGGCGGGAACAACTGGATGCGGCTGCCGACGTCGAAATGATGATGCAGGTGATTGGACACCCGTCCGCCCGGCTCGCGCTTGACGCTGATACGGTATTGACCATTGTCCGCCAGGGCTGACAGTGAATAGTTGCGGCGCACTTCCTCGCCATCAAGCATGAGCTTCATGCCGATGTACTGGCCCGGCTCGGCCAACAGGATCGGGCCCTTGTCCGCCGGTTCAAAGTAAAACGAAGTGATCTCCGAGCTTTCCTGCACCTTGGCCGTCAGGATGAATTCGCGCTCGCCACGCCAGCCGCCCGGCGCCTCGGCCTTCTTGTCGTACATGCCAGCTTCGGCGCCGATCAAGATATCGGCCAACTGGTTGTAGGCCGCGCCCCACGCCGCAATCACTTCGGGTGTGGCGATCTCCGCGCCCAGCACTTCGGCGATTGCTCGCAGCAGGCACGAACCGACAATCGGGTAATGTTCCGGCAGGATCTGCAGGGCAACGTGCTTGTTGACGATCTTCGCCACCAGGTCGCCCAATTCATCGAGTTGGTCAATGTGCCGCGCATACATCAACACACCGTTGGCCAGGGCCCGCGGTTGATCGCCACTGGCCTGGTGAGCCTGGTTGAACAACGGGCGCACCTGCGGGTATTCGGACAGCATCATGCGATAGAAGTGAGTGATCAGCGCCTCACCACCACTTTCAAGCAACGGAACGGTGGAGCGAATGATGGCGCGTTCTTCTCGACTGAGCATAAGGTGACTCCTGGCGTATGACCGATAACAGTTAGATACGCCTTATCAGTTTTCATGCCATAAGTTTTTTCCTTGAAGATCAGTAAGTTAAAAACAACGTAGTCATATCGACACGGCCAGTCTTATAGTCGTTACGACTACATGGAGTCATTATGACCGCAACCGCCCTGCTGACCTCCCTGCTGCCACTGGTGGCCGATCTGTCCCGCGAACTGCCTGAAGGCGAACGTTATCGGCGCCTGCTCGGCACCTTGCGAACCCTGCTGCCTTGCGATGCGGCGGCGTTGTTGCGCCTGGACGGCGACTGCCTGGTGCCGCTCGCCGTGGATGGCCTGAGCACCGATACGCTGGGCCGGCGATTCCGGGTCAGCGAACACCCGCGCTTCGAAGCGCTGCTGGCCAACCCGCAGCCCACCCGCTTCGCCGCCGACAGCGGCCTGCCCGATCCGTACGACGGACTGGTCGAGGGGCTCGCCGAGCATCTGGAAGTTCATGACTGCATGGGTTGCCCGCTGTTCGTCGACGAGCGGCCCTGGGGCCTGCTGACCCTGGATTCGCTGGATCCGGAGCGCTTCGAGCCCATCGACCTGAGTGCCCTGCAAGCCTTCGCCAGTCTCGCCGCCGCCACGGTCAGCGCCGCCGAGCGCATCGAGCGCCTGGCCCTGAAGGCCGAGGACGAGCACCGTCGCGCCGAGGTCTATCGCCAGGCCAGCGGCCAACAACCTCGCGACATGGTCGGCCAGAGCAAGGCCCACAAACGCCTGGTGGAAGAGATCGCGCTGGTGGGCAGCAGCGACCTGACGGTATTGATCACCGGCGAAACCGGCGTGGGCAAGGAACTGGTCGCCCAGGCCATCCATGCCGCGTCGAAACGTGCCGAGCAGCCACTCATCAGTCTCAATTGCGCCGCCCTGCCCGATACCCTGGTGGAAAGTGAACTCTTCGGCCATGTACGAGGTGCCTTCACCGGGGCCACGAACGACCGGCGCGGCAAGTTCGAACTGGCCGACGGCGGCACCTTGTTCCTCGACGAAGTGGGCGAGTTGTCCCTGACCGTCCAGGCCAAGTTGTTGCGGGTACTGCAAAGCGGCCAACTGCAACGCCTGGGCTCGGACAAGGAACACCGGGTCGATGTGCGCCTGATCGCGGCCACCAATCGCGACCTGGCCGAAGAAGTGCGCAACGGTCGTTATCGGGCCGACTTCTACCATCGCTTGAGTGTGTATCCGCTGCAGGTGCCGGCGCTGCGCGATCGCGGACGGGACGTGCTGCTGCTCAGCGGTTTTTTCCTGGAACACAATCGCTCGCGCATGGGCCTGGGCAGCCTGCGCCTGACCAGCGACGCCCAGGCCGCACTGCTGGCGTACGACTGGCCGGGCAATGTGCGCGAACTGGAACACCTGATTGGCCGCAGCGCCTTGAAGGCCTTGGGCCGGTGCGCGACGCGCCCGAAAATCCTCAGCCTCAGCGCCCAGGACCTGGATTTGCCCCAGGCACCTGTGGACAACCCCACACCTTCGTCCATCCTCCCGGTGCCGACCGCGCAGGGCGTAACGGGGGACTTGCGCGAAGCGGTGGACGCGTTCCAGCGCACGCTGATCGCTGCCAGCCTGGAGCGTCACCAACACAACTGGGCCAGCGCCGCCCGGGAGCTGGGGCTGGACCGGGCGAACCTGGGACGGATGGCAAAACGGCTTGGCCTGAAATAGTGGCTGGGGGTGCTTTTGTGGCGAGAGAGCAAGCTCCCTCGCCACAAAAGCTATCCCGCACAAGGATCTTGTTACAACGATCCATGCTATCGACAAGCTTTCGTCCTAAAGCCTGTCCCCGACAAGTCGATAACCCAATATCACAAGCTGTTCTGGCGATCGCTATGCTCGCCCCACCTTTTTCCACAGAAGGTTTTTATGTCTTCCAACAAAGCCCGCGCAGATTCACTTTCGCTTCTGCTGTTTACTTTGCGCAGCGGCAAGCTGATGGCAATCAACCTGCTCAAGGTCAGCGAAATCATTCCCTGCCCACCCTTGACCAAGCTGCCGGAGTCGCATCCGCACGTCAAAGGCATCGCCACCCTGCGCGGGACATCGTTGTCGGTGATCGACCTGAGCCGCGCCATTGGCGAACGACCGCTGGAAGACCCGGATGGCGGCTGCCTGATCGTCACTGACGTCAGCCGCTCCAAACAGGGCCTGCATGTGCAAGCGGTGAGCAAGATCGTGCATTGCCTGACCACAGACATCAAACCGCCGCCCTACGGCTCCGGCGGTGTGCGCTCGTACATCACCGGCGTGACCTCGGTGGACGGCACGCTGGTGCAGGTGCTGGACATCGAAAAGGTCATCCACGGCATCGCACCGGCACAGATCGAAACCGCGCCGACCGAACTGAGCATGGAAGACGCCGAGGTGCTGGGCAACGCACGGATCCTGGTGGTCGATGACAGCCAGGTCGCGCTGCAGCAATCGGTGCACACCCTGCGCAACCTGGGCCTGCAATGCCACACCGCCCGCAGCGCCAAGGAAGCCATCGAATGCCTGTTGGACCTGCAAGGCACGGCCGAACAGATCAACCTGATCGTCTCGGACATCGAGATGTCGGAGATGGACGGCTACGCCCTCACCCGGACCCTGCGCGAAACACCGGACTTCGCCCACCTCTACGTGTTGCTGCACACCTCGCTGGACAGTGCCATGAACAGTGAAAAAGCCCGGCTGGCCGGCGCCAACGGCGTGCTCACCAAGTTTTCCTCACCGGAACTGACCAAGTGCCTGATCACGGCGGCCAAGGCCGTTGCCGAGCAAGGTCACTGAGTCATATCGGTTGCTCGCTTCTGCGTTCCAGCGCGGGAGCGATCAGCGTCCGACAACCTCGGGCATACTCTTGTCCTGGCTTCCCGGAACAAGGCACCGAGTTGTGCCTCTACCGCAAAAAAACCAAAACCGCCTACGTGACCGAGTGGGACTCGATCGGCCCTGCCGCTACCGACCGGTGAGTGGCGCATAACTTGCTTCGCACGGTCCATCACGGCGTTTTTCTGTCGCCGTCCCCAGCCTTCTGCGACCGGGCGCTCAATGAACACAACGTTTTCCTGTGTAGGGTGCGGCAAATGCTGCACCGATCACCACGTCCCCCTGACCCTCGACGAGGCCCGGATGTGGGCGGACGACGGCGGCCAGGTGATTGTCCTGGTAGAAGCCTTCCTGCCCAACGGCCTCGGCCTGCCGGCAGGGCAACGCGAGCATGCCGAGCGCCGCTCGGCGGTGGTCCGCAGCGGCAGCACCGAGGCCCTTGTGGCGATCACCTTTGCCGCCTACAACGTCGGCCGTTGTCGGAATCTTGACGAAGAAAACCTGTGCCGCATCTATGAGCGTCGCCCCTTGGTGTGCCGCATCTATCCGATGGAAATCAACCCGCACATCCCCCTCAATATCGCCGTCAAGGAATGCCCTCCAGAGTCATGGGAAACCGGGCCACAACTGATACTCGGCGGTGAACTGGTCGATCAGGAATTGGTTCGGTTGATCGAGCGTTCACGCCAGGCCGACCGTGAAGAGATCGCCATCAAGGACCGCATCTGCGCCGCCCTGGGCATCCGCACCACCGCGCTCAAGGGCGACGGCTTCACCGCGTATCTGCCGCAGATGAACGCATTCGTGGCCGCCCTCGATCAGGCACGCCTGCAACCTGCACAACAACACATCAGTGAGTGGCAGTTCCACCTGTCTGGCGATGACGTGGCCCGCCAGGTATTGGCCAGCGGCGCGCGGGTGGTCACTGAGGCACCGGTCAATTACGCCTTTATTTCGCTGCGGGCGGCGTAGATATCCAAAGGATGAAGTAGAGCCCCTGTGGGAGCGAGCTTGCTCGCGATGGCGGACTGGCAGCCGACATCCATGTTGAATGGTCTACAGCGATCGCGAGCAAGCTCGCTCCCACAGGGGTTGGCTACATTCCCAATCAAACTCCCCCTCGCCTAACCCTCGCCAGGAATGTTAGCGTGCTTGGTATATTCTCCCCGATGAGCCTTGCACGATGAAAAAAACCGTACTTGCCTTCAGCCGTATCACGCCCCAGGTGGTCGAGCGCCTGCAACAGGACTTCGACGTGATCGTGCCAAGCCCGTCCAAGGGCGATATCAACGCACAGTTCAACGAAGCCCTGCCCCACGCCCACGGGCTGATCGGGGTCGGTCGCAAGCTCGGGCGCGAGCAACTGCAAGGCGCCGCGAACCTGCAAGTGGTATCCAGCATATCGGTGGGCTACGACAACTATGACCTGGCCTACTTCAATGAGCGCGGGATCCTGCTCACCAACACCCCCGACGTACTCACCGAAAGTACCGCCGACCTGGCCTTCGCCCTGCTGATGAGCAGCGCCCGGCGCGTGGCCGAACTGGACGCCTGGACCAAGGCTGGCCAATGGCAGGCGACAGTCGGCCCGCAACTGTTCGGCAGCGATGTCCATGGCAAGACCCTGGGTATCGTCGGCATGGGCAACATCGGCGCGGCCATTGCCCGGCGTGGCCGGCTGGGGTTCAACATGCCGATCCTCTACAGCGGCAACAGCCGCAAGACCGAACTGGAAAACCAATTGGGCGCACAATTTCGCGAACTGGACCAGTTGCTGGCCGAAGCGGACTTCGTCTGCCTCGTCGTGCCATTGAGCGAGAAGACCCGCCATCTGATCGGCCAGCGCGAATTGGGCCTGATGAAACCGAGCGCCATCCTGGTCAACATTTCCCGGGGCCCGGTGGTGGATGAACCGGCGCTGATCGAAGCCCTGCAGAACAATCGCATCCGCGGCGCCGGGCTGGATGTCTACGAGAAAGAACCGCTGGCCGAATCGCCGCTGTTCCAGTTGAAAAACGCCGTCACCCTGCCCCACATCGGCTCAGCCACCCACGAAACCCGCGCCGCCATGGCCGATCTGGCTGTGGATAACCTGCGCAGTGCATTGCTGGGCGAGCGACCGCAGAACCTGGTCAATCCGCAAGTCTGGAAATAGAACACACTGTGGCGAGGGAGCTTGCTCCCTCGCCACGGGATTATCACTAGACGTTATGTCAGCGCGACTTTCGCGGCCACTGGCCGAGGCTTGCGAAACACCAGCACGTTACCCAGCATCACCAACACCAGCCCCACCAATGCCGGCGCCGTCCACTGGTAGCCCTCGACAAACGCCGAGACGTTCAACGCCACCACCGGGAACAACACGGTGCAATACGCCGCCCGTTCCGGCCCCATGCGTCCCACCAACGTCAGATAGGCCGTAAAGCCGATCACCGAACCCGGGATCACCAGGTACAACAGCGAGCCGATGTAGCGCGTGTTCCATTCCATGTCGAACGGGATGCCTTTGAACGCACACCACACCGCCAGCATCGCCGCGCCATAAGCCATGCCCCAGGCATTGGTGGTCAACGGCTTGAGACCGGCCTTCTGTTGCAGGCTCGACAGCATGTTGCCTGCCGAGAAACACAAGGTGCCCAGCAACGCCAGCGCCAAGCCAAGCAAGGTTTGCGGGCTTGCGCTATGGCCGGCCAGTTCCGGCCAGAACAGCAGCGCCAGCCCCGAAAGCCCCAGGGCGCCACCCAACAGCACGTTACGGGCAATCCGCTGACCGAAGAACACGCGGGCATTGAGGGCGTTCCAGAGCGTGGCGGTGGAAAACACCACAGCGACCAACCCACTGGGAATCCACTGGCTGGCGGTCAGGAAGCACATGAAGTTGATGCAGAACAGGCACAGACCCTGGGCAACGCAAATCAAATGGCCGCGCCGGTTCATCACCTGCAAGCGCCGGCTGAGCAAGAGCATCGCAAACAGGATCAGGGCCGCAAGGCCGAAGCGATAGACAATCGACACGGGAATGGCGACGACGCCCAACTGCAATTTCAGGGCAATCCAGGTGGTGCCCCAGATGAGCACCGTAAGCAGATACAACGAGAGGTTCATGGGGACGGCTCCTGACAATGACGTTCAGTGTCCCGCTGCCATTGACCCGGCGCTTGCATAAACTTGCGGTTTTTTCCGCAGGCTGGCTGGCGTGGATCGGCCGACGGAGTAGGATGCAAGCGTTGGAGAACCGATCATGTCCACACTGCAAACCCTGCAAGTCTTTCAAGCCCTCAACAGCTCGCCCAATGCTCGCCTGGAGCACAGCGCCGAACTCGGGGACGGCTTGGCGGCCGCTTTGTGGAGCAATCACCACGACGCCCAGGACTACGAGGCGCCGACTCACCATACGCTGTCATGCTACATCGCGGGCGGCACCGGTACGTTTCGCCGCGAGCGGCCCGACACCACGGGCGCGCCGGGCAAACTCTGCGTACTGCCCGCCGGACATCAATCGGCCTGGGTCATCAACGGCGACATTCGCCTTGCCCACCTGTATTTCAGCGCTGAACAATTCGCCCTGGGGTGCGTCACGCTGCTGGACCGCGAACCGCGGCAGGTGCAACTGCACGAGGAGACCTTCCTCGACGACCCGCGACAGGCACAGCGTTTTCGCCAGTTGATCGCGCTGAACTGGGACGAGCCCGGTGAACGCCTGCTGACCACTAGCCTGGCCCATGACTTGCTCAATCATCTGCTGCTCAGCCAGGTCGGCCAACGCCAGGGGCTTCGCCTCAAGGGCGGCCTGGCGGCTCACCTACGGCGGTTGCTGGTGGATTACGTCGACAGCCACTTGGCCGATGCCATCAGCCTCGGCCAATTGGCGGCGCTGTGTGCGTTGTCCGAATACCACTTCGCGCGGATGTTCCGCGAAAGCTTCGGGCTGCCTCCTCATCAATATGTGCTGGCCAGACGCTTGACCTGCGCGCGGCATTTGCTGCGCACCACTTCACAACCGTTGGGCGAGGTGGCATTGGCCTGCGGATTTGCCAGCGCCAGCCACTTCACCAATCGATTCCGTCAGGCCCTGGGCGCAACGCCTGGGGAGTATCGGCAGGCGTTCTTGCGCTAGCGCCGGCTATTGCCATCGCGAGCAAGCTCGCTCCCACAGGAGAATGCGATCAATGCAGGTGGGTTTGCTTGCCACACTGGACCGATAAAACCAAAACGGGCCTGCGATTGCAGGCCCGTTTTTCAGTCGCAAGTGAAATGAACGAGGTTTCAGCCGTGAAGCGCGGCCCGTTCGTTCTCCAGGAATTCTTCTTCCAGCAGCGCATCGGCCAGGGCTATGGACTCAGTCGGCGTCGAATCGACGGCGCGCTTGCCGCGCAGTTTGCCGAACAAATGCTCCAGGGCATTTTCAAGTTTGGTGGCCGCGCCTTCGATCGCCAGTTCCAGCGATTCGGCCTTGTGCGTGACGGAAATCGGCTGATGGCCCTTCGGCCGTGCTTCAAGCTGGCAACGCAGATCATGGGGACCTGGCTTGTCGCCGTTCTCGTCCCGCAAATGAACCTCGACCCGTGTCAGGTCCTCTTCATAACGTTCGAGCGTGCTTTCGATGGTAGTACGTACCCACTCCTCCAGTCGGATGCTGCTTTGAATATGGTTGTCGCTGTTGACTTGGATTTGCATAGTTCATCCCTTATTTCAGCTAGCTCGCCGGGGGCCGTCGACGTTGATGCAACGGCCCCTTGAATACAGAGTCGGGCTGGCGGAAGAACAATTCAACCCCTAAAAAAAGATAAATATTCATACGCAAATAAAGCCAGACAACAGGCAAAAGCGCTGTTAATGTCGGGAGTTACCCCTGCCCTGCCTACCCACCGTAAATCGCCTCCCCTCCTGCACCGTCAGCGAACATCCGCGCTTTATTGCCCCGAAACGGGCAGCGACCACAGCCGCATTCCAGAGCGTTCGGCGCCCAGGCTCCGTGATCATTGTCCGACAGTTTTTCCGGCATGCCACTTGCTAACTCCCTGCAGGAGCTGCCGCAGGCTGCGATCTTTTGATCTTGGGCCTGCCTGGCCCCTGGAATCTTGAGCTGAACACGATCATGGAATGGCCGGTGGTCCGGTGTTGCGAACTAATCCCGATCATGGCCGGTCAACAACTGCACGTTCAATCAGGCGGTGACGCATCATGGACAACCCTTTTCAGATCATTACCGACGCCTTTGCGCCGCATTATCAAATCAACCTGAGCATTCAGGGCCTGGACGGCAGCATCATGCTGACCCTGTCCAAGAGCGGGCGCATCGTCGCCAAACGCATGATCAGCGCCTTGCAGCGCAACGACCCGGAGCGCCTCAAGCGCCTGGTGCAAAGTATCCAGTTCGGCATCGCCATCGAGCAGGGCCACAGCGCCGTGGCCATCCTCGAAGCCATGACCGGCGGTGACAGCATCAAGCTGCCACCACCGCACGCGCAGGGGCCGGCGTCCTCTGCCGCCGGGATCTAGATTTCTCCTTTCTCCACCTCGGCATGTTCGCTGGAACCCGCGCCGACCTTACGGTGCGGGTGCTCGATCTTCACCGAGGGGAACTGCGACGAAGCGTAGCGCACCACCAGGATCGAAAACGCCAGCAGCAGGATGCCACCGCACAAGTAGATGATCCCCAGGTCTGGCGGGCTGTGATGGGAAACGTTGGAAATCAGCAGCCGCGTCAGCGCCGTGATCGCCACGTAGATCAGAAACCGCACCGGCATGTGGTTGGTCTTGAAGTAGATCCCGACCATCGCCCCCAATTCCAGGTAGATGAACAGCAGCAGGATGTCATCGATCTTGATGTGTCCTGCTTCGATCATCTGCAAGAATTCCATCACCGCCGCCCACGCGGTCACCGCACCGATGGCGAACAGCGCCAGGTAGTGGAAGGTCTCGACGAACAGGTTTCCCAGGGATTCGGCCAGTTGATGGACGTTCTGGCGCAGGTTCTCGGCCCAGTTGATTTTCACGATGTAGTTTCCTTAGGTCGGCTCGACCGGATGATGCGGGTTGGACGTGACGGTTGTTCTGCATGCAGAAAAAAGGCCAGCGACTGGGGTGAGATGGCGATAGGCTGGTATTCGGCACTTTGGGGAGCTTCATGCGCCTGATCGCGAGCAAGCTTTGCTCCCACACAAGCTTTACTCCCGCAAGCCTTGCACCCACAAGCTTTGCTCTCACATGCCGAAACCGGTCTACATTAAAAAGCCACTATCCAAAGCAAGAGGATTCGCTTATCCTTTTGCCTGTATATAAATACAGTAGTCACAAAGACAACCAATGTGAAGGCATGTGAGGTGGTGAATGGCCGTCGAAGTGGTATACCGCAGCAGCCGAGATCTGGAGCGCTTGTTCATGGATAAAGCCGAAGCTGACCGTCATGACAAAATGCTGGAACTCGCCGAATTGCTGGCAGAGGTGTTGCAAAAAGCCGTTCCATCGCTGAGCGAGCAACAGGTCGAGGAAGCCGGGATCTATATGGCGAAGAATCGTGATGTGTTCGCCAAGGCATTCAAGAGCCAGCCGGACGCCTTGTCCGAACTGCTCAATCCGTCGGACGAATAACTAAAAAAGATCGCAGCCTTCGGCAGCTCCCACATGGAATACACCGTGTAGGAGCTGCCGAAGGCTGCGATCTTTTTAGTAATAACGGCGCGGATCTGAATCGATCAGGCTCGCCAGTTTGGTCAGGGCGAAACGCAGTTCGTCCTGGCTGGTAGGGGACATCAACACCAGCCGTACACAGCGGGTGGTCCCTGAGCGCTCAGCCTGGAACTGGGTGCCGCTGAGCACCAATACGCCGTTGGCCCGGGCGAGCATGGTGAACTCGTCGCTGGTCCATGGCTCCGGCAGCGTCAACCAGACGTGATAGGAATATGGCTGGGTCTTGAGCTCGAAATTGGCAAAGATTTCCCGGGCGATCGCTTGTCGCCCCGCCGCCTCGTTGCGCTGGATGCGAATCAGTTTCTTGTCCAGGCCTTCGGTAATCACATTGCTGGCCAACTGCGCGGTCAATGGCGACGGCATCCAGACGCTGCTGCGCACCATCGAGGTCAGGCGCGACAGCAGTTTCGGCGGGCTGTAGATATAACCGACGCGAAGCGCCGGCATGACCGATTTCGACAGGCTGGTCAGGTACACCGAACGGTCCGGCGCAAAGGCCGACAGTGGCTTGATCGACGGATCGGTGGCCAGGAAGCCATAGATATCATCGTCCAGGATGATGAAGTCGAATTCCTCGGCAAGCGCGGCAATCTGGGCCCGACGCTTCTGCGACATGATCGCCGCCGTCGGGTTCTGGCAGGTCGCCACGCAGACCAGCATCGCCGGCTTCTCTCGCAGGCACAGTTCGCGCAACGCTTCGGGAATGATGCCTTCGTCATCCATTGGCACGCCACGCAGGCGACGCTCAAGACCGTGGGCCAGTGAAATGATGCCCGGGTAGCAAAGCGCTTCGCAGAGCACCAGGTCGCCGGCGTTGGTCAGGGCGCTCATCGCCACCATCAAGCCATGCTGGGCCCCTGCGGTAATCACCACTTGCTGCCATTGTGCGTCGGGCAATGAATGACGCAACCATTGCGCTCCCGCCTCGCGATGCGCCGGGTGACCGCCATCCGGCGCGTAATCCAGTGCGCGAGCGAAATCGGTGCTCTTGGCCATGCCCACCAGGGCGCCACGCAACCAGTACTCCAGGGTTTCGCTGTAGGGCTTGATGATCGAAAGATCGAGCAGTTCGGATTGCCCCAGGTTCAGTGGCGCGGCAGCACTGTTGCTGGCCGGCAGCTCCAGCTGCTTCTGGTTGAGCACGTAGGTGCCACGCCCCACTTCCCCCTGCACCAACCGACGCCGATGAGCCTCGCTATAGGCCCGGCTGATGGTGCCCGGCGTGACATTCAAGGTAGTGGCCAGCTCCCGCAAGGTCGGCAGGCGATCGCCCTCGTTCAGCACGCCGTTGTTGATATCGCGCGCCAACGCATCGGCAATCGACAAATACATCGGTTGGCTGAACTCGCTTAGCTGGGGAACCCACATGAATGATCACTGCCCATCGTAGAAATGATGAATATCCGAGCATATCACATGGAGGTTAGGCAACTAATAATTCGACACAATCGACACATTGAATCGATTGATACGATTATTGAATCGTTTCTCAATGCAACATTGAGAATTTTTTACAATAAAAAATATCAATTAAAATCAAATAGTTAACTCATGAAAAGCGCGAAAAAAGCCCGTCATAGCAGAAAAATATCTCGTAACAATCCCGCCCCCTATTGAATCAACTCAATTCATTCAAATACACTGATCTCGAATCGAAGCAATCGACTCAATCATTCACTGCGCGCTCCTGTCGCGCCAAGTCGAGACATCATGGACACATTCAGAAAGGATCTATCCCTGTCGGCGATCATCGCGGGCTTCATCGCCGTGATCATTTCCTACGCCGGCCCGCTCATCATCGTGTTCCAGGCAGCCAAGGAAGCGCACCTGCCCAACGACGTGGTGTCCTCATGGATCTGGGCCATTTCCATTGGCAGCGGGATTACCGGCCTGTTCCTGAGCTGGCGCCTGCGTGTTCCGGTCATCACCGCGTGGTCGACACCGGGTGCAGCGTTACTGGTGTCGATGCTGCCCACCGTGACCCTGCCCCAGGCTATCGGTGCCTATGTGGTGGCGTCGGTGATCATCGCGCTGGTCGGCCTGTCCGGTGCGTTCGACAAATTGATGAGCCGCCTGCCCAAGGCCATTGCCGCCGCCATGCTCGCCGGGATCCTGTTCCGCTTCGGCGCCGAGCTGTTCACCTCGATCAAACTGCAGCCGGCGCTGGTGTTGGCGATGATCGCGGCGTACCTGATCTTCAAGCGCTTTTCGCCACGCTACGCGATCCTGTCGGTGCTGATCGTCGGTTGCGCGGTGGCCGCCTCGTTCGGTGAACTCAACAGCACCTCGATCACCATCGCCGTGGCCCAGCCGGTCTTCATCGCCCCTGAATGGAACTGGCACGCAATCATCAACATCGGCCTGCCACTGGCGCTGGTGACCTTGACCGGCCAGTACGTGCCAGGCATGGCCGTGTTGCGCACCTCGGGCTACAACACGCCAGCACGCTCGATCATTTCGGTCACCGCGATTGGCTCGATCCTGATGGCCCCATTCGGTTCCCACGGTTTGAACCTGGCGGCCATTACCGCAGCGATCTGCACCGGCCGCGAAGCCCACGAAGACCGCGACAAACGCTACATGGCCGGGATCGCCTGCGGGGTGTTCTACATCCTGATGGGCACCTTTGGCGCCACCCTGGCCTCGGTGTTCTCGGCTCTGCCGAAAGAATTGATCGCCTCCCTCGCCGGTCTCGCCTTGTTTGGCGCGATCAGTGCCGGGCTGACCGGCGCCATGGCTGACGAGAAACAACGCGAAGCGGCACTGATCACCTTCCTGGTGACGGCTTCGGGCATGAGCTTCCTCGGCCTGGCCGCCGCATTCTGGGGCTTGATCTTCGGCCTCGTGGCGCACTTCGTGCTGAGCTACACCCGCGAACGCAAAGCCGCCGTTATCGCCGAGGGCAGCCGACCATGACCGCTCGTTACGACTTCATTGTAGTGGGTGGCGGCATCGCCGGCGTGTCTGCCGCTTATGAATTGGCAGCCCATGGCAGCGTCTGCCTGCTCGAACAGGAACAGCAACTGGCCTATCACACCACGGGGCGTTCAGCCGCGATCTCGATGGAAAGCTACGGCAACCAACAGATCCGCTCACTGACTTGTGCGTCCCGGCGCTTCTTCGAAAACCCGCCCGAGGGCCTGGCCGAGCATCCGCTATGGTCGCCCCGGGGCGCGCTGATCGTGGCCCAGGCGGCACGGGTGGACAAACTCAAAGCGCGTTTCAGCGCCGTCCTGGGGCAAGTGCCCACGGCCGAGCTGCTCGACGACAAGCAAGTGCAGGAGCTGGTCCCCTACCTCGCCGAAGGCGCCTGGAGCGCCGGGATCTACGAGCCCAGCGCCTTCGATCTGGATGTGCATGGCATCCACGGCGCCTACCTCGGTGGGCTGCGGGCCCGCGGTGGTGTGATCAAGCGCGAGACCGAAGTGCTGCGTGGCGAATATCGCGACGGGCACTGGCGCTTGCACACCCAGGACGGCCAGCAATTGCAAGCAGCCATCGTGGTCAACGCCGCCGGTGCCTGGGCCGATGAATTCGCCGAGCGCTGCGGCGTGCCCAAGGTCGGTGTCCGACCATTGCGGCGCACCGTGCTGGCGGTCGATCCACAATGCGACGTGCACCACACGCCTTACCTGGGCACGGTCGACGAGGACATTTTCATCAAGCCTGAAGCCGGGCGGCTGATCGTCTCCCCCTGCGATGAAAGCCCTTCATTGCCCTGCGACGCACTGCCGGAAGAACTTGACCTGGCCATCACCATGGATCGCCTGCAAAACACCACGCGCCTGCGCCCGCGCTCGATCATCAACAAATGGGCGGGCCTGCGAACCTTCGTCGCCGACCGCTCGCCGGTACTCGGCCAGGACCCACAGCAAGAGAGTTTTATCTGGCTCGCCGCCCTCGGTGGCTACGGCATCCAGGCCGCGCCCGCCATTGCACGCCTGTGCAGCCATGCGGCGCTGGGCATCGCCATGCCGGACGACCTGGCGGCGCTGCAACTCAACTACCAGCATTTTTCCCCGGCCCGTTGCCGCGACGAGGAATTTTCCAGCCTGGCCGTCAAGCAGGTTGCCGATTTGCACTAACCCCCATCCACTTAACAAGGAACGTCACTATGCAAACCACCGCTCAAATCCAGCCCGCCGCCAAACCTTTCCTGGGCGAAGAGAACGTCATTTTCACCGACAAGGCACCATTGCCGCTGGGTACCTATTCCCAGGGCATCAAGGTCAGCCACGGGCAGACCATCTACCTGTCGGCACAGACCCCGGTCTCGGCGCTGAACAACGAAGTGCTGGCCAAGGATTTCGAAGGCCAACTGCGCCAGACCCTCGACAACCTGGTGCAAATGGCCGAAGCGGCAGGTGGCACCCTGGCGAACGTGGTCAAGGTCACGGCGTTCATCACTGACTTGAGTGAGTTCCCGACCCTCAACCGCGTCATGGAAGAGTACTTCACCAAGCCCTACCCGGCCCGCACCACCGCCGGCGCCAGCGCACTGGCACGCAACACCCTGGTTGCCATCGACGCCATCATGGTGATCTGAAACACCTTCTGTCAGCGGAGTGCCCGTCGGTCTGGTGAGCTGGACCGACGTTGGCAAGGAAAGCACCAGCACAGCGTACTTTCAGAGGGTGACATGAAAAATTCGTACAGAGAGTATGTATTGCAATGCCTGGTTTGCGATCGAAGCTACCAGCCCCATGAGGTCAGCTATTACTGCCCTCATTGCAAAGTCGATGGTGCCCTGGACGCGCTTTACGATTACCCGGCACTCAAGCGCGAATGGTCCCGGGACAGCCTGGCCCATGACCACGCCCGTGGCATGTGGCGCTATGACCGCTTGATGCCGTTGAGCTCGACGCAGTTCATTCCACCGTTACTGGTGGGCAACACGCCGCTGTACTCGCGCCCGGAATTGCTCGGCAAGGGCGCCCGGATCAAAGTCTTCGTAAAAGACGAATCGCGACAACCGACCGGGTCGTTGAAGGATCGCGCCAGCGCCCTGGCGGTGGCCCACGCCATGCAGTCCGGTGCACGCACCGTGGCAGTGGCCAGCACCGGCAATGCCGCTTCGGCATTGGCCGGGATGAGCGCCAGCCTGGGCTTGCACAACGTCATTTACCTGCCCAAGAGCGCGCCACGGGAAAAGCTCGCGCAGATGCAGGGCTACGGCGCCGAGATCGTGCTGGTCGACGGGCAATATGACGAAGCCTTCGAACAATGTCTCAACGCCTGCGAAGAGCACGGCTGGTACAACCGCACCACCGGGATCAACTCGTACATGAGCGAAGGCAAGAAAACCGTCGCCTTCGAGATGTGCGAACAGCTCAACTGGCAAGTGCCGGACCTGGTGTTCGTGCCCGTCGGCAACGGCTGCATCCTGGGCTCGGTCTACAAAGGCTTTTTCGACTTGCTGCAATTGGGCTGGATCGAACGCATCCCACGCCTGATCGGCGTGCAGGCCGAGCACAGCAACTTCATGTACCGCGCCTGGCGCAACGACCGCTCGATGCAGAAAACCGAACGCCGCCCCCCCACCAGCCTGGCCAGCAGCATCAATGTGGCGCTGCCGCGTGATCGCCTCAAGGCCATGCGTGCGGTCACCGCCAGTGCCGGCGAGTTCATTTGTGTCAGCGACCCGAGCATTGTCGCCGCCGCCTCGAGATTGGCCGCCAGCACCGGGGTGTTCCCAGAAGCCGGCGCAGCCAGTGCCTTCGCCGGCCTGCTCAAGTACGCCGAAACACACCCCGACACACCGCAAACCGCCGTGATCCTGATCACCGGCAGCGGTTTGAAAGACACCTCCATTTTTCTATCCGACTCGACCAAAAGCCAGCCACGGGTGTTGCCGCATCACGTGACTGCGCCGCTGGCCGAGGCGCTTATCTAGGGAATCACACCATGAGCCTGCAAAATTTCGACCCCACCATTGCCCGCCTGATCGACCGCGAGCGCAACCGCCAGGAAACCCACCTGGAGCTGATCGCTTCGGAAAACTATGTCAGCGAGGAAGTGCTCCAGGCCCAGGGTTCCGTGCTCACCAACAAATACGCCGAAGGCTATCCGGGCAAGCGTTATTACGGCGGCTGCAAGGTCGTCGATGAAATCGAGAACCTGGCCATCGAACGCGCTCGCAAGTTGTTCAACTGCGAATACGTCAACGTGCAGCCGCACTCCGGCTCCCAGGCCAACCAGGCGGTTTTCCTGGCGGTACTTGAACCCGGCGATACCATCCTGGGCATGTCCCTGGCCCATGGCGGCCACCTGACCCACGGCGCCTCGGTGAATTTTTCCGGCAAGATCTACCGGGCATTTTCCTATGGCCTGGACACGGAAACCGAAACCCTCGACTACGAAGAAATGGAAGCCCTGGCCAGGGAACACCGGCCGAAGATGATCATCGCCGGGGCCTCGGCCTATTCGCGGACCATCGACTTCCAGCGCTTTCGCAAGATCTGCGATGAAATCGGTGCCTACCTGATGGTGGACATGGCGCACTACGCCGGGTTGATCGCTGCGGGCGTATATCCGTCGCCGGTTGGCATCGCCGACTTCATCACCTCCACCACCCACAAGACCTTGCGCGGCCCGCGCGGCGGTCTGATCCTGGCCAAGGCGCAATATGGCGCCCTGCTCGACAAGACGATTTTCCCGGTGTACCAGGGCGGCCCACTGATGCACGTCATCGCCGCCAAGGCCGTGGCGTTCAACGAAGCCTTGGGCGATGGGTTCAAGCATTACCAGCAGCGGGTGATCGACAACGCCCGCGTCATGGCCGACGTCCTGACCCGACGCGGCTTGCGGGTGGTGTCGGGCGGTACCGATTGCCACATGTTCCTGCTCGATCTGCGCTCGATGAACATCACCGGCAAAGACGCCGAAGCGTTGCTGGAAAGCGCCCATATCACCTTGAACAAAAACGCGATCCCCAACGATCCGCAGAAACCGGCCATCACCAGCGGCATTCGCATCGGCACGCCGGCCCTGACCACCCGTGGCTTTGGCGAAGCGGAATGTGCCGAAGTGGCGAACTTGATCGCCGACCTGCTGGAACAGCCGGACAACGCGGCGCGTCTGGAAAACACCCGACGCCGAGTGATGCATTTGTGCGAGTGCTTTCCGGTGTATCTGCTGAGGTAATGGCTGGATAAGGACAGCACGAAGCGCATATAGCGGCGAGCACAAACTGTGGCGAGGGAGCTTGCTCCCGCTGGGCTGCGAAGCGGCCCCATTGGATCGCTGCGATCATTCAGGCAGACCGCATCAGCCGGTTTACGACGGCTGCGCCGCCGAGCGGGAGCAAGCTCCCTCGCCACAGGGTGAGTGTTTGCCTGAAATGATCAGTCTGTGAGCACCAGAAAAACCTGTGGGAGCGAGCTTGCTCGCGATAGCGGTGTGACAGTCGATGAAGACATTGAATGTACGGCCGCTATCGCGAGCAAGCTCGCTCCCACAATTGGATTTTCAGCGGTACAACAAACGCTCCGCCAGCTCATCGGCCACCCGGGCCGGTGAGCGCTTCTCCGCCTGGGCGTGAGCGAATACTTCTGTGAGCCGGGCACCGATCTTCGACAGGTGCGCGGTGATCGTCGACAGTTCTTCGCCGCGATGCTTCAGGGCGACGTAGATCAGCCCGCCAGAGTTGATCACATAATCCGGCGCATAGAGAATTCCCCGTCTTTCCAACTGGTCGGCCACTTGCAGGTTGCTCAACTGATTATGGGCCGAGCCGGCAACGGCCGAGCAGCGCAGTTGTGCCACGCTTTGGCTGTTGAGCACCCCACCCAGCCCGCAAGGAGCAAGGATGTCGCAGGGCGTGCTGAGCAACGCGTCGTTGGCGATCGGATGGGCGCCCAGTTGCTCCATCGCCAATTGCACCTTGCCAGGGTCGATGTCGCTGACCAGCAACTCGGCACCGGCCGCATGCAGTTGTTCGGCCAGGGCATAACCGACATTGCCCAGGCCCTGGATGGCCACCCGCAGGCTTTCGAGGTTATCGCTGCCCAGGCGGGCCATGGCGGTGGCACGGATGCCGGCAAAAACCCCCATTGCCGCGTGCGGTGCGGGGTCTCCCGAGGCGGTGGTGCTGGTGACATGACGAGTCTGCTGGGCGATGCAATCCATGTCGGCCACCGACGTGCCGCTGTCGATGGCCGTGATATAGCGACCGTCCAACTGCTCGATACAGCGACCAAAGGCTTCGAACAACGCGGCCCGACTCTCGACATGGGCCGGGCGCATGATCACCGCCACCCCGCCGCCCACGGGCAAGCCGGCCAGCGCCGCCTTGTAGCTCATGCCTTGGGCCAGGCGTACGGCATCGGCCACGGCACTTTCGTCGTCGGGGTAGGCAAGATAACGACAGCCCCCCAGGGCGGGCCCCGGACGACTGCAATGAATGGCAATCACCGCCTTCAACCCGGTTGCCGGGTCTACGCTTAGGTGCAGCGATTCAAGGCGGGAGCTTTGCATGAGAGCAAACATCGAAAGGCTCCCGAATCACTTTGGTTTGTTTCGCCAGTATAGGCGTGCAGTCGAAATTTGCTGGAGCACGCCGGAATAAGTCGCCGGGGTGGTCAGTCTTTTTCGGCATAACCTGTTACCGCCTCTGTCCGAGACTGGACGAAAATCCACGGCAGAGCTAAAACGGGAGCATAGCCCGGAGAGTTTGATGAAACCGCGCCAAGCCTTTTTTGATTGTCTGCACCGCTCGCCACCGGCGCTGTTCGAAGCGGCGCTGTGGATCGCTGCCGAACATGATCGCGAGGTCGACGTACCGGCCTTGCTGAAAGATTTCAAGGAGCTGCAACAGCGGGTCAGCCATGGCCTGCCGATGCTGCCTGTCAGCGAACTGGGCCAGCCCTTGCTGCGACGGCTCAATGACTTGGGCTTCGCCCAGGACGACTTCACGCCTCTGCGACCACGAGCAGCGTTGCTGGACAAGGTCCTGGCACGCAAACGCGGGCAGCCCCTGGCCCTCGGCCTGATTGCCCTGGAACTGGCCCGAGGCCTGGAAATTCCGATGGTCGGTGTCAATTTCCCCGGGCATTTCCTGTTGAAGGTGCCCGGCGCCGATCACCTGCTCGATCCGTGCGGCGGCCGCCGGTTGTACCCCAATGACTGCCGGGAACTGCTACAGCGCCAATACGGCGCGAACATGCCGCTCAAGGCTGAACACCTGGTCAATGCCGAGCCGATGCAGATGCTGCAGCGCCTGTCGCGCAACCTGCGTCAACTGCATCTGGCGAACGACGATTACATCTCGGCCTTGATCGACGCCGAACGGGTACTGGAACTGGGCAACGCCAGCGCCGCCGACTACCTGGCTCGCGCCAGCCTGTATCAGCGACTCGATTGCCCCAACGCTGAACGCTTCGACCTGGAGCATGCCCTGATGCTCAGCGACGATCCGATCCAGCGGATCCGGCTGACGGAGCGGCTGGGGCATTTGCCGCCAAATTCGATTGTGCATTGAGCTGTCGTAGGGCTGCACATCGTTGTCGACGGTGAATCGCCTTCGCGAGCAAGCTCGCTCCCACAGGGACAAGTGACGAGCCCTTATGGAGTATCCGGCTGCTTCGCCGGGTGCGCCTGTTGGAACGCCGCATGCCCGGCCGCCAACGCCGCAACGCGACGGATCCGCGGATACGCCAGCAACGAAACATTAAATCGCTCGGCCGCGTACAACTGCGGGATCAGGTACACATCCGCCAGCCCCGGCGCTGCACCGAAGCAATAGCCGTCGTCGCCAATCAACTGCTCCACCGCCGCCAATCCCTGGCTGATCCAGTGCCCGATCCACTCCGCCACCTGCGTTTCATCGTGGCCCCACTGCCGCAATTTGTTGAGCACGCTGACGTTATGCAGGGGATGAATATCACAACCGATCAGCGCGGCGACGCCACGCTCATGGGCGCGTACCGCCAGGTCGGCGCTGAGCAGCCGCACCTGTGGATAACGTTCTTCCAGGTATTCGATGATGGCGGGCGATTGCACCAGCAGCGCGCCCTCATCGGTACGCAACGTCGGTACCCGACCCTGGGGGTTGATCGCCAGGTAGGCCGGCTGGCGATGCTCGCCCCCGGGCGCAGCGATCAGGTTGACGGGCAAGGCCTGGTAATCCAGCCCCTTGAGCGCCAACGCAATGCGCACCCGATAGGACGAGGTGGAGCGGTAATAGGTATAAAGTTCCATGCCCTGCCCCTCAACGCGCCGGCAGGATCTTGCCCCGGCACTCGCCGAAGCCGATGGACGCGAAACCTTCGCGGCGGCAACGGGCCCGCAAGATGATTTCGTCACCGTCCTCGAGGAATCGGCGCACTTCGCCAGACGCCAGTTCGATCGGTTTTTTACCGCCTTCGGTGATTTCCAGCAGACTGCCGAATTGATGGCTTTCAGGGCCCGACAGGGTGCCCGAGCCAAACAGGTCGCCGGCCTGCAACTGGCAACCGTTGACGCTGTGGTGCGCAACCATTTGCGCCACGGTCCAGTACATGTACTGGGTGTTGCTCAGGGTCAGGCGCTGGGCCGGCAGGTTTTGCTCGCCCATGGCCTCGGTCAGCAACAGGACTTCCAGTTCGATGTCGAAGGCACCGCCGGCCTGGTCACGCTTGTCCAGCAGATACGGCAGCGGTTGCGGATCGCCTTGCGGGCGTGCCGGTTGCGGACGACGGAACGGTTCCAGGGCTTCGGCCGTCACCACCCACGGCGAAATACTGGTCAGGAAACTCTTCGACAGAAATGGTCCCAAGGGCTGGTATTCCCACGCCTGGATATCCCGGGCCGACCAGTCGTTGAGCAGGCAGAACCCGCCAATGTGCTCGGCGGCATCGCCGATGGGGATCGGGTCGCCCAGGGCATTGCCCTTGCCGATCCAGATGCCCAGCTCCAGCTCATAGTCCAGCCGCGCACACGGGCCGAAGGTCGGCTCGGTCTGGCCGGCCGGCAGGGTCTGGCCCTTGGGGCGGCGCACGTCGGTGCCGGACGGGCGAATGGTCGAGGCGCGACCGTGGTAACCGATGGGGACGTATTTGTAGTTGGGCAGCAACGGATTGTCGGGGCGGAACAGCTTGCCCACATTCTGCGCGTGCTCGATACCGACGTAGAAGTCGGTGTAGTCGTTGATCCTGGCCGGCAGGTGCATCTGGCAGTCGGCAGCGAGGATCAACAGTTTCGCGCCCTGGGCTTCGACCTTGCCCCGCAGGGGGCTGTCCTCGCGCAGCAGTTCCAGCAGTCGTTCACGCAGGGCAACCCGGGCGTCTCGGCCCAGGTCGAAAAATGCATTCAACTGGCCGTCGGCCATGGCTTCGACAGCCTGGCGTGCCGCACCGTCAAACAAGCCCGCGTGCAGCGCCGCCTGCAGATCGAAAATCCGCTCGCCAATCGCCACGCCACTGCGCAGGGCACCGCCATCGACACTGAAGATACCCAAAGGCAGGTTCTGCAACGGGAAGTCCGTATGGCCGTTGGCGCAGGCGACCCAGCTACGGGCAGGGGAAAGTTGAGTCATGGGTTATCTCCGGGTCGGGTCGAACGTGACAGGCAGCGAGGCCCAACATGCATCGTAGTCGGTTTGCAGTTGCGGGCAGTCCAGGGCGAAACGGCTTGGACGCAGCACCTGGCTGGTCTCGAACATGAACGCCATGGTGTTGTCGATTTTCGCCGGCTGCAGTTCAGCGTTGATCGCCTTGGTACAAGTCTCGCCGTCCGGGCCATGGGCACTCATGCAGCTGTGCAAGGACGCGCCGCCCGGCAGGAAACCTTCGGCCTTGGCATCGTAGGCACCCTGGATCAGGCCCATGAATTCGTTCATCAGGTTGCGGTGGAACCACGGTGGACGGAAGGTGTTCTCTGCCACCATCCAGCGTGGCGGGAAAATCACGAAATCGAGGTTGGCCAGGCCGTGGACGCTGGTGGGCGAGGTCAACACGGTGAAAATCGACGGGTCCGGGTGATCGAAGCTGACCGTGCCGATGGTGTTGAAGCGGCGCAGATCATATTTATACGGCACGTTGTTGCCGTGCCAGGCCACCACGTCGAGGGGCGAATGATCCAGCTCGCAACCCCACAACTCGCCGAGAAATTTCTGCACCAGCGGGGTCGGTTGCGCGAGGTTCTCGTAATGGGCGACCGGCGTCAGGAAGTCGCGCGGGTTCGCCAGGCCATTGCTGCCGATGGGCCCGAGATCCGGCAGGCGCAGCGGCGCGCCATGGTTTTCGGCGAGGTAACCACGGGCCTGCGGGTCGAGCAGTTCAATGCGAAATTTCAGGCCCCGGGGCAGCACGACGATTTCCAGCGGTGCCAGTTCCAGCACGCCCAACTCCGTGATGATCCGCAGCCGTCCCAGTTGCGGCACGATCAGCCATTCACCGTCGGCATTGAAAAACACCCGCTCCATGGAGCGGTTGGTCCGATACTGATAAAGGCTGATGCCGGCCGGTTTGTCCGCACCGGCATTGGCCGCCATGCACACCAGCCCGTCGATGAAATCGGTGGGCTCGGCGGGGATCTCCAGCGGGTTCCAACGCAGGCGATTGGGCGTGACGTCGCCCAATGGGCCCCCCGCCAGTTGCCGTTCGAGCTTGGTGAAGGCCGGGTGATTGGCCGACGGCCGGATGCGATACATCCAGGTGCGCCGCGCTTCGCTGCGGGCCATGGTGAACGCCGTGCCGGAGAACAACTCGGCATAGAGACCGTACGGGGCTTTCTGCGGCGAGTTCTGGCCGACGGGCAGTGCGCCGGGTAAGGCTTCGCTGGCAAATTCGTTGCCCAAGCCTGATTGGTAAGCCAGGTCCGACGCTGGGGAATCGAGGTTCATGGAGCCTCCAGGAATGCGGCCCGTCACTCAACGGAGTGGTTGAGGCGCACCGGGTTATTTTTATCGTAATTCGATTACGCATAACGTAATTTGCTCGACAGCGACCGTCAAGCTATAAAGACGCCCATTCGCCTCTGGACCCAGCGCCTCCATGGAAACCCCGCTCAGCAACGGTAAACAGAAAGTCCGCTCGGCCGAAGTTGGCACCGACATACTCAAGGCCCTGGCCGAACTGTCGCCCTCCACGTCGCTGTCGCGGCTGGCCGAACACGTGCAAATGCCGGCGAGCAAGGTTCATCGGTATCTGCAGGCCTTGATCGCCAGCGGGTTTGCCGAGCAGAACGCCGCCACCAACCACTACGGCCTGGGCCGCGAGGCCCTGCGCGTAGGCCTGGCAGCGCTCAACGGCATGGACGTGCTGCAAGTGGCCGCCCTGCCCCTGGCCGAATTGCGCGACGACTTGAACGAAACCTGCTTCCTGGCGGTGTGGGGCAACCATGGCGCGACCGTGGTGCGCATCGAACCCGCGGTGCGGGCCGTGACCGTGGTGACGCAACTGGGCTCGGTATTGCCACTGCTCAGTTCGTCCACCGGGCTGGTATTCAGCGCTTATCTGCCGGAGCGCGAGACCATCGGCTTGCGCGAGCAGGAAGTACAAGGCAGCGAGCACCACGCCCTCGCCGATGACCGCGCTTATGCCGCGTTGTGCGAGCAGATTCGCAGTCGCGGCCTGCACCATGTACATGGTTTGCTGATGCCGGGCGTGGATGCCTTGTCCGCTCCGGTATTCAATGCCGTCGGTGAGGTGAAAGCGGTGATGACCATCGTTGGTCCGACCTCGCTGTTCCACGCCGACGAAAACGGCCCGGCGGCGCAACGCCTGTTGACGGCGACCCGGGCCGTGAGTTGGCGGATGGGGTATGAAGCGGGTCCGGGATCAGCCCAGTAAATCCGGGACAATCCTGATCACTAAATCATTGAGATGAGGGTGATCAGTTGCCGATGGGGACATTAGCCCATCACCCCCATGACCTTGGCTTTTGCCACCGCCTGCGTACGCCGCTGCACCCCCAATTTGCTGTGGATTCGCCGCGCATGGGTTTTCACCGTGTGCAACGAAATGAACAGTCGTTCGGCAATCTGTTGGTTTGAATGACCTTGCGCAATCAGCTCCAGGACCTCCAGTTCGCGATGACTGAGCAAGGTGTCCTCGGCGCAGGCAGGCGGCTCGACCTGCTCTGCCGATTGCGCCCAACGCACCAACTCGGGCTGGCGCAAGCGCAGCTCGCACAAGGCTTGCTGGGCCCGCCAGCAAGTGACTCGCTTGAGCCCTTCTTGCAGGAGTGTCCGGGCCTGGGAACGATCGCCGGACAACCAGACAACCTCCGTCAACACCAGGTGCAGTTCGGTTTCCAGGCTGTGCATTTCACTCTGCTGCGCCCGGGTGATCATGGCTTGCAGGCACGCCTGCGGCTCCTGTGCCCGTTGCAGGTAGACCTCAGCCAGCACCAGTAGGTATTCAAGTCGCGCAATCAATTCCAGCGTCGCGGGAGGCGCGTGCTTGGCCTGCGGCCCGCGAAAATGGCGCAAGACACGGGTCAAGGCTTCATGGGCCAGTTCCGCCCGCCCCTGTTGCAACCAGAACTGACAGCTGGTTTGCAGCAACACGCCACGGTAAACGGTGTCGGGGATGTGCCGCTGCTGCATGATCCGTTCGGCATCGCGCAGTTGCATGAAGGCCTCGCCATAGTCGCCCTGGTTGGCAGCCAGGCTGGCCTTGCCGAGAAATCCGTAGAGCACCTGTTTGTCCAGGCTGTGCAGGCCCGTTTCCAGACCCGCTTGAAACTGCTCGGCGGCGCGCTCTTCAAACCCCATGCGCAATGCCAGGCGCCCGCGCCGCAGGGCAATACGCCCCAACAACGGGGAAAAGTCCTGGCCTGGTTTATCCAGCAGCGCCTGGACGGCGGCCAGCAGATGATCGGCCCGGTGAGGCGCGCCACGTTGCTCCAGGACTTGGGCGTGGTCCAGTTCCAGCAATCCTTCGAATACCAGCGAACCCTGCGCACGCGCCAGGCACAGTGCCTGGCGGTTGATCCGATGCGCAGAAGCCAGTTCGCCTGCAAGCAGCGCCTGCTGCGTCAGCCCACCCAGGCACAGCACCCGTTGGGCCCAGGCCTCAGGGTCCAGGCTGGCCTGGGCCTGGAGGAAGTGCTCGCGCGCCTGTTCGCCATCGCCCGAGAGGTGCAGCAACCAGCCTTGCAAGACCTGCCACCTGGCCAGCACCTGTCGCTGCCGGCAGGCCGAAGGCTGCGGCATGAACCTGGCCAACTGCTCAATGCATGTCGACGCCTGGTCGAAGCGTCCGGCGAACAACAGCGCAGCGGTGACCAACCCCACCGATTGCGGCGTACAGAGGGTCAGCGCTTCGCCTTGTTGATCGTGCAGGCCCAGCAACAGCACCACGTTGCGACGCTGCAAGACGTGCTCGAAGCTCAAATGCTGCAGGAAACTCACGGCAGTCTCGAACTCCTCGGCCAACATGGCTTGCTCGAACGCCATTTGCCAGTCCTGCTCGGCAGCAAACCACTGGCAGGCCCGTCGATGCCAGGAACGCCCCTGCGGCCAGGGCTCTTCACGTACCAGCCGGGCCAGGGCCGGAAAAATCTGCAACCAGTCCGACGTCTGCTCCCATGGCTCGATGAAACATCCCAGGTCCAGCAGCAAGGGCAGGCATTGCACGCCCACGGTGTCGCCGAACAGGTGCTCGCATAGCCGGGCATTGAAGCGCGGCAGGTGCGCCAGCACACGCCAGGCCTGCGCCAGGTCTGGCGTCAGCGTGCTGAACAGTTCGTACTCCAGGTAGTCGACCAAGGTCCCCGGCCGTCCCGGCGTTGCATGACTGCGCGCCCATTCGCAACGCTCCAGCAGCGTGATGCGCACCCCGGCACACCAGCCGCCACTGCGCTGGATCACCTCGTGGGCAGTGCGGGCAGCCTGGGGACCGGGCAGGTGACGCAGCAATGGCAGGACATCGTCAGGGGTGAAGAACAACGCCTGCGCATCGAACTCGTGCAGCTCGTCATCGAGCAACAGCCGCGGCCAGTTGCAGTGGGGACGGCGGCGGCTATTCAGCCACAGGTGCAACGCTGGACTGCTGGTGTTCAACAGACGGTCGAGCAACTGGTCCAGTTCGGGATTCGGCACCCGGCAGTAGTCATCCAGGAACAACCACGTGGGTGTCTGCAAACGCGCCAGGTGGGCCAGCAGTCCCGCTTCATCGAGCATCGGCAACCCGAGGGCCTGGGCCAGGCGCTCGCACATTTGCACCGCGCTCAACGCCGCGCCGCCCAATGGCAACCAATGCAGCCGACACCCGGCGGGAGCCTGCAGGAAGCACTCGGCGAACAACGCACTCTTGCCGCTGCCCGCTGGCGCGCAAAGCAGCTTTACCCGCGCTTCGGACGTCAGCAAAGGCTCACTCAGGGACCGCCGCGGCACGTGCGTCGAGGACAGGCGAGGCAACAATCCTGGACGGTCCGGACACGGGGTCATGGCGGTCATGTGGGCAGATCCTGTTTATTGTTATCTCACCACCCTAGTCCTGTGTCGCCGAGCTTTGGAGAAGTATTCAGCGCGCTGATTGGCGCCCATAAAAAAACGACCGGCAGGGGCGCTGCCGGTCGATCACGATGATCAAGTCAGGCACAACCTTGTGGGGAAAGGATTCACTGTGGGAGCAAGGCTTGCCCGCGATGAACGATAACGCGGTTCAGCTTTCAGACCGCGGTGCAGCCATCGCGGGCAAGCCTTGCTCCCACAGATAAATCCCTTCGCCACAGTTACCTTTCAGTCAGGCCTTACCGAACCCCGGTCGAACGCAGCGCTGCCGGTGTGTAGTCGGCGGCCCGGGCTTCGAAGCCGTACTCGTAGCTGTGTTTCTCTTCGTTCTTCATGCCCAGCGCGATGTAGCGGCCGGCAATGATGTCGTAGAGCGCCTCGAGGGTGTAGCCCGGGTTCTGATGGTCGTAGTAGAACTGGGCATGACCTTCGGCCACCCGCCACAGCTGGCCGCGACCGTCGTAGTGATCCACCAGCGCCGCCTGCCAACTGTCCTCGTCGAAGTACATGTGGCGCTTGGCATAGATGTGCCGCTCGCTCGGCTTGACCGTGCCAACCACCTCCCAGACCCGGTGCAATTCATAGCGAGTCAGGTCCTGGTTGATATGGCCGGCCTTGATCACATCGTCGTACTTGAGGCTTGGCGAATCGAGCTTGTAGCTGTTGTACGGGATGTACATTTCCTTTTTGCCGACCAGTTTCCAGTCGTAGCGGTCCGGCGCACCGGAAAACAGGTCGAAGTTGTCGGAGGTGCGCAACCCGTCGGCGGCGGTGCCCGGGCCGTCGTAAGCCACTTGCGGGGCACGACGCACCCGGCGCTGGCCGGCGTTGTAGATCCAGGCCAGGCGCGGTTCCTTCACTTGGTCGAGGGTCTCATGCACCAACAGCACGTTGCCGGCCAGGCGCGCCGGCGCAGTCACCTCCTGCTTGAAATAGGTCAATACGTTGCCGGCCTTCTCCGGGTCGGCATCCTTGATCAGGAACGGCACGGCAATTTCTTCTTCAAAGCGGATCGGCGTGAAGCTGCCATTGGTCTGCGGCGTAGCCTGGGTGATGATGCGCCGCAGGTTGCCGCCGTGATAACGGGTGACGTGGTTCCACAGCACTTCCACGCCGCTCTTGGGAATCGGGAAGGCGTAGTAGCGGTTGCCGGTGAAATTGGCCAGGCCATTGCCGTCGTTGATGGCGTTCACGTTGAGGGCGCTGCGCTTGGCCGACTCGTAGATTTCCGGCGGCAGGCCCACGCTGCGGTGGGTCGGATAGACCGGGATCTTGTAGGTTTGCGGGTAGCGCTTGAACATCGCGACCTGGCCTTCGGACAGCTTGTCCTTGTACTTGTCCACGGTCTCGGCGGTGATGGTGAACAGCGGTTTTTCATTGGCGAACGGGTCGGCCAAAAAGCCCTTGCTGTCCACCGCACCGGCGTTTTTCGGGATGCCGCCGGTCCAGGCCGGAATCGAGCCATCGGCATTGCCGGCTTTTTCCGCGCCCAACGGCGTAAGGCTAGTACCCAGTTTATTCGCTTCATCCGGCGAGACCGCCGCCATCACGTTCGCGGCCAGCAGGCTCAGGGCCAGGGCACCGCATTGCAGGATCATCTTGCGCATTGGGTTTTCCTTGTCAGCCAGATCAGAAGTTCACGCCGAAGCTCAACGCGAGGAAGTCGCGGTCTTCGAGAACGTTGTAATCGCCGCCAAAAAAGTCGGTGTAGCTCAGGCTGGCGGTGTAGGTGTTGCGGTAGTCGGCATCGACACCGACGCTGATAGCCTTGGCGCCTTCGTTGAACAAGCCGTTGGGACCGTAGCCGGCCACATCGTGAGACCAGGAAACGTTGGGCTTGAAGTTCACACCACCGATCACGTTGGCGTAGTCGAGAATCGCCCGGGCGCGATAGCCCCAGGAAGTCGAGGTAACGAAGCCATCGGTGTCGCCATTGAACCCGTACTGGCCGTAGACCGAATCGCGGCCGTAACGCAGCTTGTCCTTGGACTCCAGCCCGCCGACGTGCACCACCGCCGCCTCGCCCACCAGCGTCAGGCGTTCGGCGCCCAGTACCTGATCGACAAAATGCGTCAGGGTGCTCTGGACCTGGGTGACTTCCTTGCGCCGGTAGCCGGTGTTATCCGCCCCGGCCGAGGTGGCGATGGGTGAAGCCGCACCACCGGCAATCGGGTTGAGCAGGGCCAGGGTCAGGTCGTTGGTATTGACCTGCACCGGTGCGTTGGGGCGGTAGCTGATTTCCCCGGTCCATGCGGTGCCGGTGGGCAGCGTGGTGGAGAAACTGGCACCGTACAGGCGAATGTCTTCCGGGTATTCAAGGTAATACTGGCCGCGTCCCAGCATGACGCTTCGCGCCAGGCCCGCACCGCTGCCGGGGGCCAGGCCGTTGGCAATCGTGACCATTCCCGGCAATGCCGCCAGCGTCGAGAGCCCCGCCGTGGTGGTCCCGACGGTAGGCGTACGGCTGTGGTAATTCATGAAGTACAGGCCGTACTCGGTGTCATCGCCGAGCCAGCGCAACGCCGTGCCCCACTGGCCGGAATCCCGCGCGTCGCGGTCACCGCCACGGGGAATAACCACCCCTTCGCTGGACACCTCAATGCCTTGGCCAAAGGCCTGAGTCAATGGCACGAACGGCGCAATCGCCGGGCTGCCCACGGTGTAGCCACTGGTGCAACCATCGGCCACCACATCGTTGCCGAAGAAGGTGCCGCAGTTATCCACCACGGTCTGGTCCCACTCCAACTGGTAGAAACCTTCGACGGTGAGCTTGTCGGTCAGGCCCTGGGACGCGAACAGCATGTTCACCGGGATCAGGCCTTCCTTGATCTCCGCACCGGGGCGACGGAACGCGGACACGTCCACCGGGTTGATGCTGTTGATCGAGTTGCCGATGAAGGTACTTTCCCCCCAACTGACCACCTGCTTGCCGGCGCGCACGGTGCCCGGCAAATCGGCAATGGAATAGTTGTGATAGACGAAGGCATCGAGAATCTGCGCCCCCGAGGACTTGGCGCCTTCCTTGCGATTGCTGTCGCTGATGTCCTTGAACTCGCGGCCTTCATCCTTGAGCTCGAAGTCATACCAGTACTTGCCGCGCACGAACACGCCGGTATCGCCGTACTTGAGTTCGAGGTCGTGCAGGCCTTTGAAGATTTTGGAAAAGGTCTCGCCCTTCTTGAAATTCAGCCGCCCATCATCACCGGTGGAGGATTGGCCCCGACCGCCGTTGACCGTGCCAACCAGGTCCTTGTCGGCATCGCGCATGCCCCAGCTTGCGCCCACGGACAACGACGAATCGAACTGACCCTCGATCTCGCCAATGTTGAATGAAACGGCCTGCGCCTGGGCACAGCAGCCCAAGGCCACCGCGACGGCCAGCGCCTGCGGCTTGAAGATGGCGCGCATTGTTATTGTTGTCATGCGTCTTCCCCGGTGAGTGACAGAGGCTTCACCCTACTGCCGCACGCCAAGGGCGATAAGCGCACCAAGGAGGTATTCGCGCTGTACCTAAAAAGGATTACAGCCCATGCAGTGCGGGCCTTTGCGCCGTGCATGGATGGACTGGATGATGGGTCATCAGCGCCGCGCATACTCATGCCCGGCCTTCGACTGTTACGCGCCCTGCAACGGTGCATGTCCGGATCCGGGCTGTTTCCCGCAAGGCACGATGCCTATGCTGGCCGGGCTTTCAGGGCAACGGGCCTGCAAGCACAAGCCTCACGGCATCCCTCCTGCCTGCCTGGCACACCGTCTTCGGATGGATTGGCGTATCGGTCCATCATCCCGTGTTTACCGACGTTGGTTTGTAGCTCCTTTGCAACGTCACGCTTAGGCCGCTGCTTTTTGCAGCGGCCTTTTTTATGTGCGGCTATTTCCGAGTTAAAACTTCTTGTTTCCTACGTTGTTGTCGGAAAGGCTCACCTGCCTGCATTGAGAGTTCGAACTTATAGTTTCCTTGGTCGCCCGGGATGGGTGATTACGCAAATAGCCGTGAACGACCGCATGTGTTGAATGACGGCGTGGCTATTCAGATTCGATTCGAAAGGAACTCGATATGCAGCAAGAAAAAAATATCCTTGTGAATAGAGGTATACCTCGCACGCCACCTTCTTCTTCACCATCTCCCAACCATGGACATGGCGGCACGCCGGATCGTTCGGCAGGCAGGGCTCATATAGGCACCGATGGTGACAGTTCAGCTTCGCCGAGCTTTTCTGACTATAGCCATGCAGGTTTTGAACCTGCGATCGGTATGGTTTTGCATACGTTGAAGAGCACGACCAAAACTGCAGAAAGCACGTACCAAACCCAGCTCAGCAAGCTGCCGCAAACCATTGAGAACGATCTGGCGGCGATTAGGCTTGAGGGATCGACACGCTCTCTTCCCCCCGCAGCGGCAATCGCTCGCGAATTGAGCGTTCGCAATACACTGTTGGCGCGAAAAACCGCCCAATTCCATCAAAAAACAGCGCTTGCCAATAGTTTCTACGGCGTCGATCCAATCGGTAAGCCATTACAGGCGTTCTATCCGAAAGCCCTGACCCTAGAGAGGCTAGTCCCCCCAAACGGTATTGCGATAAAAGCCTGGGCCACATCGCTCAAGGCAGCGTACGAGGCAAGGCTGCTGTCCCAAGCCATCAATATGCTGAATCAGCAGCAAGTCGAAGTACTTAAATGGCTGGCTGCGGTACAGGCTCAGGAGCAGGTGCAAAAAGAAGTACAGCGTTTGGCCGCTGAAAAAGCACAAAAGGTGGCTCAAGCTCTACGTGAAGCGGAAGAACGGGCAAAGATTGCAGCTGTCGCGGCGACAAAAGCCCGACAACTGGCAGAAGCGGAAAAGGCGCGTGAAAAAGCCTTCGCCGCTCGTACATTTCCCGTATCAGCCCCTACCGTCGCTACTGCTCCAGCATTCAGCTTTTCGAAGGGCGAGCTCGCCATAAGTCCGACAACCGCCCTGACAATCAACACGATGCTACGTACGGCAATTCCGGCCGTCATCGAAGCTATATCTGCCGTGGCAACACCCGTTATCGGAGGGTTTGCTGCGCTGCTTTATCCATCACAATTGGGCAACGGAGACCTCTACGCCCTGAGCGTCCCGCTGTCGGAACTCCTATCTGACAATAGTGATGATTTGTACGCTATCGCAGCGACACAGGGTGAAATCAAACTGCCTGTCGTTATCGGCTCCAGAACCACGGTCAATAAAAGGGAGTTTGTGGTTGCTGGCAGTACTGGACCCTCGGTACCTTCCAAAGTACCGGTCCGGCTAGCCACGCTTGATCCGCACGGTGATTTCTACTGGTCCCGCAGCCCGGATACCGAGTCGATCGGGATGACCTGGACCCCCATTACAAGACCAGGTAATGCATCCACATACCTACCGGCGAACGCACCAAACCTTGCAGCCTACAGTGGTGCGACTCCAGTGGCTGTAGACGGGCGAATCGATACACATCCGGAACTGGATAATTACAGTTTTGGTGGATTCATTACGGTATTCCCAATTGAGTCGGGTATCCAACCGTTCTATACCGTTTTTAGCAGTCCTTATGAAGGGGCAACGACCAAAGGTGAGCACAGTGGACGCGATTTCAACCCGGAGCAGGCTGGTGGGCCTATTCTGGAGTTGGATTGGAGAAGCGCGACGGTCACTCAGGAGGGAATTGATGCTGTGAAGCTGCACATCGCTCGGCTCGATCAGTCTGATGCCAATGACGTGATGATCGAGCGGCTTGAGAGAATTTTGAAGGAAGAGATTGCTATAACCGATGTCGACAAACGCTTTTACACTCACGAGACAAGAGAGCTGGAGAGATTTAGGGCCCAAGGCCTCACAGATGACTTCATTCCGAGCAACGGATCGGCCGAATGGAATAATGCCCATACTGCGACGTTAGAGGATTATAAACTTGGCAGTAGTGAATCATTGCTATATTCCTTGGAAGCACTCGAGGCGGCTGAAAAGCAGACGAAAGAAATATACAAGCGACTTTTGAAAGGAGAATTCTGATGAACACTATCGAGCAGCTCGTAAAAAACGAATCGATCACAGACATCGTATCTGCTTTCGGTATCGGCTTAGCATATCCGTCACTCGACAGAATGATCGCTCGCTATCGATTTGAGGCTGTAGCAAATGGAGAGCTACTAATGACCTATACAAGGTTATTTGAGGAAGGGGTACTAGCAAATGGCGACGGGCCCGTCGCTATCAAAGGTCCGAACTGGAAAGCACCGAAATTCGTACTGGAGAAGAGGTACACTGAATCTAGTTGATCCAACCAGGCATCAGGCCGCGGCTCATCAAAAAGATCTTTACCCTAAGTTTTTTGAAATTCCGTATAGTCGCTGCACAGTTTGCAGCGGCTATTGGACATCGCCTTACGCACCTTAACGCTCATCCAATAGACTTAATCCCATCCATCAAAACGCCCGTTCCTACAACAAAGCCAGAATCCAACTACGCGCACATAAAAAATCCAYTGTTACGCTGAAATCAATCGCAGCACTTCGCTTCGATTTATTAACCAGCGAGTTACAGAGAATGCAAATAAACAACACAAGCTATCGTTCAAAAAAAGGTTTTAACAGTCGCGTTCGCTTTTTAATTTTCCATTACACCGCCGGCAACTTCGCATCGTCCATCAATGCACTGATAGGCCCGTCGATCAGCGCCCATTACCTGATCCCCGACTTTAGCGACCCCACCTATCTGAAAGCAGGTTTCAAGGAGCCACAGATTTTCAACCTGGTGGACGAAAGCCAGCGGGCCTGGCATGCGGGTGTGAGCAGCTGGGGGAACCGCAGCAACCTGAACGACAGCTCGATCGGCGTGGAGATTGTCAACCTGGCGACCGATAACCAGGGCCAGTTTACCTTTCCCCCCTATAAGGCTCAGCAAATCGAGGCGATCGAATATCTGGCGGCGGATATTCTCAAGCGCTACCCGGACATCAGCCCGGTCAACGTGGTGGCGCATTCGGATATAGCCGCTGGGCGAAAGAGTGATCCGGGGCCGATGTTCCCTTGGCACGCGTTGTATCTCAAGGGCATCGGTGCCTGGTTCGATGACACCACCCAAAAGACTTTCTTGCAGGCTTACCAAGCCAACGGAGTCCCCCTTCGCGACCAGTTGCTCGGCCTATTCAAGAAATATGGCTATGACACGTCGGCGGCCACGACAAGTACCGGTTTCCAGCGCCTGGTGCGGGCTTTCCAGTTGCACTTTCGTCCGGCCAGATATGACGGGGTGATGGACATCGAGACCGCCGCGAACCTGGCGGCCCTGGTGAAAAAATATTTTCCATGAGCACGGTTACCGCGACTGACGGCAACCGGCCCGGGCAATGAGGCTTAGATGGCGTGGCGTTGCAGGTTCGCCATCATTTCTTTCAAGGCTTCCAGGTTGTCATTCGGATGTACCGCATCCTGGAAATCGCAGATCTGCTGCCAATGGGCGGCGACGTCTTCGGGCGAAAAGCCTTTGCGCGGATCGAAGCCCGCCCCCAGGCTGCGTTCCCAGCGCACCTTGCCCATCCAGCCGCCGCCCACTTCGAACAGGCCGGAGGTTTCCTGGCAGGTCTCACTGGCCAGGTACACCACCAGCGGGCTGACGAGTTCGGGCTTGAGTTGTTCGAATACCTGCGGCGGGATCAGGCCTTCGGTCATGCGCGTGCCGCCGGTGGGGGCGATGGCATTGACCAGGATGTTGTTCTTGCGGCCTTCGATGGCCAGGGTCCGAGTCAAACCATAGAGGCCGAGCTTGGCCATGCCGTAGTTGGATTGGCCGAAGTTGCCGTAGATGCCCGAGGTAGACGCCGTGAAGATCACCCGCCCGTAGTTTTGCTCACGCAAGTGCGGCCACGCGGCCCGGGTCACCTTGTAGGCGCCCTCGACGTGGACGCGGTAGACCAGGTCCCAATCGGCGTCGTCCATTTTGTGGAACGTCTTGTCCCGCAGGATCCCTGCGTTGTTGACCACCACATCGACGCGACCGAACGCGTCGAGGGCGTTTTGTACCAGCTTGTCGCCATCGGTCACCGAGTCGTGGTTGGCCTCGGCGATGCCGCCCGCCTCGCGAATTTCGGCGACCACCCGGTCTGCTGCCGAGGCGTTGGCCCCTTCCCCTTGAGCCGAGCCGCCAAGGTCGTTGACCAGCACTTTCGCGCCTTGCCTGGCGAACAGCAGCGCATGGGCGCGTCCCAGGCCACCGCCGGCTCCCGTGACGATCACGACTTTATCTTCGAAGCGCACAGACTCACTCATGACAGAACTCCAGCAGGCGGACAGGACAATGGGCACGAGTGTCCGGCACAAGTCGGCCGGTCACAATCAACACGGTTGCCAGTGAATGGTGGGCGATAAGGTGAGGGGATGATGCAGGCCCAGGCCACGGCGGCACATTCAATTTCCGGCGCTGCCATCGCGAGCAAGCTCGCTCCCACAAGGGATTTTGTTACCCACAAATTCCGTATTCACAATCGCTCCCACACAAGCTAGCCCCCACAGGGTGTCGTCATGAACAGGCCATTTGTCTGCTCGGCGCGGTGATGGCTTCGCGAAACGCCAGGTAATGCTTGAGCACCTGCACCGGCGCCTCGATGTGCGGGTAATGACCAATGTCGGGCAACAACACCGTGTCCGGGTTCGGGATCAGGACCTCGTAGCGCGCCACCATGTGCTCACCGGAAATCGGGTCGAGCGCGCCGTCGATCACCCGCAACGGCACGTCGCCGCGCTGCATCGCCTGCACCCAGCGATCACGCTGCACACGGCGTTCGGGAATATAGGCGATGAGCTTGTGCATGATCCTCGGACCGTGATGGGCTTGCACCAGGCTCCAGAAATCATCCAACTCGCTTTCAGTGGGGGTGGTCCTGGGGCCGAAAATCTGCCGAAAGCTGCTGACCAGGCTTTCCCGGGAGAACGCCCGCCCCAACAGCCACCCCAGGGGGCTGAGCAAGAGTTTCTGGGCCCAGACTGGGCGGTGGGTTTCCGGGAACAGGCCGCCATTGAGAAAGACGCAACTGGCGAGATGGATGCGCGCTTCGTAATGCCGCGCCAGCAGTTCCTGGGCCACGCTGTCGCCGTAATCGTGGGCCAACACATGCAGCGCGCCCCGCACATTCAGGTGCGCGAGCAGGGCCTGTTGCAGATCGGCTTGCTCCAGCAGGCTGTAGACGTGATCCGTCGGTTTGGCGGAGTCGCCGAAACCGAGCATGTCACACGCGATCACCCGGTAGCGTTGCGCCAGCGGTTGCCACAGGTAATGCCAATCCCAACTGGCGGTGGGAAAACCGTGGATCAGCAGCAGCGGCTCGCCCTGCCCGGCCACCCAGTAACGGATGGCATGACCACGGAACATGAAGATCTGGCTGCGCTGGCGCCAGATACGCAGGGGAATCTGGGCCAGGGGCATCAGCTTCTATACCCGGCGTCTTGTTGATCGAGCTTGCGCAACAACGCCGGCCAGGCCAACGCGCCGCCCATGCCCTGGGCGCTTTTGGTCACCCCGGCGATCATCGCCCGGGCGCCAGCCAGGATCTGCGGCTCGATGGCAATCAGTTCGGCCCCGCCGCTCTGCGCCAGGACCTGGATGTCACAGGCCCGCTGAAAGGTGAACATCATCAGGAAGGTATCGGCGATGGTCCCGCCGCAGGTCAGCAAGCCATGGTTATGCAGCATCAGGAAGTTGCTCTCGCCCAGGTCCACCTGCAGGCGAGCCTTTTCTTCGTGATTCAAGGCCACACCTTCGTAGGCGTGATAGGCCAGGCTCGACAGCACGAACAGCGATTGCTGGCTGATCGGCAGCACCCCCTGCTTCTGGGCCGATACCGCCACGCCAGCAGCGGTGTGGGTGTGCAGCACACAGGCCACATCATGGCGCACTTCATGCACCGCGCTGTGGATGGTGTAGCCGGCCGGGTTGATCTCGTAGGGGCTGTCCATCAACTTGTTGCCGGCCTGATCGACCTTGACCAGGCTCGAGGCGGTAATTTCATGGAACATCATCCCGAACGGGTTGATCAGGAAATCCTCGGTACCGGGAACCTTTGCGGAAATATGGGTGAAGATCAGGTCATCCCAACCATGCAGCGCGACAAGCCGATAACAGGCGGCAAGGTCCACCCGGGTTTGCCATTCGGCCGCACTGACCTGATCCTTGATGCTGAGTGTCGTTTGGACGGGCGCTACGCTCACGGCTCTGACCTCTGGTTTCTTGTTATATGTCTCGATCGAAACGTCGTACGCAAGAAAATCAGTCTAGTCAGCTCTTTCAGAGGCGGTAGTTGCGTTGGCAGCCAGCTTACTGGCCGAACGAGTCAGCGCACCCGCGTCAAGCGCGCAACGTGTCGATCAACTCAGCGAGCCATGGCTCGGCGTCGGCTTCCGGCGTGACACTTTCGCTGGCATCCAGACGCAGCATCGGCAGCACCTCGCGTACGCCCAATTCGACGAACAGCTCGCACATCTGCTCGCCACCGGCGCAGAAGGTATCCCCATAGCTGGCGTCGCCCAGGCCGATCACCGCGCCAGGCAAACCACGAAAGAACCCGGGCAACTGGTCGCGGATGACCGAATACAACGGCATCAAATTGTCCGGCAACTCGCCCATGCCGGTCGTGGAAGTCACTGCCAGCAAGGCCTCTGGGGCGAATGCCTGCACATCCGCCAGGGTCGCACGCGGGTCGTGCCAGGTTTCAAAGCCTGCCTCGCGAAGCAGTTTGGCGGCGTGCCGGGCGACTTCTTCGGCGGTGCCATACACCGAGCCGGAAAGAATGGCGACTTTCATCAATCTGATCCTGAACCTGAAAAAAGAGCCGGAATAGTACCAGTTGCGCCTGTCAGGCTGCGAATGGCTCTCAACGGCCCTAATGGCCAGTGGACAGCCTGTCGATTTCTTTTAGAATGCTGCTTCGACAAGGATGTTCAAAGGGTTCTCCCCATGATCAACGCTCAACTGATGCAACTGGTCATCAATGCTTCGAACGACGGGATTGTCATCGCCGAAAAAGAAGGCGAAGACAATATCCTGATCTACGTAAACCCGGCCTTCGAACGATTGACCGGTTATCACCGCGACGAAATCCTCTATCAGGATTGCCGGTTCCTGCAATCGGGTGATAGGGACCAGCCCTCGCTGGAGCTGATTCGCAAAGCCTTGAAAGAGGGTGGTACCTGTCGTGAGGTGCTGCGCAATTACCGCAAGGACGGCACGCCGTTCTGGAATGAGTTGTCACTGTCCACGGTAAAAAACCAGGCTGACGGACATACCTATTTCGTGGGTGTGCAAAAAGACGTCACGACCCAGGTCAAGGCTCAACAACGCGTCGCACAGCTGGAAAAGGAGCTGGCCGACGCGCGGGAGACAATTGCCCGGCTCGAAGCGACGAACGGTTCAAACAAAACCACGAATTAATGGTCAGTCACTACAATCACCAGTGAACACGTAAATAATCATTTCGAGCAGATCATGCAGCGCGATGCCCTTCTGACGCAGGATGAACTGGATTTCATCCGAACCATGCAACACAACCCGCAACTGAACGAGCGGGATGTCACGTCGAGCTTGCTGGTAAACGGTGGGTCGCAGATCCGTGACTTGCTGACACGTCTGGCGGCAAATGAGCAGGTTACGCTGCAAGCCAATTTCGAAAACCAGCAAATGACCTTTCCGCTGCATCTGGTGGAAGACGAATTCCATGCGATGCACCTGCGCTTGGGTGTACCGAGCATCTACGAGGACGGACCGAAGATACGCCCATGGCGTCTGGCGCTCGAAGAGCCGGTGGCGCTGGAAAATATCAAGGGTCAGCCGGGACCGCTGTGGGTCCACGAAGTCTCCTGCAAAGGCGTATTGCTGGAAAACCGCAGTCGAACCAAACCGCCGAAGCAGTTTGCCTTGTGGTTCAGCCCATCAGGCTACGAGAGAATTTCCTTGCGAGGAACCTTCGAACGGGAAACCGATCGCGGCCTGTTTGCCTACCACCTGAGCCAGAATGACCAGGACGAGACGGAGCGCCTGCGCCAGTACATCCTGCAGCAACATCGCCTGACCCATCCCTCCATGCATCTCTAGGTGTCGAGGTTGCCTGCCAGAAATTGACGCAGGCGCTGGCGCATCACCGCTCCTTCATTGCCCAGGCAACCGATCGACGATCCAACCAGGCTCTCCTGTGCCAGATCGGATGCATCACCAGCCAGCATCAACGGGCAATCCAGGCTCATTGCCAACTTCCCCAAGCGTTTAGGTAAATCGACCGCTGGCGCATGATTGGAAACCAGCACCAATGCCACCGGCTGGACCTTCTGGCACACCAGGGTCAATTCCTCGAACGGCAGGCCGATCGACAACAGCCTGACGCCCACTTCCTCCTTGGACAGGAACAGCGCCGTGACCAGCAACTCCAGTTCATGGCAATGATCGGCAATCGCGCAGACCAGGACACGCGGCGACGCACCTTCGCGCTTGAGCAAGAGCCGCTGGGCGATGCGCGAACGCAGGAAACCATCAAGAAACACCCATTCGCTGGCTTGCCCGAACGTCTGCTGGCGCTGCAATAGCTGTCGCCAAAGCGGCATCAGGATTTCCTGGAATACGATCGGCACGGTGTAGGTGGAAAAGACCTGCCCGTAGACGCGATCCAGTTCTACATCGTCAAAATTGCTAACCGCGTCCGCCACCTGTTGTTGCCAGCGGGCGTGATCGGTCCTGACCAGATCGGATGAGATCAGCGTGGAGACCGGTTGCACCGACTCGGTCTTCGCCAGGATCTTTCCCACTTTGCTGACGGCCACCCCGCGCTCGAGCCAGGCCAGGATGCTGCGCACCTTTTCGATATCGCTCAACGAGTACAGGCGATGCCCGCTTTCGGTGCGGGTAGGCTGGATCAGACCGTAGCGCCGCTCCCAGGCACGCAGGGTCACGGGGTTAACGCCGGTCATGCGCGCGACTTCGCGAATGGGAAACAGGTCTTCCCGCTTCAACGCACCTGATCCCTGGAAAACGAAGCCATCCTCGGTGATTACACTCATTTTGGCAGACAATTCCGGCTGGCAAATTGGCCCCTAGTTTACCCCTCCCAGGACATGTCATGACAAGGATAAACATACTCGATGTGCGGTTTTGTTGTTTTATGCGCAATCGGGAATAATTCTTGCCTGTTTTTTGGCGACCAGACGCTACCCACCACCCCGGGGCGTCCCCCGCGAACCTCCTACCCGGAGTACCGCGCCTGTCTTACGGAGATACATAATGTCTACCTCTCCCGTCACCCTGATGGTTGCCCGCCGCGTTGCCAATGGACGTTATCAGGACCTGATCGCCTGGTTGCGCGAAGGCGAACAACTGGCAACCGACTTTCCCGGCTACCTGGGTTCCGGCGTGCTCGCTCCACCGCCCGAGGACGATGAATTCCAGATCATCTTCCGTTTTGCCGACGAGCAGACGCTGCACGCCTGGGAACACTCTGCTTCTCGCACGGCCTGGCTGGGACGGGGCAGCGATCTGTTTGCCCATCCCTCCGAACATCGGGTGCGTGGCATCGATGGCTGGTTCGGTGCGGTCGGCCAGCGTCCGCCCCGTTGGAAACAGGCCGTGGCCATCTGGCTGGCGTTCTTTCCCGTGTCGCTGTTGTTCAATTTCCTGTTGGGGCCGCTGCTGGGCGAACTGGGCCTGTTGAGCCGGGTGTTCATCAGCACGCTGATCCTGACGCCACTGATGGTCTACCTGTTTATCCCGATGTCGACCCATCTGCTGGCGAACTGGCTCAACGGCGCGCCACAGCGGACGTTGCCGGCGACGCAGAATCATTGATGTCGCCAGCCTGCACATTGATCCGTGTGGGAGCCTCAAACCTGTGGGAGCGAGCTTGCTCGCGATGAGGCCGGTACATCCACACCAAGTGTTGCCCGTCAGTCCGCTATCGCGAGCAAGCTAGCTCCCACAGGGGAACTCTGGATTCACCTTTGGACATAGGACGCGCACCGCGTCGCTGTTATAGTTTTGCTCTTGCCGTGAACCGAGCCGTCCTATGTCCAGCGCCATCGCCCCGATCCTGATCACTGGCGCAGCCCAGCGCGTCGGCCTGCATTGTGCCCGGCGATTGCTGGAAGACGGGCAACCGGTGATCGCGACCTATCGCACCGAACGCCCTGGCGTGCAGACGCTGCGGGACCTGGGGGCGGTGGTGCTGTTTGCCGACTTCTCCAGCGAAGCGGGGATCCTGGCCTTCATCGAACAACTCAAGCAGCACACCGACCGGCTGCGGGCCATCGTGCACAACGCCTCGGCCTGGCTGGCCGAGGACCCGGGCAGCGAAGCAGCGGCCTTCAACGCCATGTTCGGCGTGCACATGCTTGCGCCTTACCTGATCAACCTGCACGGCGCCGAGCTGCTGCAGCGTTCAACCCCGGCGGATATCGTGCACATCAGCGATGATGTGACCCGCAAAGGCAGCGCCCGGCATATCGCCTATTGCGCCACCAAGGCCGGCCTGGAAAGCCTGACCCTGTCGTTCGCGGCGAAGTTCGCCCCGGCGATCAAGGTCAACGGCATCGCCCCGGCCCTGCTACTGTTCAACCCCGAGGACAACGCGGCTTACCGCGCCAAGGCCCTGGCCAAGTCCGCGCTGGGCATCGAACCCGGCAGCGAAGTGATCTACCAGAGCCTGCGTTATCTGCTGGACAACCCTTATGTCACCGGCACGACCCTGACCGTCAACGGCGGGCGGCACGTCAAATAGCCTTGTTTCGAGGATGCACCATGACGCTATCCCTGCCCCAGAACTACCGCGAGATCCTTATAGGCCTGGGGGAAAACCCCGAGCGCGAAGGTTTGCTCGATACCCCGGTGCGTGCCGCCAAGGCCATGCAGTACCTCTGCCATGGCTATGAACAAAGCGTCGAGCAGATCGTCAATGGCGCGCTGTTCGCCTCTGACAGCGATGAAATGGTGATCGTCGCCGACATCGAACTCTATTCACTCTGCGAACATCACCTGTTGCCCTTCATCGGCAAGGCCCATGTGGCTTATATTCCTACGGGCAAGGTCCTGGGGCTGTCGAAGATCGCCCGGCTGGTGGACATGTTCGCCCGCCGCCTGCAAATCCAGGAGAACCTGACCCGGCAAATCGCCGACGCGGTGCAGCAGGTCACCCAGGCCGCCGGCGTGGCGGTGGTGATCGAGGCCCAGCACATGTGCATGATGATGCGCGGTGTCGAAAAACAGAACTCGACCATGAACACCTCGGTGATGCTCGGCGCCTTTCGCGATTCCAGCACCACGCGCCAGGAGTTCCTGCAATTGATTCGACGGAGCAATTAAATGCCACAACTTCAGCCAGCCATGGCACGCATCAAGGTCAAGGACCTGCGCCTGCGCACCTTCATCGGCATCAACGAGGATGAAATCCTCAACAAGCAGGATGTGTTGATCAACCTGACCATTCTCTACGCTGCCCAGGAAGCTGTGCGCGACAACGACATCGACCACGCGCTGAACTACCGCACCATCACCAAGGCGATCATCGCCCACGTGGAAGGCAACCGCTTCGCCCTGCTCGAACGCCTGACCCAGGAATTGCTCGACCTGGTCATGGCCAACGAATCGGTGCTGTACGCCGAAGTCGAAGTCGACAAACCCCACGCCTTGCGATTTGCCGAGTCGGTGTCGATTACCCTTGCGGCAAGCCGGGCGGCTTCGTAGCCGCTACTGGCTTCAAGCGGTAAACTTCAAGCCTGATCAACGCCATCCAATTTGCAGCTCGAAGCTCGCCGCTTGCAGCTGCCCGTCAGGGAACACCATGAACGACCAACAACGCCTCGAACTCGAAGCCGCCGCTTTCCGTCGGCTGGTTGCCCACCTGGACAGCCGCAAGGATGTGCAGAACATCGACCTGATGAACCTCGCCGGCTTCTGCCGCAACTGCCTGTCCAAGTGGTACAAGGCCGCCGCCGATGAACGCCAGGTCGAGGTCAGCCTCGACGACGCCCGCGAAGTGGTCTACGGCATGCCGTACGCCGAGTGGAAAGCCCAATACCAGAAAGAAGCCAGCGCCGAACAACAGGCGGCGTTCGCCAAAGGAAAACCTGATGCCTGATCTCAATACCCTGCGTACCCGTCTCAAGAGCGGCGAACATGCCTTCGCCGACACCCTGGCCTTTATCGCCGCCGGTTACGACTACCAGCCCCAGGCCTTCGACAACGGTGGCGTGCACAACGCCGCCGGGCAGAACGAAGGTTCGTGCAAGACCCTGGGCCTGGCGCTGCTCGAAGGCTTGAGCGATGAAGAAGCGCTGCTGGCGTTTGGCGAACATTACCGTTCGGTGCTGGTCACGCCCGAAGGCAGCGATCACGGCAATATCCGCGCGCTGATGGCCCATGGGCTGGCCGGTGTGACGTTCGAGGCACAGCCGCTGCAACGGCGCTGATCGTCCCGCTTTTGTGGCGAGGGCTCCCGCAGGACTCTGTAGGAGCTGGCGAAGCCTGCGATCTTTTGATCTTTCACTTGAGACTCAAGTGTACGGGCAAAGATCGCAGCCTCGCTTCGCTCGACAGCTCCTACAAGCCCAGCGGGAGCAACCTCCCTCGCCACGGGTTGCCCCCCCCAAGTAAGCGGCACCTCACCACATCCCGACTTTTAAGATTGACCCGGCAACTTTATTTCGTTTGCCGGGCCCCTCTGCTCGCGGCTTAGATAACGGAAATTTCTCCATCGTCCGGGCCGTCATCCATGAGCAGCGAAACCATCAGCCAATCGATCTCCATCGTGCACCCCGTCAGCCTCAGCCACGGCAAGAATGCCGAGGTCTGGGACACCGACGGTAAACGCTACATCGATTTCGTCGGCGGCATCGGTGTGTTGAACCTCGGCCATTGCCATCCGCGCATTGTCGAGGCGATCCGTGAACAGGCCACCCGGCTGACGCACTACGCATTCAATGCCGCGCCCCACGCCCCCTACATTGAATTGATGGAGCGCCTGGCGGCGTTTGTCCCGGTGGATTATCCGGTCAGCGGCATGCTCACCAACAGCGGCGCCGAGGCAGCGGAGAACGCCTTGAAGATCGTACGCGGCGCCACGGGCCGTACCGCCGTGATTGCGTTTGATGGCGCCTTTCACGGCCGCACCCTGGCGACCCTCAACCTCAACGGCAAGGTCGCGCCTTACAAGCAGAAAGTCGGCGTACTGCCCGGGCCGGTGTATCACCTGCCGTACCCCAGCAAGGACAACGGCGTCACCGGCGAAGAAGCCTTGAAGGCCATGGAGCGGCTGTTCAGCGTCGAGATCGACGTGAATGACGTGGCCTGTTTCATTGTCGAACCGGTGCAGGGCGAAGCCGGTTTCCTGGCGATGGATGTGCCCTTCGCCCAGGCTCTGCGGCAGTTCTGCGACGACAAGGGCATTGTGCTGATCGTCGATGAGATCCAGTCCGGCTTCGGCCGCACCGGCCAGCGCTTTGCCTTCCCACGGCTCGGCATCGAGCCTGACTTGGTCCTGCTCGGCAAAAGCATCGCCGGCGGCGTGCCCTTGGGCGCGGTGGTGGGACGCAAGGCGCTGCTGGACAACCTGCCCAAGGGCGGCCTCGGTGGCACCTACTCGGGCAACCCCATCGCCTGCGCCGCCGCCCTGGCGACCCTGGATGAAATGACCGACGCCAACCTGCACGCCTGGGGCTCGCAACAGGAGGAGGCGATCGTCAGCCGCTACCAATCCTGGCGCAACCGTGGGCTGACGCCCTACCTGGGCCGCCTGACCGGCGTCGGCGCGATGCGCGGCATCGAGCTGACCCACGCCGACGGCACCCCGGCCTCGGCACAACTGACGCAACTGCTGGCCCTGGCACGGGAATCGGGCTTGCTGCTGATGCCCAGCGGAAAATCGCGGCACATCATTCGGCTGCTGGCGCCGTTGACGACCGAGCCGGCAGTGCTGGAGGAAGGCTTGGATATCCTGGAGGCGTGCTTGGCGAAGCTGGCCTGAACACGGTCCTCTTGACCACACAGAACCCTGTGGGAGCGAGCTTGCTCGCGATAGCGTCAGGTCAGCCAACATCGATGTTGACTGATACACCGCCATCGCGAGCAAGCTCGCTCCCACAGGGGTTCAGCAGCAGGTATCCAGGCATTAAAAAACCGGCCGAAGCCGGTTTTTTTGTGCCCGCTGAATCAGAACGAAGCGTTCTGCAGGCCATCCAGGTAGCGTTCGGTGTCCAGGGCTGCCATGCAACCGGCACCGGCCGAGGTGATCGCCTGGCGGTAGACGTGGTCGGCCACGTCGCCGGCCGCGAAGATACCTTCGACGCTGGTGGCAGTGGCGTTGCCGTCGCGGCCGCCCTTGACCACCAGGTAGCCGTCCTTGAGTTCCAGCTGGCCTTCGAACAGCGAGGTGTTCGGGGTGTGGCCGATGGCGATGAAGACGCCGTCAACCTTGATCTCGTCAAAGCTGCCGTCGTTATTCTTCAAGCGGGCACCGGTCACGCCCATGTTGTCGCCCAGCACTTCGTCCAGGGTCGCGTTGAGCTTGAGGATGATCTTGCCTTCGGCGACGCGGGCATTGAGCTTGTCGATCAGGATCTTCTCGGCGCGGAAAGTCTCGCGACGGTGGATCAGGGTGACCGTGCTGGCGATGTTGGCCAGGTACAGCGCTTCTTCAACGGCGGTGTTACCACCACCGACCACTGCCACAGGCTTGTTGCGGTAGAAGAAACCGTCGCAGGTGGCGCAGGCGGAAACACCTTTGCCCATGAAGGCTTCTTCCGACGGCAGGCCCAGGTAACGAGCGCTGGCGCCGGTGGCGATGATCAGGGCATCGCAGGTGTAGGTCGCGCTGTCGCCGGTCAGGGTGTAGGGCTTGGCGGCGAAATCCACGGCATTGATGTGGTCGAAAACGATCTCGGTCTCGAAGCGCTCGGCGTGTTCCTTCATGCGCTCCATCAAGGCCGGGCCGGTCAGGCCGTGGACGTCGCCCGGCCAGTTGTCGACTTCGGTGGTGGTGGTCAATTGACCGCCGGCCTGCATGCCGGTGATCAGCAGTGGCTTGAGGTTGGCACGGGCCGCATAAACCGCAGCGCTGTAACCGGCAGGGCCGGAACCGAGAATAATCACTCGCGAATGACGCACTTCAGACATGACCTGCTCCTGTTGACCGGACCTTGCGGGCCGGAACGCCGGGTGAGCGGCGCGAATAAAAAAGGACCGTTGACGCACTTGGGGAAGGCTTGGGTTCGACAGTCCTGGAAAAGAATGGGTGCAGCGTATCGAGGGAGCGAAGATTAAGGAAATACGGTTTAACAATCCAGCTCATAGGTGAGCTCTATCCCCAGCGGTCCTTTCAATAGGCGCCTTCGCCTCAAGAAACGTTGTTACACGCCATGTCGCCGCTTTCCCGGGCGAGGCAAAGCCGGTAAGGTCGGCGCGTTCACCTTCGCTCGGAGCCACCTATGCCCGCCCCCGTCCTGTCCGGCCCGCAATATTTGCGAGAGGGTCTCAAGCTGGTCTTGAGCCCGGGCCTGCGCTTGTTTGTACTCTTGCCCCTGGCGATCAACCTGGTGCTGTTCGTCGGCTTGATTTACCTGGCCGGCCACCAGTTCAGCCTGTGGGTCGATACGCTGATGCCGTCGCTGCCAGACTGGCTCAGTTTCCTCAGCTATGTCCTCTGGCCGCTGTTCGTGGTGCTCGTCGTGCTGATGGTGTTCTTCACCTTCACCATGCTCGCCAACATCATCGCTGCACCTTTCAACGGCTTTCTCGCGGAAAAAGTCGAAGTGGTCATCCGTGGCACCGACGACTTCCCGGCCTTCAGTTGGGCCGAGTTGATCGCCATGATCCCGCGGACCCTCGGCCGGGAAGCGCGCAAGCTCGGCTATTTCCTGCCCCGCGCCCTGGGGCTGTTCGTGCTGTCGTTCATCCCCGTGGTCAACCTGGTGGCGGCACCGCTGTGGCTGTTGTTCGGCGTGTGGATGATGGCGATCCAGTACATCGACTATCCGGCGGACAACCACAAGCTGGGCTGGAACGAAATGCTCGCCTGGCTGCGGGAAAAACGCTGGCAGAGCCTGGGCTTTGGCGGCAGCGTGTACCTGGTGCTGCTGATCCCGGTGGTGAACATCCTGATGATGCCGGCAGCGGTGGCCGGCGCGACGTTGTTCTGGGTCCGTGAGCAAGGCGCCGAGACCGCGCTGGCCCGCCAGGGCTGAGCCAGTCACAAATCCATCATCCTGGCGTCACAATGACGAAATGGCCCCGGTCGACACTGGGGTCATGACCACACCTCTGCACATTACCCTGATCACCGAAACCTTCCCGCCGGAAATCAATGGCGTGGCCAATACCCTGGGCCGCCTGTACGACGGCCTGCGCGCCCGCGGGCATCAGGTCGAGCTGATACGGCCGCGCCAGGTCGACGACCAACGCCAGGCCAGTGACGAGCAGTTGCTGCTGTGCCGGGGCTGGCCGCTGCCGGGCTATCCGGGTTTGCAGTGGGGCCAGGCGTCGATGCACAAACTGCTCAGGCGCTGGAAACGCCATCGTCCGGACGTGCTGTACATCGCCACCGAAGGGCCGCTGGGTTTGTCGGCGCTGCGGGCGGCACGGCGCCTGGGCATCTCGGTGGTCAGTGGTTTCCACACCAATTTCCAGCAATACACCCAACAGTACGGCCTCGGGCTGTTGAGTCGCGTGCTCACCCATTACCTGCGCTGGTTTCACAACCGCTCCAGCCTGACCCTGGTGCCCAGCCTCAGCCAGCGCCTGGAACTGGAGCGCCGACATTTCGAGCGCGTGGCGCTGCTGTCGCGCGGCGTAGACAGCCAACTGTTTCATCCGGTCAAGCGCTCGGCGAGCCTGCGTGAGGCGTGGGGCCTGGGCGACGATGACATCGCCGTGATCCACGTTGGACGCCTGGCTCCGGAGAAAAACCTCGGGCTGCTCAAGCGCAGTTTCGCCACGCTGTGCAGTGCTTTCCCAGGGCGACGGATGAAACTGGTGGTGATCGGCGACGGCCCGCAGCGGTCCGCGCTGGAGCAGGAGTTGCCCGAAGCGATCTTTTGCGGCCCGCAACGCGGCGAGGCGCTGGCCAGTCATTATGCGTCCGGGGATGTGTTTATCTTTCCGAGCCTGACCGAAACCTTCGGCAATGTGGTGCTGGAGGCGCTGGCGTCCGGGCTGGGCGTGGTGGCCTACGACCAGGCCGCGGCGGCCCAACATATTCGCCACGGCTATAACGGCGTGCTGGCGATGCCGGGGGATGAGGAGGCGTTCTGCGATGCGGCCCGTTGGCTGCTGGAGAAGCGCGAGACTTTGCGTTGTGTGCGGCTCAATGCGCGCCAGCATGCCAGCCGTCAGGGTTGGGCGTCGGTGATCGAGCAGTTCGAGGCGCAGTTGCGCGGGGTTTGTGTGGGTGAGCAGGTGATGCCTGCTGCGCCGACAGTGCGCTGAATTTTCAGTGAAGCTGAGGCCGCCATCGCGAGCAAGCTCGCTCCCACATTCGGTCCCCAGGGAACACATATCTTGTGTTCACCCTAGATCCACTGTGGGAGCGAGCTTGCTCGCGAAGGCGTCGGATCAGGCCCCGCTTAAACCAGGGTCATCAACGCCTCGCGACTGAACGGCAAGATCTCCTGCTCCCGACCTTCACGGACTTTCTGCGCCCAGTCCGGATCCACCAGCAGCGCACGCCCCACCGCCACCAGGTCGAACTCGTCGTTGTTCAGGCGTTCCAGCAGTTTTTCCAGGCTGGCCGGTTGCGCGATTTTGTCGGTGTTGACCATGAACTGCAGGAATTCGCCGTCCAGGCCGACGCTGCCGACGGTGATGGTGGGCTTGCCGGTGAGCTTGCGGGTCCACCCGGCCAGGTTCAGCTCGGAGCCTTCGAACTCCGGCTCCCAGAAGCGCCGTGTCGAGCAGTGAAAAATATCCACGCCCGCGTCAGACAATGGCTTGAGGAATTCGCCCAGGGCTTCAGGGGTCTGCACCAGACGCGCGGTGTAGTCCTGCTGTTTCCATTGGGAGAAGCGGAAAATGATCGGGAAACCCTCGCCCACCGCCGCACGCACGGCACGGATCAGTTCGATCGCAAAGCGCGAACGGTTGGCCAGGCTGCCGCCGTAACCGTCGGTGCGCTGGTTGCTGCCTTCCCAGAAGAACTGGTCCACCAGGTAGCCGTGGGCGCCGTGGATTTCCACTCCGTCCATGCCGATGCTTTGCGCGTCTTTTGCCGCCTGGGCGAACGCGGCGATAACCTCGTCAATGTCCGCCTGGGTCATGCCGTGGACCACCACCTGGCCGTCCTTGAGCTTTTCGGTCGGGCCATAGCCCGGCACGCTGGCGTCCGGCTCGGTGCCGATGCGTCGCACACTGCCCACATGCCACAGTTGTGGAACGATCTTGCCGCCTTCGGCGTGTACCGCATCAACCACTTTTTTCCAGCCGGCCAACGCGGCGTCGCCATAGAAATGCGGCACGTTCGGGTAGCCGTTGGAAGCCTTGTGCCCCACCGTCGTGCCCTCGGTGATGATCAGGCCGACCCCGGCCGCCGCGCGGCGACGGTAATACTCGATGACCTTGGCATTGGGCACGCCGCCCGGCGAAAAGGAACGGGTCATCGGCGCCATCACCACCCGGGTCGGCAACTCGAGCGCGCCGAGGTGGAAAGGTTTGAACAGGGCTTTTGCAGGCATGAGGCACTCCACGGGACGAAGTCACAGGTCGGATATGACGACGATAATATGGAGCATGGTAAGCGCTGGGTAGCACTATTGATTTGAATGATTAAGGATCAAAAGGGAGTGATGCGTACCGCAGCCTCAAGCACGTCCCCTGTGGCGAGGGAGCTTGCTCCCGCTCGGTTGCGCAGCAACCGCAAAAAAGCCAGGGCCGCTTCGCAGCCCAGCGGGAGCAAGCTCCCTCGCCACAAAGGGATCGCTACAAATTCTTGGGATCAAGCCAGCGCTTTTTCGATCGCCTGGATCACGGCAGGATCATCCGGCGCCGTGCGCGGCGAGAAACGCGCCAGCACCCGCCCGTCCTTGCCGAGCAGGAATTTTTCGAAGTTCCAGGTAATGTCTCCGGGAAACTCGGCCCCCTCGCCCGCCAGCAGGCGGTACAACTGGTGACGATCATGGCCGTTCACGTCCAGCTTGCTGGACAGCGGAAACGTCACGCCGTAGTTGAGGCTGCAAAAATCCTGGATTTCCTGCTCGGTCCCCGGCTCTTGCCCGGCGAACTGATTGCAGGGCAGGCCCAGCACGCTGAAACCCTTGGCCTTGTATTGCTGATAGAGATTTTCCAGCGCCGCGTATTGAGGCGTCAGGCCACATTTGGAGGCGACGTTGACCACCAGCACGACTTGCCCCTTGAACGGCGCCAGAGCAAGCTCCTGACCATCCAGGGCTTTGAGTTTAAGGTCGTGGAAAGCACTCATGACGAACTCCAGGTTTGCGGATCTTTTCGAAACAGCCATGGGTGATGCTAACAGCAACCGACTAAAAAGGCGCCGTATGGCGCCTTTCCAGTTCACTGGTCATTTGAGCGTAGCGCACAAATCAGTGGTGATGGCCGCCTTCGCCATGGACGTGACCATGGGCAATTTCTTCCTGGCTGGCGTCACGGATATCGACGATCTTGACTTGGAAGTTCAAGCGCTGGCCGGCCAACGGGTGGTTGCCGTCAACGGTGACGTCATCGCCTTCCAGGTCGCGGATGGTGACGATCTGCATCTGGCCATCGGGCGCCGAGGCGTGGAACTGCATGCCCACTTCCAGCTCATCCACGCCTTCGAACATGCTGCGGCTCAAGGTGCTGACCAGCTCAGCGGAGTATTCACCGTAAGCGTCTTCCGGCTCAACGGCCACTTTCAGCTCGTCACCGACGGCTTTGCCCTCCAGGGCCTTTTCCAGACCCGGAATGATATTACCTGCGCCTTGCAGGTAGACCAGCGGAGCGCCGCCGGCAGAGCTGTCGATGACCTCACCAGCGTCATTGGTCAGGGTATAGTCGATGGAGACAGCCTTATTGGCGGCGATCAGCATGGGGCGAGACCTTTTGCATAAGAATGAAGAACGGACAAGTCTAAACAAGGATTTGCCCGAAAGCGAACGGAACCCGGACAAACGGGCTAGCTCGAACAGACCGACGGTCACCGGTTTCCATCAGGACGAGGACGGGCACTGGGTGGCCGAGCTGTCCTGTGGCCACACTCAACACCTGCGTCACCAGCCACCGTGGCAGTCCCGGGCCTGGGTGCTGGACCCGGGGCAACGTATTGAAAAAATAGGCCAGCCCTTTGATTGCGGCTGGTGCGCTCAAGGCCCTGTTAGCGATAACCTTGGCGACTGAATTGTGGGTAGATGACCAGTCATAGGTCGCGCCATTGCCATGCTCCCTTAGAGAATCCGCATGCAAACTTTTTTTATCGCACCCACCGATTTTGGTGTGGGCCTGACCTCCATCAGCCTCGGGCTGGTGCGTACCCTTGAGCGGGCCGGACTGAAAGTCGGCTTTTTCAAACCCATTGCCCAACCTCACCCCGGCGACACCGGGCCGGAACGCTCCACCGAGTTGGTGGCCCGCACCCATGGCCTCAAGCCGCCGCAGCCCCTGGGCCTGGCGCACGTCGAGCGCATGCTCGGCGACGGCCAGCTCGATGAGTTGCTGGAAGAGATCATCACCCTTTACCAGCAGGCGGCCATCGGCAAGGACGTGCTGGTCGTCGAAGGCATGGTCCCGACCCGCAACGCCAGCTACGCCGCCCGGGTCAACCTGCACCTGGCCAAGAGCCTGGACGCCGAGGTCATCCTGGTGTCGGCGCCGGAAAACGAAGTGCTGACCGAACTGTCTGGCCGGGTAGAGTTGCAGGCGCAGTTGTTTGGCGGGCCGAAGGACCCGAAAGTTCTCGGGGTGATCCTGAACAAGGTCCGCACCGACGAAAGCATGGAGGCGTTTTCCGCACGGCTCAAGGAGCACTCGCCCTTGCTGCGCAGCGGCGATTTCCGCCTGCTCGGTTGCATCCCGTTTCGCCCCGAACTCAATGCCCCGCGCACCCGCGACGTGGCCGACCTGATGGGTGCGCAGGTGCTCAACGCCGGCGACTACGAAACCCGGCGCATGAGCAACATCATCATTTGCGCCCGCACCATGCGCAACACCGTGGAACTGCTCAAGCCCGGCGTGCTGGTGGTAACCCCCGGCGATCGCGACGACATCATCCTGGCCGTGAGCCTGGCAGCGATCAACGGCGTGCCGCTGGCCGGCTTGCTGCTGACCAGCGACACCCTGCCCGACCCGCGCATCATGGACTTGTGTCGCGGTGCCTTGCAGGCGGGGTTGCCGGTGCTGTCGGTGAGCACCGGTTCCTATGACACCGCTAACCTGCTCAACGGTTTGAACAAGGAAATCCCCATCGATGACCGCGAACGTGCGGAGATCATCACCGATTTTGTCGCCAGCCACCTGGACGCCAAGTGGCTGCACCAGCGCTGCGGCACGCCACGGGAAATGCGCCTGTCGCCAGCGGTGTTCCGCTATCAGTTGATCCAGCGCGCCCAGGCCGCCAACAAACGCATCGTGCTGCCCGAGGGCAGCGAACCGTTGACCGTCCAGGCCGCCGCCATTTGCCAGGCCCGGGGCATTGCCCGCTGTGTGTTGCTGGCAAAACCGGCCGACGTCGAAGCGGTGGCCCGCGCCCAAGGCATCGAACTGCCGCCGGGGCTGGAGATCCTCGACCCGGATTCGATTCGCGAACGCTACGTCGAACCCATGGTGAGGTTGCGCAAGAGCAAGAGCCTGAACGCGCCGATGGCCGAGCAGCAACTGGAAGACACCGTGGTCATCGGCACCATGATGCTGGCCCTGGATGAAGTGGACGGGCTGGTATCCGGCGTCATCCACTCCACCGCCAACACCATCCGTCCGGCGCTGCAACTGATCAAGACCGCGCCAGGATGCTCGCTGGTGTCCTCGGTGTTTTTCATGCTGTTTCCCGAAGAAGTGCTGGTCTACGGCGACTGCGTGATGAACCCGCACCCCAGCGCTGCGGAGCTGGCGGAAATCGCCCTGCAAAGTGCCGACTCGGCCGCCGCGTTCGGCATCACGCCGCGGGTGGCGATGCTCAGCTACTCCAGCGGTGAGTCGGCCAGTGGCGAAGAAGTGGAAAAAGTTCGCGAAGCCACCCTGCTGGCCCACGAGGCCCAGCACGGCCTGTTGATCGATGGTCCGTTGCAATACGACGCCGCCGCCAACGAAACCGTGGCACGGCAATTGGCGCCCAACAGCCAGGTGGCTGGCCGGGCGACGGTGTTCATCTTCCCGGACCTCAACACCGGCAACACCACCCACAAGGCCGTGCAGCGCAGCGCCGATTGCGTCAGCCTCGGGCCGATGCTGCAAGGCTTGCGCAAACCGGTGAATGACTTGCCGCGCGGCGCCCAGGTCGACGACATCGTGTACACCATCGCCCTGACCGCGATCCAAGCCGCCAACCGACCTTTGGACATTTAAATGCTGGACTTCCTGCCTGCCCCCTTGCGCGGCGTCATTGCCTCGCTGCTGTTGGCGCTGAACACCATCGCCTGCTGCACACCGCTGTTCATCGTGGCGATCTTCAAGCTGTTGCTGCCCTTCCCCGCCGCCCAGCGCTTCACCAACTGGCTGATGGGCCACATCCACGAAGCCTGGATCAGCAACAACAAGGCCTGGATGAGCCTGCTGCGTCGTACCCGCTGGCACCTCAGCGGCCTGGAGGGCCTGGACTACCAGCATTCGTACCTGATCACCAGCAACCACCAGAGCTGGGTCGACATCATGGTGTTGCAGTACGTACTGAACCGACGCATCCGGCCGTTGAAGTTCTTCCTCAAGCAGGAACTGATCTGGGTGCCGGTGATCGGCCTGGCCTGGTGGGCGCTGGGCTTCCCGTTCATGAAACGCTACTCCAAGGCTTACCTGGAAAAGCATCCGGAAAAGAAAGGCAAGGACCTGGAAACCACCCGCAAGACCTGCGCGAAGTTTCGCGACAACCCCGTGGGTATTTTCAATTTCGTCGAAGGCACGCGTTTCACCGACGGCAAGCATGCCCAGCAGCAGTCACCGTTTCGCCACCTGCTCAAGCCCAAGGCTGGCGGTATCGCGTTTGTACTGGATGCCATGGGTGAGCAACTGGAGTCGATCATCAACGTGACCATTCATTATCCGGGCGGTCGTCCGGGGTATTGGGATTTGCTCTGCGGCAACGTTGGAGAGGTGGTGGTGCATTTCCAGGAACTGAAGATCCCAGCGCAGTTCATTGGCAAGAACTACGACCAGGACGGCGTGTATCGCTTGGAGTTCCAGGGCTGGATCAACCAGTTGTGGCAGGACAAGGATGCGTTGCTTGCGCAGATGCATCAGGAGTATCCCGCCAAGTCTTGAGGCGGCTGCACAGGCCTCATCGCGAGCAAGCTCGCTCCCACATTGGCTCCACCGCTGACCATTGTGGGAGCGAGCTTGCTCGCGATGGCGTCCCTCCAGACAACAAAAAAAGCCCGCAGATGATCACTCATCCGCGGGCTTTTTTATTTACCGCAGCGAGACTTAGATCGCCCCACGCTTGCGCAGCAGATCCAGCACCTGCTTGACACTCTCTTCCAGTGTCAGCGCCTGGGTGTCGATCACCAGGTCGGCATCCAGCGGCACGTCATACGGGAAGGACTCGCCTGGGATGTTGTCACCAGCGGCGGCATACAGCCCTTGCGGATCACGCTGGGCGCACACCGCTGGCGAAGCCTGGACGTAGACCGTCAGCAGACGCTCCTTGCCGATCAGCGCCTTGGCCTGTTCGCGGCCTTCGGCATCCGGGGCGACAAACGCGGCGAGGGTCAGCAGGCCGGCTTCGTTGAACTGACGGGCGACATGAGCCGCACGGCGCCAGTTCTCGGTACGTCCGGAGCGATCCTGCGGCAAGCCCTTGTTCAGGTCATGACGCAGGTTCTGGCCATCGAGGACAAAGACCGCACGGCCCGAGTCGAACAACTTGCGCTCGACCGCATAGGCCAGCGTGCTTTTGCCAGCGCCCGACAGGCCACTGAACAGAACCGTGGCCGGCTGCTGGCCGAAGCGCTGGGCGCGTTCTTCCACCGACACATGGGCCAGCTTGCCGTGGTGCGTGCTGCTGCCGTGAGCCAGCGGCTGGGCGACGATCATGCCGGCACCGACCGTGCCGTTGGTCAGGCGATCGATGACGATGAACGCACCGGTGGTGCGGTTGCTCTCGTAACCGTCCAGGGCAATCGGCGCATCCAGAGCGATCTTCACCTTGCCGATTTCGTTGAGCTGCAACGCGCTGGCCGGACCTTCTTCAAGGGTGTTCACATCGACCTTGTTGACGATGCTGGCAATCGAGCCCGGCACGTAGCTGGTGGCGCGCTTGATGTCGTATTTCTTGCCCGGCAGCATCGGCTCTTCGGCCATCCACACCAGCATCGCTTCGAAGCTGTCGGTGACCGGTGGCACGTTGTCGGCATGCACCAGCAAGTCGCCACGGGAGATGTCGATTTCGTCTTCCATGGTCAGCGTTACCGCCTGGCCAGGACCTGCATGCTCCAACTCGCCCTCGAAGGTGACGATGGATTTCACGCGGCTGCTCTTGCCCGACGGCAGCACCACCACTTCGTCGCCCTTGTGCACGATGCCGCTGGCGAGGGTGCCGGCGAAACCGCGGAAGTTCAGGTTCGGACGGTTGACGTACTGCACTGGGAAACGCAGGTCGGTGAAGTTACGGTCGCCCGCCACTTCCACGGTCTCGAGGATTTCCATCAGCGACTGGCCGGTGTACCACGGCGAACGCTCGGACTTGTTCACTACGTTGTCGCCCTTGAGGGCAGACATCGGCACGAAGTGCATGGTGGTGGGCTTCATCTTCAAGCCTTCGGCGAACTTCAGGTAGTCGGCCTTGATCGACTCGAACACGCCCTGGTCGAAGTCCTTGAGGTCCATCTTGTTGATGGCCACGACGATGTGCTTGATGCCCAGCAACGAGGCAATGAAGCTGTGGCGACGAGTCTGGGTCTGCACGCCGTAGCGGGCGTCCACCAGGATGATCGCCAGGTCACAGGTGGAGGCACCGGTGGCCATGTTGCGGGTGTACTGCTCATGGCCTGGGGTATCGGCGATGATGAATTTACGCTTGGCGGTGGAGAAATAGCGGTAGGCGACATCAATGGTGATGCCTTGCTCGCGCTCGGCCTGCAGGCCGTCGACCAGCAACGCCAGGTCGATATCGTCACCGGTGGTGCCGACTTTCTTCGAATCGCGGGTGATGGCTTCCAGGTGATCTTCGTAGATCATCTTGGAGTCGTGCAGCAGGCGCCCGATCAGGGTGCTCTTGCCGTCGTCGACGTTACCGCAGGTCAAAAAGCGCAGCAGCTCTTTACGCTCGTGCTGGCCCAGGTAGGCGAGGATGTCCTCGCTGATCAAATCAGATTGATGCGACATGACAGCCCCTTAGAAATAACCTTGACGTTTTTTATCTTCCATCGAGCCTGCGCCATCGTGGTCGATGACCCGGCCCTGGCGCTCGGAAGTTCGCGTCAGGAGCATTTCCTGGATGATGTCCGTCAGGCTTTCGGCCTCGGACTCCACCGCGCCCGTCAACGGGTAGCAGCCAAGAGTACGGAAACGCACTTTCTTCTTGACGATACGGGCTTTGTCTTCGTCGGACAGGTGCTCGAGGATGCGCTCGTCGTCGATCATGATCAGCGTGCCGTTCTTCTCGATCACTTCACGCTCGGCGGCAAAGTACAGCGGCACGATCGGGATGCCTTCGAGGTAGATGTACTGCCAGATGTCCAGCTCGGTCCAGTTCGACAGCGGGAATACCCGGATCGACTCGCCTTTGTTGACCTTGCCGTTGTAGACGTTCCACAACTCCGGGCGCTGGTTCTTCGGGTCCCAGCGGTGCTTGCTGTCGCGGAACGAGTACACGCGCTCCTTGGCGCGGGATTTCTCTTCATCGCGACGGGCACCGCCGAACGCGGCGTCGAAACCATATTTGTCCAAGGCCTGCTTGAGGCCTTCGGTCTTCATGATGTCGGTGTGCTTGGCACTGCCGTGGGTGAACGGGTTGATGCCCTGCGCCACACCGTCCGGGTTCACATGGGTGATCAGGTCCAGGCCCAGTTCCTCGACCATGCGATCGCGAAACTTGTACATTTCCTGGAATTTCCAGCGGGTGTCGACGTGCATCACCGGAAACGGCAGCTTGCCGGGGAAGAACGCCTTGCGTGCCAGGTGCAGCATCACGGCGGAGTCTTTACCGATGGAGTACAGCATCACCGGGTTATCGAACTCGGCGGCCACCTCGCGGATGATGTGGATGCTTTCCGCCTCCAGCTGTTTCAGATGCGTCAGTTTGTCGACCATGGCTACTCACGAAAACTTTCTTATGAACGGCCAGCGGGCCGTGTTCGAGCGGGGAATCCTAGCACAGCGACCTCTTCTAATCAGGGCGCCAACTAGATCGAAACAGCATATGGATATGCCCAGTGGTTCGGGCATTGCGGTGAGTTCTGGGGGAGCCAGTGAACTCTGCGGGAGCAAAGCTTGCTCGCGATAGCGGCGTTGCATGTGCCGACGTCATCGCGAGCAAGCTTTGCTCCCACAGGCCCGCTTCCACAGTTGGTTCAGCGCTAGTCAGATGGGATTCGGGCAATCGATGAAGATGTGCTCCAGGGCAAAGCGTCGCGCCAGGTAATCACCCAGCGCCTGGACGCCATAGCGTTCGGTCGCATGATGGCCGGCGGCGATGAAGCTGATGCCGTTTTCCCGCGCGCTGTGGAACGTCTGCTCCGACGCCTCGCCGCTGAGGTACAGGTCGACACCAGCCAACACCGCCTGATCGATATAGCCCTGGCCGCCACCGGTGCACCAGCCAACCCGGCGGATCATCTGCTCGCCTTCGATCAACAACGGCTCACGCCCCATGGTTTCCTGGACCTTGCGCGCGAAATCCCGCGCCGTCATCGGTTCGGACAGGGAGCCGACCAGGCCGACGATCTTGGGGTTGTCCGGATCCAGCGGTCCCTCGACGGTGATGTCCAACTGGCGGGCCAATTGCACGTTATTGCCCACCTCCGGGTGCAGGTCCAACGGCAAGTGATAGGCCAACAGGCTGATATCATGCTTGAGCAACGTCCTGAGACGACGCTGTTTCATGCCGGTGACGCAAGGGTTTTCGCCCTTCCAGAAATAACCGTGATGCACCAGTACCAGGTCGGCCTCGGCCTCGACGGCAGCGTCAAGCAAGGCCTGGCTGGCGGTGACACCACTGACGATGCGCATCACCTGGGGCGCACCTTCGACCTGCAGGCCGTTGGGGCAATAATCGGCAATCCGGCTGCTGGCCAGGTAACGGTCCGCTTCTTCGACCAGGGTGTTCAGGGCTACGGCCATGAAAAGACTCCTAAATATCCCGTTCAGAGGCACGCGCGGCCTCGTATAATGCGCGACATTATGGGCGGTCTCATACCGCCTGCAACCTCTGTAGGACGTGCTTAATGCTCAAGGCGCTGCGTTTTTCCGGCTGGCCGCTGTTGGCCGGCGTGCTTGTCGCTCTACTGATTATCCAGCGCTACCCGGAATGGGTGGGCCTGCCGAGCCTCGACGTCAACTTGCAGCAGGCGCCGCAAACCAAGGCGGTGCAACAGGGGCCGGTGTCCTATGCCGATGCCGTGACTACCGCGGCGCCAGCCGTGGTGAACCTGTACACCACCAAGGTCATCAACAAACCCAGCCATCCGTTGTTCGAAGACCCGCAATTCCGGCGCTTCTTCGGCGACAACTCGCCCAAGCAGAAGCGCATGGAGTCGAGCCTGGGGTCGGGCGTGATCATGAGCCCGGAAGGTTATATTTTGACCAACAACCACGTCACCAGCGGTGCCGACCAGATCGTGGTGGCCCTCAAGGACGGCCGCGAAACCCTGGCCCGGGTGATCGGCAGCGACCCGGAAACCGACCTCGCGGTACTGAAGATCGACCTCAAGAACCTCCCGGCCATCACCATCGGCCGCTCCGACAGCATCCGCATCGGCGACGTGGCCCTGGCCATCGGCAACCCGTTCGGCGTCGGCCAGACCGTGACCATGGGCATCATCAGCGCCACCGGGCGCAATCAGTTGGGCCTGAACAACTACGAGGATTTCATCCAGACCGACGCCGCGATCAACCCCGGCAACTCCGGCGGCGCGCTGGTGGATGCCAACGGCAACCTGACCGGGATCAATACGGCGATCTTCTCCAAGTCCGGCGGCAGCCAGGGCATCGGTTTCGCCATTCCGGTGAAGCTGGCGATGGAGGTGATGAAGTCCATCATCGAGCACGGCCAGGTGATTCGCGGCTGGCTGGGTATTGAAGTCCAGCCGCTGACTCAGGAACTGGCGGAGTCCTTCGGCTTGTCCGGGCGGCCCGGCATCGTGGTGGCGGGGATTTTCCGCGACGGCCCGGCGCAGAAGGCCGGCCTGCAACTGGGCGATGTGATCCTGAGCATCGATGGCGAGCCGGCCGGCGATGGCCGCCGCTCGATGAACCAGGTGGCGCGGATCAAGCCCACCGACAAGGTGACGATCCAGGTCATGCGCAACGGCAAGGAGCTCAAGCTCACCGCTGAAATCGGCCTGCGCCCACCGCCGGCACCGGTGGTGCTCAAGGAAGAGCAGTAAGGCGCGCCAAGCCTTCCCCGCCTGTGGCGAGGGAGCTTGCTCCCTCGCCACAAAGAAAGGCGCTCGATTGGCAAATCAGCAATAGCATGAATTCTCATCGGTAGTGTTATATTGTTTCAATTCTAAAAATTGGAACAATATAACATGCCGCTTTTGAAACGGATTTCCCTCGCCGGCCTGGCTTTGGGCCTGCTGGGCGATCCGGCCTACGCCGAAGACATCCAGCCTCTGGAACTGGACGCCGTCAACGTGACGTCCGACTACGAATCCCCCACCGGGCCCGTCACGGGCTATCGCGCCACCCGCTCTGCCAGCGCCACCAAAACCGACACGGCCCTGCGCGACATCCCGCAATCGATCAGCGTGATTCCCGCCAGCGTGCTCAAGGACCTGGGCAGCACCAACGTCGAACGGGCATTGGAATATGCCGGCGGTGTATCGAAGCAGAACAACTTCGGTGGCCTGACGCTCTACGAATACAGCGTGCGCGGCTTCACCACATCGGAGTTCTACAAGGACGGCTTCAGTGCCAACCGTGGCTATCCGAGCACGCCGGACACGGCGAACATCGAACGCATTGAAGTGCTCAAGGGCCCAGCCGCCAGCCTGTATGGACGGGGCGATCCCGGCGGTACGGTGAACATCGTCACCAAGAAACCCCAGCCCGAAGCCTTCACCACCTTGCAAACCAGCGCCGGCAGTTGGGATCGCTACCGCACCGCGCTGGACGTCAACACGCCACTGGATACCGAAGGCAACCTGTTGTCGCGGGTCAACCTGGCGATCGAGGACAACCACAGCTTTCGCGATCACGTCGACAGCCAACGCGTCTTCGTCGCGCCTTCCATCAGTTGGCAATTGAACCCCGACACCCGGTTGCTGGTGGAAAGCGAAATCGTGCGCCACAGCTCGACGTTCGACCGTGGCATCGTCGCCCCGAACAACCGCTGGAGCGGCGTTTCCCGCTCGACCTTTTTGGGCGAACCCAACGACGGCGACATCGACAATCACAACAACATGCTCCAGGCCGCCCTCGAACATCAGCTCAACGACACCTGGCAACTGCGCCTGGCCAGCCATTACAAACAGGGTGAACTCTGGGGCTTCGCCTCCGAAGCGCGCCCGCTGAATGCCGACGGCCACACGGTGAACCGCCGCTATCGCGAGCGCGACAACAATTGGCACGACAGCATCACCCAACTGGAATTGCGCGGCCTGTTCGACCTCGGGCCCTGGCAGCACGAACTGCTGATCGGCAGCGAATACGAGGATTACCGCAAGAATGAACGCGTGACCACCATTGGTGGCAGCACCTACCCCATCGACATCTATCAGCCGGTCTACGGCCAGCCAAAACCCAATGGCGCTCGGACCGGCACCGACTTCTTCGAACATGTGCAAAGCCGCGCGCTGAACCTGCAGGACCAGATCGTCTTCACCGACAAGCTGCGGGGCATGCTCGGCGTACGTTATGAGCATTTCGAGCAGAGCATCGACGATCACACCCGCAATCGCACCAACCGCCAACGTCACGATGCCCTGACGCAGCGGGCCGGCCTGCTGTATCAACTGACGCCCGAGGTTGGCCTGTTCGCCAACGCCTCCACCTCGTTCAAGCCCAACAACGGCCTGGATGCCGGTGGCAAAACCTTCGATCCCGAGGAAGGGGTTGGCTATGAAGTGGGGATCAAGAGCGAGTTGTTCGACGACCGCCTGAGCACCACCCTGGCGGCGTTCCATATAGAGAAGGAAAACGTCCTGGCGCAAATCGCCGGGACTGATTTCTACAGTGCCATGGGTAAGGCCCGCAGCCAGGGCATCGACCTGCAATTCACCGGGCAGGTGACCGACGCCGTGCGGGTGATCGGCGCCTATGCCTACATCGATGCCGAAGTGACCCAGGGTGACGAGCAAATCCCCACGGGCAGCCGGATCCTCGGCGTCGCCAAACACAGCGCCAGCCTGCTGGGCGTCTACGAATTCCAGGACGGGCACCTGCGCGGTTCGGATGTTGGCGCGGCGTTCACCTACGTCGGCGATCGCTCGGGCGAAGCTGGCAAGGATTTCGAACTGCCGGCCTACCACACCGTGGACCTGCTGGCCCATTACAAGGCCAGCGATGACGTCACCGTGGGGCTGAACCTGAACAACGTCTTCGACGAAAAATACTACGAGCGCGCCTACAGCAACTACTGGGTCACCCCCGGCGAGCCGCGCAACTTCACCGTCAGTCTCACCCTCGCTCTGTAAAAGGAAAATCCGCATGAAATACCCCAAGACCTTCGCCCTGCTCGGCCTGCTCCTGGCCACACAGGCCTCGGCCCATGGCCTGTGGACCGAACAGCGTCGCGGCAACATCGAAGTGATCTACGGTCACGGCGCCGAAGACAATGCCTTCAAGGCGCAGAAAATCAGCGGTGCCTGGGCCTATGACCTGGGCGGCAAGATGATCCCGGTCACCGTAGAGCGCCTGCCGGACCACGCCCGCCTGCAACCGCTCAAGCCGCCCGCGGTGCTGGCCGTGGCGCTGGACAACGGCATGTGGTCCCAGACGGCCGACAAGAAGTGGATCAATGAAGGCCGCAGCAAAGTGCCCGGGGCGATCGAGTCGACCCACACGTTCAAGTACAGCCTGGCGATCTATGAGCCGGGAGCGAAACTGCCGACGCTTGCACCGATCAAGTTCGTGATCCTGCCGGAAGTCGACCCGCTGACCGTTGGCCCGGGCCAGTCATTGCCGGTACGGGTACTGCTGGACGGCAAACCGGCGGCCGGTGTGAAACTGGTGGGCGACTACCGCAGCGCGCCGAACACCGTATCGACTGAAACCGACGCAGAAGGCCGGGCCAAGGTGCTGGTGCGCAACGAAGGCTTGAATGTGATCGCGGCGCAGATGGAAATTGCACTCAAGGACAACAAGGACGTGGCCACCCGCGGCGTGTTCACCTCGTTGACCTTCCTGGGCGAGCCACATCACGAGTAACGCCCAGAACCTAATGTGGGAGCGAGCCTGCTCGCGATGGGGCCAGCACAATCACCGCAACACTCAAGCCGGAGTCAAGCACTCCGGCCCATTGAGTTTCGGATCATTGACCATGTTGGCCAGCACTCGCTCGCGCAGTGCTGCCGGCTCGCTTGCCAGCAGCCCTTGCAAGGCATGCAGCGGTGTCTCGGGGTCGAGCCACAGGCGCTGGCCTTCTTCGTCCAGGATCAACGGCCGGCGCTGACCCGCCGCCGGTTGGGTGATGACCGCCGTGCTCAGCCACACCTGTTCCTGTACCGGATACGCCTCCCAGATCGCGGCAAAAAACAGTGATGAACCCTCCCCCGGCGTCAACCAGTACGGACGCTTGCGCGTGCCGCCGCGCCACTCATAGAAACCATTGGCCGGCAGCAGGCAACGGCGCAGGCGCAAGGCCTCGCGGAACATCGGTTGTTCGGCCACGGTTTCAGCCCGAGCATGGGCCGGGGTGCGGGACAGGTCGGTCAGCCACGGCGGCGTCAGGCCCCAGCGCGCCCGGGCCAGTTCGCGCTGGCCCTCGGCGCCGGCCCGCAGGATCAGCACCGAATCGTTGGGCGAAATATTCCATTGGGCCTTCTGATCGGCGGGGAAACCGGGCAGGGCCGCGAAGCTGGGGTTCCAGCGAAACAGGGCAAAACGTCCACACATGGGGCAACACGACTCTTGATCGAACAAACGACCGCCAGCCTAACAGACCAGAGTGCCGGGGTAGCTGTCCGGTTCATCGCCGGGCAACGGCAGTGCGGCATTGTACGCAGCGATCAACTCCCGGGCGTATAGCGCCTGGTCGTCCTCCACCGCCAGTCCCAACAGGCCTTGCATGGGCAACTCCCCCGCACCGCCCAGCAAATCACGTCCCACCAGATGCGCCGTGATGCCTTCGCTCGCCAGCATCCCTTGCAACAACTCACCTTCCATCAGGTTTTCCAGCTCGTAGATTCGCTGCATGGGCGCCCCCTTCACTCGTTTTCGCTGCGGACCTCGAGATGCCACTCATCTTCATGGACCTGCAGCACGAAGGTTATCGGTCGGCAACACACCGGACAGTCCTCAATATAGGTCTGGTCGCCGCCGGACAAATCCAGAACCGCTTCCGCTGGTTCGCCGCAATAAGGACATTCGTAGCGTTCGGTTTCCAGCATCGCGGTCTCCCAGGTGACTTGTGCGTATAATCGCCGGTCTATTTGCAGGGCTATTTTTGTCTGGCTTATCTTCCAGACCGTGCCCTGTCGTTTTTTCGTTAGAACCTTTACTTACCCTAGCCGTTTCCAACAAGAGAGCATGATGGGCGAATTCGATGCCATCCGACCTTACGACGACAGCGAAGTCCCAGCGGTGCTGGCACGACTGCTTGGCGACAAGGCGTTTCTAGATATCCTCACCCACTTCCGCTTCCCACGCTTGGCCGGCGCCTTCGGCTGGATGCTCAAACCTCTTATAGCGCAAAGATTGCGCCGTGAGTTCGCCGGAGTGACGTCGGTTGCCACGTTGCAGGACAAGGTGGAGTTCTACGTCGACCACACCATCGAGCGCGCCACCGATGGCGTGACCTACACCGGCGTGGAGCAATTCAAGTCCGGCAGTGCGTACGTGTTCATCGCCAACCACCGCGATATCGTGATGGACCCGGCCTTCGTCAACTACGCCGTGTACCACGCCGGCCTGCCGACCCCGCGCATCGCCATTGGCGACAACCTGCTGCAAAAGCCTTTTGTCAGCGACCTGATGCGCCTGAACAAGAGTTTCATCGTGCACCGCTCCATCACCGGGCGACGGGAAAAAATGGCGGCGTACCAGTTGTTGTCGGCGTACATCAACCATTCGATCCGCAACGATTGCGCCTCGATCTGGATCGCCCAGGCCGAAGGACGGGCCAAGGACGGTGACGACCGGACCGAATCGGCGATCCTCAAGATGTTCCACATGAGCCGCAAGGACGAGCCGTTCGGCGAGGTGATCCAGTCACTGAACCTCACACCGGTGTCGATCAGCTACGAATACGACCCGTGCGACCAGGCCAAGGCCCGCGAGTTGTACATCCGCGCCACCACCGGCACCTACACCAAGGCCCCGGGCGAGGACGACGTGAGCATCGCCAAGGGCATCACCGGCTACAAGGGCCGGGTCCACGTGAACTTCGCCGCGCCCATCACCGAGCTGTTCGAGGACACCAAGCAATTGGCCCAGGAGATGGACCGGCAGATTCTCGGCGGCTACCGCCTGTTCCCGGTGCACTACCTGGCTTACGCCCAATGGGCCGACGCCGACCCGCAGTTGCAGGTGCCTAAGGCGGCCGAGGTGTTCGGTGCCGAGGAGCTGGCCAAGGCCCAGGAAGAATGGCAGCGCCGGCTGGACGCTTGCCCGCCGGAGCACCGGCCGTTCCTGGTGCTGCAATACGCAACGCCGGTGCGCAATCAGTATCGGGTCAAGGCGGGGTTGGCGCTTTAAAGCCGGGCTTGCGAGGGCCTGAAGTGGCCTCTGTGGCCTCTGTGGCGAGGGAGCTTGCTCCCGCTCGATTGCGCAGCAATCGCAAAACGGGATTGGGGGTTATGACCGTTCGAGGGGGGCTGCTGCGCAACCCAGCGGGAGCAAGCTCCCTCGCCACAAAAAGCGTCTTTGCCTGGCAACCTCCTTTGCCCCCTGCAAACGCTTTTGCCGCAGCGACTTCATCAGAACTGCGTACTGATCCACGACACCAGCAACGCCAACGCCAGGCAACCAAAGCCAAACCGGTAGAAAAACCGGTTCATCCGCTGAGTGGCCAGGTCCAGCAGCGCCTCGAATCGTTCGTTGCCATCGCGATTGCGTGCTTCAAGGCACGCCCGCGCCCGTTGTTCACGGCGGCGCGTCGCATGCAGCACCCAGCCGCCCGGGCAGGCAAACAGCAACGCGAACAGGTTGATCAGTTTGGCGGGGTGGGCGGCGAACAACGAAAGCAGATGCAGCGACATCACGAACCTCAAGCGAAAAACGGACAGGACACGCCCGTGACCTACGAACAGGGCGCGGATTCTACCGAAAGCCTGCCGCCCTGCACCGTTTTTTCCGACCAGTAACGATCCCGCCGCAGCGCTGGGTTCTTTCATGACGAAGGAGCAAGCCCAGGGTTAATTTCACCCGTCACGGTTTCGTCATCTGATTAGGCCACTCTGTCGCCCTTCAAACCTGCACGGAACCCCTCATGTTGCACGCCGAAAACCAGGATCGCCTCTATCTCATCAGCCCAAGCGACGAACAACAGAACCTCGTCGACAGCCTGTCCTTCAACGTGCAGGACCGACATTGGCTGGTGTATTGCGCCCTGGGCGGCCATCAACATGCCGACCTTCCGGAGACAGACCTGCTGACCGGGATCAGTGTGCTGGAGTTCTATTCCCAGGCCGCCTGAAAAAACTGTGGGAGCGAGCTTGCTCGCGATGGCGGTGGATCAGCCAACATTGAGGTGGCTGACACTCCGCTATCGCGAGCAAGCTCGCTCCCACAGGGTTTATGAGGCCTTGTTACTTACTCGGCCAGCACCTGGCCAATGGTCGGGTCCTTGAACAGCCGGGTCAGGGCATCGCTCAAGACATCGCTGACCAGCTTGGTGTTGGTGTCCTGGTTAGGCGCCATGCCGAAGCGCTGGTCCAGGGAAGCACCGTAACGACCGCTGTAGCGGCGGCTGGCGTTCTGCACGTCGGAGCGGAAGGTCGCACCGATGGTGGCTTCGGTCACGTACATGCCTTCCTTGGGCGACTGGTACTTGAGCTCGGCCAGGGTCACGGTCAGTTGCGGCGCATTCAAGGCATTGGCGGTCGGCGTGAAGCCCAGCAAACGCACGGCGGCTTCAGCCTGGGCCTGCAGTTTGGGCAGGATCTGCGCGCCCTGCACCGTGATCACACTGGTTTCCGGATACAGGCCGCCACGGGTGCCGAGCGTCGGCGACGGACGACCGTCCACCACCCGCACCACCACCGGCTGGCCACGACCCACAGGCGCCAGCTGGGCATTGAGCTTGGGCTCCGGGTTAAGTTGTTGCGGGCTGTGGGCGCAGCCGACGAGGGTCAGACTGGTCACAGCGATCAAACCGAACAACAGGCGTTGCAACATGCTCTTCTCTCCAGAATCGGGCACAAACAGGCCGGCAGTATAGCGGTGCGCCATCGCCGTGAACTAGCGTCGCACGATGAATACTGAAATGTCTGACACGGGCCGTGGTTGCCGGTTCCTGTCACCCCATTGTCACGGTCCTTACACCGGCATGTCATGGGCCGCTGTCAGGCTTATCCCAAGCTCCCTGACCCGGTATCCGATCATGCGCTTCCTTATTTCCCTGTTCACCCCTCGCCCTCATCACCGCAGCTTCGCCTTGCTCGATCGCAACGGCCGTTGCCAGGCATTCAAGCAGTGCAGCCTGCAACCCATGGGCGAAGGCTGGGTGGAAATCGAAGAGATCCGTCTCAACTGGCTGCACCAGCCATTGCCCGCCAGCGCCCGCGTGCAACCGCTTCCTGCCCGCGCACGTAACCGGCAGCTGTTGACCATCTGACCGGACGGCTAATAAAAGTCATTAAACACGACCATTTCCCTGCGTTTCTTCGATACAATCTCCCCCCGATTATAAGGACGTCTCCTGATCGGGCCTCGCAACACCGCTGATGCGCTGGTATTGGCACCCCGCAACGCCCACAGAGAGCCGCCCACACAGATAGAGTGAAGCTGGCGTGCTTGCTGTTCCTCCAGGCAAATCACCACTTTTCGCGAATCTGCAGAGCTGTCATTACGCTCGGTCACTGAGCTGTCTGCCCGTTTTGCCTGTCATGTACTACATGGGGGCAACCAAACCGGGCGCAGTGCCAGGCTGGGACAGCCCTTTTTTGAGGTTCACGTCTTCAAAAGAGCGTGAAAAAACGGGTTTTCACAACTTCACGAGAGTGTGGCGAGCAAATGAAGAGTTTTGCGTCTGAACAAGCACCATTAGCGTCTGAAACAGCCCAACGACACAGGACCGGATATCGCTCAAGAACCGGCGCCTGAAGCCTGTCCGCTACGGATTTGGTTGCACGAACGGATGTCTCGGCCATAAGTCGAATTGCCTGCCCGGCGCTTAAATGAGTTCATGTGACTCTTGAGGCCAGGCTGCATGCATCCGCAGTAGGTGCGAAAAATTGCGAAGATTCGGACATGGCGATCCTGGCCATGGATAACTGGGGCGCAACTGACCTGCCCCGCCACTCCTGGCCGCTATGCCGACAATTTGGTGCTGCAGATTTTGGAGACGCGTTAAATGGCGCATAACGAAGCAGTCGATGTAGTTCTGGTAGGGGCCGGTATCATGAGTGCCACCCTGGCCGTACTGCTCAAGGAGCTCGACCCCGCGATCTCGCTGGAAGTCGTCGAGCTGATGGATTCCGGTGCCGCGGAGAGTTCCAACCCTTGGAACAACGCCGGCACCGGTCACGCCGGGCTGTGTGAGCTCAATTACACGCCCCAGGCGGCCGACGGCAATGTCGACATCAAGAAAGCCGTGCACATCAACACCCAGTTCGAGGTGTCAAAGCAGTTCTGGACGTACCTGACCAAAAAAGGCACGTTCGGCTCCTCCAAGTCCTTCATCGCCTCGGTGCCACACCTGAGCTTCGTGCAAGGCGAGAAAGGCGTGTCGTTCCTGAAGAAGCGCTTCGAGCTGATGCACCAGCATCACGCCTTCGCCGACATGGAATACACCGAGGACAAGGCCCGGATGGCCGAGTGGATGCCGCTGATGATGCCTGGCCGGCCGGCCGATGAGGTCATCGCCGCCACCCGCGTCATGAACGGTACCGACGTCAACTTCGGCGCCCTGACCAACCAGTTGCTCAAGCACCTGACCAGCGCCCCGGACACCCAGGTCAAATACTGCAAGCGCGTCACCGGCCTCAAGCGCAACGGCAGTGGCTGGACCGTGAGCATCAAGGACGTCAATTCCGGCAGCAGCCGCGATGTCGACGCCAAGTTCGTATTCCTCGGTGCCGGCGGTGCGGCGTTGCCGCTGCTGCAAGCCTCGGGCATTGAGGAAAGCAAGGGCTTCGGCGGCTTCCCGGTCAGTGGCCAGTGGCTGCGTTGCGACAACCCGGAAGTGGTCAAGCACCACCAGGCCAAGGTCTACAGCCAGGCCGCCGTGGGCTCGCCACCGATGTCGGTACCGCACCTGGACACCCGCGTGGTCGATGGCAAGAAATCCCTGCTGTTCGGGCCATACGCCGGTTTCACCACCAAGTTCCTCAAGCACGGCTCGATCATGGACCTGCCGCTGTCGGTACGTGCCGGCAACATCGGCCCGATGCTGGCCGTGGCCCGGGACAACATGGACCTGACCAAGTACCTGATCAGCGAAGTAATGCAGTCCATGGAACAGCGCCTGGAATCCCTGCGTCGCTTCTACCCCGAGGCGAAAGCCGAGGACTGGCGCCTGGAAGTGGCCGGCCAACGGGTGCAGATCATCAAGAAAGACCCGAAGAAAGGTGGCGTCCTGCAGTTCGGTACCGAACTGGTGGCGGCCAAGGACGGCAGCCTCGCCGCCCTGCTCGGCGCGTCGCCGGGTGCTTCGGTGACCGTGTCGATCATGCTGGAACTGATCGAGCGCTGCTTCCCGGACAAAGCCAAGGGCGAGTGGGCTGCCAAGCTCGCAGAGATCTTCCCGGCCCGGGAAAAAGTGCTGGAAACCGACGCGGCGCTGTATCGCAAGATCAATGCACAGAACAACATCGCGCTGGAGCTGGTTGAAGAAAGCAGCGAGACCCAAAGCTACGCTTGATTTGATCGCATAAAAAAACGCCCCGTTCTCCATGAGAGCGGGGCGTTTTTTATGGGTGACGCTTTCGTGGCGAGGGAGCTTGCTCCCGCTGGCCTGCGAAGCAGGCCCAGGATCAATCAGCCACGCGCCTTCTCGATCAATTCGATGTAATCCTCAGCATTACGCTGGTCGCGAACCAGCGCGACGAAATCATTGCCGTGCTCATCCTTGCCGTTGAGGTCATGGCCGGCCTCGACGAAGAACGTCAGGAAGCGTTCAAAGTCATCGACCCGCAGGCCGCGGTAGGCCTTGATCAGTTTGTGCAACGACGGCGACGTGGCATCGACCGGTTCGAAATTGAGGAACAGCTTGATCTGTTCATCGCCAATCTCGTCGCCAATCACTTGTTTCTTGTCTTTACGCATTGCCGGCTCCAGCTCGCACAGTTCACGGGGCGGGCAGTTTACCCCCGGCAGGCCTCGGGGCTCAACGCGGGCGTTCGGTACCAGTGTGCAGGTCCGCCCAGATATGGCCGTTGGCGTAAGTGAGAAACTGCACATAGACCGTGTTGTTGCGCAGCAGATCGATGACCACCCGGTACTGGGCCTGTGGATAAGACAGCGTCAGGGTCTTGCTCGCCTCGTCGAAAACCGGTTTCTTCAGGCTTTTGCTTTCACCATCGAAGTTAAGGATCACCTGGCTGAGGGTCGCGCCCTTGTTCATCGGCTTGCCCTTGAGGCGGACCAGCAGCGGCGAAGTGACCGGAATCGGTTGCTGATTGGACTGACGCTGGTTACCCAGCACCACCGAATACTCGGTCACTTGCAGCAACTGCTGCTGTTCAGGCTGCTCCTGGCGCACCACCAGGTCATCAGGCGGCAGGAACTGACTGTGCATCGGCGCAGCCTCGGCCGCCAGGGGCAGGCTGGAGATCAACAGCAAAGTAGCGCAGCGGCGGATCGATACACGCATGACAAGCTCCAGGGTCTTGGCCGGGCACTCTAGCATGAGCCTGGGCGGTAAAAATAACGATCCAGATCAATACATCCGCGCAACGAGCACGGCATACTCAAAGAGCCATCAGCCCCGGTCTAGCGACGCATGCCTTTGTGGCGAGGGAGCTTGCTCCCGCTGGTTTTGTGTAGGAGCTGCCGAAGGCTGCGATCTTTTGATCTTTCGCTTGGGACTCAAGTGGCTGGGGAAAGATCGCAGCCTCGTTGCACTCGACAGCTCCTACACAGCTCCTACGGGCCCAGCGGGAGCAAGCTCCCTCGCCATAGGGCCAGTGCCAGCCCCACCTTGCGAGGAGTATCCATGTCTTTCTCCGCCCCACCATTGTTTGCCGCCTGGCGCCAAACCTGGCGCGCCGGTTACACCCTGGAGCGCCTGCGTGGCGACCTGGTGGCCGGGCTGACCGTCGGCATCATCGCCATCCCACTGGCCATGGCCCTGGCGATTGCCGTCGGCGTGCCGCCGCAACATGGCTTGTACACGGTGTTGGTGGCCGCGCCCTTGATCGCCCTCACCGGCGGCTCGCGCTTTAACGTCAGCGGGCCGACGGCGGCGTTCGTGGTGATCCTGCTGCCCATCACCCAACAATACGGCCTCGGCGGCCTGTTGTTATGCACCATGCTCGCCGGCCTGATTCTCGTCACCCTGGGATTGATGCGCGCCGGACGGCTGATCCAATACATCCCCTACCCGGTGATCCTCGGCTTTACCGCCGGGATCGGTGTGGTCATCGCCACCTTGCAACTCAAGGATCTGCTGGGGCTGACCACCTTCGGGCAAGCCAAGCACTACATCGAACAGGTGGGCGAACTGATCGTGGCACTGCCCAGTGCCCGGCTCGGCGATGGCATCATCGGCGTCACGTGCCTGGCGGTACTGATTGCCTGGCCACGCTGGGTACCGCGGGTTCCCGGGCATTTGGTGGCCTTGCTGGTCGGGGCGCTATTGGGACTGGCGCTGGAGCGCGGCGGTTGGCCGGTGGCGACATTGGGTGAGCGTTTCAGCTACGTGGTCGATGGCATCAGCCACCCCGGTATCCCGCCGTTTTTACCGAGTTTCGAGTGGCCATGGAACCTGCCAGATGGCCAGGGTCATCCCTTGACGCTTTCCTATGACCTTATCCGCCAACTGCTGGGCCCGGCCTTCGCCATTGCCATGCTTGGCGCCATCGAATCGCTGCTGTGCGCCGTGGTGGCGGATGGGATGACCGGCAGCAAGCACGACCCCAATGCCGAGCTGATCGGCCAAGGCCTGGGTAACCTCGTGGCGCCGCTGTTCGGCGGTATCACCGCCACGGCGGCCATTGCCCGCAGCGCGACCAATGTGCGCAGCGGCGCTTCTTCACCGCTGGCCGCGATCATTCACAGCCTTGTGGTGCTACTGGCGATGGTGCTGCTGGCGCCATTGTTCAGCTACCTGCCCATGGCCGCACTGGCGGCGCTACTGGTGATAGTGGCCTGGAACATGAGCGAAGCCGGACACGTGTTGCATACCTTGCGCATCGCCCCGCGCAGCGACGTACTGGTGCTGCTGACCTGCCTTAGCCTGACCGTCCTGTTCGACATGGTCATGGCCGTCGCCGTCGGCCTGCTGCTGGCCGCCGGGCTGTTCATCAAGCGCATGAGCGAACTGACCGACAGCGCCGAACTGCCCCGCCACTTCCACCAGGCCCTGCTGGACATGCCCGAGCATGTACGCTGCTATGCAATTCGTGGGCCGCTGTTCTTCGGTGCGGCAGAAAAAGCCCTCGACGTGCTGCGCAAGTTCGATCCGGGGGTGCGCGTGGTGGTGGTGGAAATGAGCGCCGTGCCCATGCTGGACATGACCGCGCTGGCTGCGTTTGAAAACATCCTGAAGGATTACCGCAAGCAGGGCATCGGCCTGATCCTGGTCGCGACGGCACCAAGGGTGCGCCTGAAGCTGCGCCGTGCCGGTATCCATCGCGAGCAGCGGCAATTGGCGTATGTGCAGACCCTGGAGCAGGCGCGGGTCAAGAGCGAGCAATGGCTGGCTGCTGGCAGCACCGCTCACGCAAGCCCTGCCTGATCTGTGGCAAGGGAGCCTTTGTGGCGAGGGAGCTTGCTCCCGCTGGGCTGCGTAGCAGCCCCCTGGGTGGAGTTGTGCCATTGCAGGTGGGTGCTTCGCACCCAAGCGGGAGCAAGCTCCCTCGCCACAAAAGCCTCCTCGCCCACAGGTCAGTCGAACTGGGCGCGCATCCAGGCGTGGTATTGCGCCACGCCGGCCTCGCCTTCACGGGGTGCCCAGTGGGCCAGTTCGCCCTCGCCCACGGGCCGGTAGGGGCCGGCCTTGCATTCGAACATCAGGCTGTCGGCTTCCAGCACCACCAATCCGTGATACACGCCGGCCGGCAGGTCGACGCCGAGGCAATCGCCACCGGCCTGCAAGATGCGCTTGTCCACCACCGCGCCGGCTTCATCAAAGATCAACACCCCCAACCGCCCCTTGAGCACCAGCAAGGTTTCCGCCTTGTCGGCGCTCAGATGGCGGTGCGGCGGGATGTAGGTCGAAGGCTGCAAGCCCACCGCCATGCGGTGGCACGGCTCATCCATCTCGTGGAAGTTATGGTGCTGCCGCCCACGAGGGCTGGCCGCAGCTTTTTCGGCCAATTCATCGAACAGTGCATGGTCCAGAAAGCTTGGCCGGGTCATCGATTACATTCCCTTGACGGCGAAAATGCCATTGGCGTTGCGCCAGTAACCTTTGTAGTCCATGCCGTAGCCGAAGATGTAGCGGTCGATGCACGGCAGGCCGACGAAATCGGCTTTCAAGTCCGGACGGGCCTTGCGGTCGTGGTCCTTGTCGATCAGCACGGCGGTGTGCACGGCGCGGGCACCGGCGTGTTTGCAGAAGTCGATGATCGCGCCCAGGGTGTGACCTTCGTCGAGGATGTCGTCGATGATCAGCACGTCGCGATCGATGAACGAGACTTCCGGCTTGGCTTTCCAGAACAGGTCGCCGCCGCTGGTTTCGTTGCGATAACGCGTCGCGTGCAGGTAGGACGCTTCCAGGGGGAAGTTCAGGTAGGTCAGCAGCTTGCCGGAGAAAATCAGCCCGCCGTTCATGACACAGAACACCACCGGATTGGCATCGGCCAGTTGCTCGTTGATTTGCGCACCGACACGGGCGATAGCCGCTTCGACTTCGGCTTCGGTGTACAGGCAGTCAGCCTCTCGCATGATTTGACGGATATGCTCGAGATCAGCGGACATGGCGCTCTCCAGGGGAAGTTGAGGGGAGGGACGGGTTCGGAAAAACGGGCAAAGGTACGCATCCCGCCCGGCCAGATCAAGCGTTTGTGGACTAACGTTCTGTATTGTCTATAGGACAACACCCTCGGATAGATTAATCTAGACCGGTTTTTTTGCCCGCCGTCGGAGCCTTCCCCATGCCCATCCTCGAGATCCGCCATCCGCTGATCAGACACAAACTCGGCCTGATGCGCCGCGCTGACATTAGCACGAAGAACTTCCGTGAACTCGCCCAGGAAGTCGGTGCCCTGCTCACCTACGAGGCCACCAAGGACCTGCCGCTGGAGTCCTATGAAATCGACGGTTGGGCCGGTACGGTCCAGGTCGAGAAAATCGCCGGCAAGAAAATCACCGTGGTGCCGATCCTGCGCGCCGGTATCGGCATGCTCGAAGGCGTACTGAGCCTGATTCCAGGGGCCAAAGTCAGCGCCGTGGGCGTGGCTCGCAACGAGCAGACCCTGCAGGCGCACACCTACCTGGAAAAACTGGTGCCGGAAATCGACGAGCGCCTGGCGATGATCATCGACCCGATGCTCGCCACCGGCAGTTCCATGGTCGCCACCATCGACCTGTTGAAAAAAGCCGGTTGCCGGGACATCCGCGCCATGGTGCTGGTCGCGGCCCCCGAGGGCATCAAGGCCGTGCACGATGCCCACCCGGACGTGACCATCTACACCGCGTCCATCGATCAGAAACTCAACGAACACGGCTATATCATCCCGGGCCTGGGCGATGCCGGCGACAAGATCTTCGGCACCAAGCAGAAGGACGCTTGAGCATGCAGGATGAGTTCAACGATCCGCTCTGGCGCCAGGTGCTATCCGGCGCGCAGATGCTGTTCGTCGCCTTCGGCGCGCTGGTACTGATGCCGCTGATCACCGGACTGGACCCTAACGTGGCGCTGTTCACGGCCGGCCTGGGAACGATCCTGTTCCAAATCGTCACCGGGCGCCAGGTGCCGGTGTTCCTGGCTTCGAGCTTTGCCTTCATCACCCCGATCATCCTCGCCAAGGGCCAGTTCGGCCTGGCCGCGACCATGGGCGGCGTGATGGCGGCAGGTTTCGTCTACACCTTTCTGGGCCTGGCGGTGAAGATCAAGGGCACCGGGTTCATCGACCGGCTGCTGCCGCCAGTGGTGATTGGCCCGGTGATCATCTCCATCGGCCTGGCCATGGCGCCGATTGCCGCCAACATGGCGATGGGCAAGGCCGGCGACGGTACCGAGCTGATTCATTATCAAACCGCGATGCTGATTTCGATGCCGGCCCTGCTCACCACCCTGATCGTGGCGGTGTTCGGCAAAGGTATTTTCCGCCTGGTGCCGATCATTTCCGGCGTGCTGGTGGGCTTTGCCATGGCATTTTTCTTTGGCGTCGTGGACACCGCGAAAATCGCCGCCGCGCCGTGGTTCGCCCTGCCGCACTTCACCGCACCGGAGTTCAACTGGCAGGCGATCCTGTTCATCGTACCGGTCGCCCTGGCGCCGGCCATCGAGCACATCGGCGGCGTGATAGCCGTGGGCAGCGTGACCGGTCGCGACTACCTGAAAAAACCCGGCCTGCACCGCACACTGCTCGGTGACGGCATTGCCACCACCGCCGCCGGCCTGTTCGGCGGCCCGCCCAACACCACCTACGCCGAGGTGACTGGCGCGGTGATGCTGACCAAGAACTACAACCCGAAGATCATGACCTGGGCGGCGATCTTTGCCATCAGCCTGGCATTCATCGGCAAGTTCGGTGCGCTGCTGCAAAGCATCCCGGTGCCGGTGATGGGCGGGATCCTGTGCCTGTTGTTCGGTTCGATTGCGGCAGTGGGCATGAACACCCTGATCCGCCACAAGATCGACCTGGGCGAAGCGCGCAACCTGGTGATCGTTTCGGTCACGCTGGTGTTCGGCATCGGTGGTGTGCTGGTGGGCACCGGCACTGGGCCGGACGACTTCGGCCTCAAAGGCATCGCGCTGTGCGCAGTGGTGGCGATCGCGCTGAACCTGCTGCTACCGGGCAATGACAGCTGGAAGCAGAAGCAGGCGGATGAGCCGCTGATCTGAAGCACTTTGTTGTCAGTCAGAAAGTCATCGCGAGCAAGCTCGCTCCCACAAGGGGATCTGTTGTGAACACAAATTTTGTGATCACTCGAGATCCACTGTGGGAGCGAGCTTGCTCGCGATGAGGCCCTTGAACCTCACAAAGCTATCGGCGCCCGTTCGCAGAGAGTGCTCAACGCCTGCGCCCACTGCCGCTCATCATTGAGGCAAGGCACCAGCACCAACTCCTCCCCCCCCGCCGCACGGAACTGCTCGCGGCCGCGATCGCCGATTTCCTCCAGGGTTTCAATGCAGTCGGCCACGAACGCCGGGCACATCACCAAGACTTTCTTCACGCCGCTTCTGGCCAGTTCCTCCAGGCGTGCTTCGGTATAGGGTTCGATCCACTTGGCCCGGCCCAATCGCGACTGGAACGACACCGACCACTGGCCAGCCTTGAGCCCCATGTGTTGGGCGAACAGCTCGGCAGTGCGAATGCATTGCGCACGGTAACAGGTCGCCATGACCTCCGGCGGCGCGTTCTTGCAGCAGTCGGCATCCTTGAAGCAATGGAACCCCGTGGGGTCGAGCTTGGTCAGGTGTCGCTCCGGCAAGCCGTGGAAACTCAACAACAGATGATCGTGCTCCTGCATCAGGTACGGCTTGGCACTGGCCACCAGGGCGTCGAGGTATTCGGGCTGGTCGTAGAATGGCTGGAGAATCGAGAACTGCACATCGAGTTTCTTTTCCCGCACGACCCGCTTGGCCTCCTCGATCACCGTGGTCACGGTGCTGTCGGCGAACTGCGGATACAACGGCGCCAACGTGATCTTCTTGTGACCCTGGCTCGCCAGCCGCACCAACGCCGACTCAATGGACGGCTCGCCATAACGCATTGCCAGCTCTACCGGCCCCTGGGTCCACTGCGCGGTCATGGCCTGTTGCAGCCGGCGGCTGAGCACCACCAGCGGCGAACCCTCCTCCCACCAGATCGAGGCGTAGGCATGGGCCGATTGCTCGGGACGCTTGATCAGGATCAGCGACACCAGCAAGCGCCGAACCGGCCATGGCAGGTCGATGACATACGGATCCATCAGGAATTGATTGAGGTAGCGGCGCACATCGGCCACCGAAGTGGAGGCAGGCGAACCCAGATTCACCAGAAGCAACGCGTGATCGGTCATGCAACGTCCTATTTCAAAGGCGGCTGGACAAGTCTTCCAGGGCCGCAGGCAAATCAGTGAACCGGAATGTGAAACCCGCCGCCTGCAATCGGGCCGGCGTGGCGCGCTGGCCGCCGAGCAACAGCAATGACAACTCCCCCAGCGCGACTTTCAACGCAAGTTCCGGCATCGGCACCACGGCAGGCCGATGCAATACACGCCCCAGGGCTTTGGCAAAATCGCGGTTGCGCACCGGGTTTGGAGCGCACGCATTATAAGGACCGCTGGCCTCAAAGCGGTGCAGAAGAAAATCAATCAGGGCGATTTGATCGTCAATATGAATCCACGGCATCCACTGCCGACCATTACCGATACGCCCGCCCAGCGCCAGTTTGAACGGCAGCAGCAGCCGCGACAAAAAGCCGCCCTCGGCAGACAGGACCAGACCGGTACGAACCAGCACCACGCGTATGCCCAACGCCTCGGCCCGTTGCGCGGTTTCTTCCCAGGCGATGCACAACTGGCTGGCGAAATCTTCACTCACCGGCCCCGATTCCTCGGTCAACTCACGCTCGCCACCGTCGCCATACCAGCCCACCGCAGAACCGGAAATCAACACCTGTGGTTTCTGCTCGCAACGCTCCAGCCACGCCAGCAAAACTTCCGTCAACGTGATGCGACTGCTCCACAACAACATCTTGCGCTTGTGGCTCCAGGGCCGGTCGGCAATCGGCGCTCCCGCGAGGTTGACCACCGCGTCCACCGGCTCGACAACTTCATCGAGCCTGGCAACGCCTCGCACGTCTGCCCCACAGATTTTCGCCACCTCTTCGGGTCGGCGACTCCATACCGTCAAGCGATGTCCCTGCCCCAACCAGAGGCGGCAGAGCTGACGTCCGATCAAACCAGTACCGCCGGTCAGCAATATGTGCATGAGATGTTCCTCGTATCGCGTTTTACCCGGCCCATTAGTCTATTTTTATAAGCAGGGATTTTTCGTATCGGACAGGGTCTGTGTTTAACAATAGGACAAGCTGTCCAAACGCGAACGGTAAAACTTATACCAAAAACCAGAATTGTACAGGTTTAAACGACGGCGTAGTCTGTACAGAAAGGTAAACGAGGCCCTCATGACTGTACCTATCGCAATCATCGGCACCGGCATCGCCGGACTTTCAGCCGCCCAGGCCCTGACGGAGGCCGGGCATATCGTTCAACTCTTCGATAAAAGCCACGGCAGCGGCGGACGCATGTCGAGCAAACGCAGCGACGCCGGCGCATTGGACATGGGCGCGCAATACTTCACCGCCCGCGATCGCCGCTTTGTCACCGAGGTCCAGCGCTGGCAAACCAACGGCTGGGCGGCGGAATGGAACCCGCAACTCTACAACTTCCAGAACGGACAACTGAGCCCATCGCCGGACGAACAGACCCGCTGGGTCGGCACGCCGCGCATGAGCGCCATCACCCGCGCCTTGCTCGACAAGTTGCAGGTGCAGTTTTCCTGCCGGATCACCGAGGTGTACCGCGGCCAGGAACACTGGCATTTGCAGGACGCCGAAGGTTTCACCCACGGCCCCTTCGGCCAGGTGGTGATCGCCACGCCCGCGCCCCAGGCCACCGCATTGCTGGCGGCCGTACCGAAGCTGGCCGCAGTGGCCGCCGGCGTGAAGATGGACCCGACCTGGGCCGTGGCGCTGGCCTTCGAAACACCGCTGGATACGCCCATGGAAGGCTGCTTCGTACAGGACAGTCCCCTGGACTGGCTGGCGCGCAACCGCAGCAAGCCGGGACGCGACAACACGCTCGACACCTGGGTACTGCACGCCACCAGCGACTGGAGCCGGCAGCACATCGACCTGTCCAAGGAAGCGGTGATCGAACATCTGCACGGCGCCTTCGCCGAACTGCTGCACAGCGCGATGCCCGCACCGAGCTTCAGCGTGGCCCATCGCTGGCTCTACGCCCGCCCCGCCGGCAACCACGAATGGGGCGCCTTGGCCGATGCCGACCTGGGCCTGTATGTGTGCGGCGACTGGTGCCTGTCCGGCCGGGTCGAAGGCGCATGGCTCAGCGGCCAGGAGGCTGCACGCCGCCTGCACGCAAGCCTGCAGTAAAGCGCGTCACCCATCGCTATCCGCTGCTGTCGAAAGAGACAGCAGCCTGCCTGCGACACAGACTGACGTCGCCTCGCCACATAATCCGGTTGACTTGCGCACGTTCGGACCTATGATGAAAATATTGTACATAAATACAAAACTGTACAAGATTTAGCAATCAGAGGTCGCCCATGCCCAGCACAGCCATCGCCAAACCCAGAATCGCCATCAGCGCCTGCCTGATGGGGGCTGAAGTTCGCTTTAACGGCGGGCACAAGCAATCGCAGTTGTGCAGCCGCACCCTCGTCGACTATTTCGATTTCGTGCCGGTGTGCCCCGAAGTCGCCATCGGCCTGGGTATCCCCCGGGAGCCGATTCGCCTGGTGGGCGACCCCGAACATCCCGAGGCGCTCGGCACGGTGAATCGTGACCTCAACGTGACCAGGCCACTGGCCGACTACGCAAAGCAAATGGCTGGGGAACTGGATGATATCTGCGGCTATATCTTCATGCAGAAATCGCCGTCCTGCGGACTGGAACGGGTCAAGGTCTATGACCACAACGGCGTGACCCAGGACGGCGGCGGGCGCGGCATCTATGCCCAGGCCTTCTGCGAACGCCACCCCGACCTGCCGGTGGAGGAAGACGGCCGCCTCAACGACCCGGTGCTGCGCGAGAACTTCCTGACCCGGGTGTTCGCCTATGCCGCCTGGCAACCTTTGCGTCGCGACGGACTGACCCGTCGCGACCTGATCGAATTCCACGCGCGCTACAAATACCTGCTGATGGCCCACAACCCGGTGCAATACAAGGCCCTGGGCAATTTGCTGGGCAACATGGGCAAGGCCGACCCCAATGAGTTGGGCCCACGCTATTTCAGCGCATTGATGGCCGCCTTGAAGAAATGCGCCACCCGCCGCACCCACACCAACGTACTGCAACACCTGAGCGGTTACCTCAAGCGCGCCATCGACGCCGATGACAAACAGGAAGTACAGCATCTGATCGAGCAATATCGCCTCGGCATCGTGCCCTTGGTGGTGCCACTGACACTGCTCAAGCATCACTTGCGCCTGCACCCCGATCCTTACCTGGCGCAGCAGGTCTACCTGCAACCACACCCGGAAAACCTCAGCTTGCGAAACGCTATTTGATGAAGATCGAACCCGACTCCAGCGCCAGCGAAGACCTGGGGGCCGACTTTGCCAAGGCCTTGGCGCAAGGCTGGCTGCCCATACGCGAGGTCGCCCGGCAAACCGGTGTCAACGCCGTCACGCTGCGAGCCTGGGAACGCCGTTATGGCCTGATCGTGCCGCACCGCACGCCCAAGGGCCACCGACTGTTCAATGCCGACCATGTGCAACGGATCCTGAGCATTCTCACCTGGATCGACCGTGGCGTTGCGGTGAGCAAGATCAAGCCGTTGCTGGACACGCCGCAGCCAACGAGCGAACCCGCACCGGTGCCGGAGAATGACTGGCAGCGTCAGCGCCACGCCCTGGTGCTGGCGGTGACGCAACTGGCCGAGCGCCAGATCGATGACCTGGTCAACCAGGCGATGGCGCTGTACCCACCCTGGACCGTGTGCGAGCAGTTGCTCTTGCCGTTGCTGGCCGAGCTGCACCTGCGCTGGCAAGGCCAGTTCGGTGCGCAGCTGGAACGGATCTTCCTGTTCTCGTGGCTGCGCAGCAAGTTCGGCAGCCGGATCTACCACAACAACCGTCAGTTGCGCGGCGCGCCACTGTTGCTGGTCAATCATTCGGACTCGCCCCAGGAGCCGCACTTGTGGCTCACCGCCTGGCTGGCCAGCAGCGCCGACTGCCCGGTGGAAGTGTTCGACAGCCCGCTACCGGCGGGAGAACTGGCCCTGGCGGTCGAGCGCCTCAAGGCCCGCGGCGTCCTACTGTATGCCAGTCACGCACTCAACCTGTCCCAACTGCCCAGGCTACTGGGTGGAATCGATTGTCCGATCGTCATTGCCGGCCCGGCCGCGTCGATCCACCAAGCCAGGTTATCCACAGGCGTGTCGATGATTGACGTCTCTTGGGCCGAAGACCCGTTATCGGCTCACCGCGAACTGAGTCGCCGAGAACTCCTCTAGATGGAAGACAGCATGCAACTGATCTGGCTGCGCAACGACTTGCGCCTGCACGACAACACCGCCCTTGCGGCGGCCGCAGCCCAAGGCCCCTGCGTGGCGGTGTACCTGACCAGCCCCGAACAATGGCGCGCCCATGACGACGCGCCGTGCAAGATCGATTTCTGGCTGCGCAACCTCGGCGCGTTGAGTGCGGTCCTGGCCGAATTGAATATCCCACTGCTGATCCGCGCCGCTGCGCATTGGCATCAGGCACCGCAGGTACTGCTCAAGCTGTGTCGTGAACTGAACGTCGGCGCCGTGCATGTCAACGAAGAGTACGGCCTGAATGAAACGCGACGCGACGCCGAAGTCGCCCGCGCGTTGAATGACCTGGGCGTTGAGTTTCACAGCCACCTCGATCAATTGCTGTTCAAGCCTGGCAGCGTACTGACCAAGACCGGCAACTATTTCCAAGTGTTCAGCCAGTTCCGCAAGGTCTGCTACAGCCGTCTGCACTTTTCATTGCCGAGCCTGGTCGCCACGCCTGCCCGGCAGGCCCCCACCGGCATTGCCCGTGACCCGGTGCCGACGCAAGTCGATGGGTTCGCCCCGCCCAGCGAAGCGCTACGAGCGCTCTGGCCCGCCGGGGAAATCGAAGCCTGTCGGCGCCTGGACGCCTTTGTCGAGCAGCACATCGACGATTACCAAGGCGAACGGGATTATCCCGCCAGGCCCGGCACCAGCCAGCTATCGGCCTATCTGGTGGCCGGCGTGGTGTCGCCGCGTCAGTGCCTGCACGCCGCGCTGCAAGCCAACCAAGGTGAATTCGAGAGCGGAAGTGCCGGTTCTGTGACCTGGATCAATGAATTGCTCTGGCGCGAGTTTTATAAACACATATTAGTGGGCTATCCACGCGTGTCGCGCCATCGTGCGTTTCGCCCCGAAACCGAGGCGCTAGCCTGGCGCAAGGCCCCAGCAGAACTGGAAGCCTGGAAGCAAGCACGCACCGGCCTGCCGATTATCGATGCAGCCATGCGTCAATTGCTGGAGACCGGTTGGATGCACAACCGCTTGCGGATGGTCGTAGCCATGTTCCTGACCAAGAATCTGTTGATCGATTGGCGCGAAGGCGAGCGCTTTTTCATGCAGCACCTGATCGACGGCGACCTCGCCGCCAACAATGGCGGCTGGCAGTGGAGTGCCTCCACCGGCACCGATTCGGCGCCCTGGTTCCGCATCTTCAATCCGTTGAGCCAGTCGGAAAAATTCGACCGCGAGGGCCTGTTCATCAAACGCTGGCTACCTGAACTGAACGATCTGGACAGGCAACAGGTCCATAGCCCAAATACCCAGGGTGGCTTGTTTGGTGCCGTGGATTATCCGGCACCGATTGTCGACTTGAGCCAATCCAGGGCTCGCGCGCTGGCAGCGTTCAGAAACCTGCCGGCGCGACAGGACGCAGCCTTTGAAGGCATGGGCGATTAGCGAACATGAAATTACCAGCCTGCGGGATGCATTGTTTACCCGATAACATATAGTCTTACTAGTCGTACGGACTCTACTGAAAAGCTGCGAATCAGTGCGCTGTCCAATCGAAAGGAGCAGGGAATGGGTCTAAGACTGCCACGGCGCTATTGGCTCACCGGGGCTGGCAACGGAATCGGCGCTTCGTTGGCTGAAGCGATACTGCAGACGGGTGCATACCTGGCCGTCAGTTCGCGCTCGACCCAATCATGCGAAACCCTTTCGGTACGTTATCCAGGACAAGTGCTGACCGTGCCCGGCAATTTGACCGACAGCCAGGCCGTGCGCGAGATCGGCGAACAGATCGCCCGGCAATGGGGCGCCCTGGATCAGGTGATCGTCAATGCCGGGACGGCTGAGTACGTTGACGGGCAGCCGGCTGATCACACATTGATCGAGCATATTGTGCGCAGCAATCTACTGGCTGCCAGTTTCTGCATCGAAGTGGCCATGCCCTTGCTGCGCGCCGGGACCGAACCTCATCTTGTGGGTATTGCCAGCCCGGCAACTTACCTGCCCCCTTCACAAATAGAAGCGGGTGGCAGCGGGATGCGTCATCTGTTCGAATCGGCTCGGGCAGACCTGGCATACGCGGGTGTCGATGTGACGTTGGTACACCCTGGCTACGACGCCCCATTGCTGGGGCCCGACGATTGCCCCCAACCCCCGATTCACTGGTCGGCGGACGAAACAGCGCGGCACGTGCTGAATCAGTTGGTCGAGCGCCCGCGGGAAGTCGCGCTTCCCATCGCGTCCATGACCGCACTCTGGCCTTTGCCTTCGTCGACCGAATGCGTGCCGACCGATATTGGCTCATGCCAGGCGAAAAACGGCTATCCGATCAAGGGACAACCCTGAGCCGCTGATTGCCTTACACTGCGCGCCATGAAAACCATCCCTGTCCGTGAAATCCCGACACCGGCCGTCACGTGTTCGACGTGCGCGGCGTGCTGCTGCCAGTTGGAAGTGATGCTGATCACCGACACCGGGGTCCCGGAGCGCTTTATCGACACGGACGACTGGGGTGGAGAGGTGATGCTGCGGCTGGATGACGGTTGGTGCGCGGCCCTGGATCGCGACAGCATGATGTGCACCATCTACGAAAAGCGCCCGCTGATCTGCCGCGAGTTCGAGATGGGCGCGCCGGAATGCCTGGAAGAACGCCAAGGGATTGCGACGGCGTATCGATAAAGCGCTGGCCTGATCTACTGTGGGAGCGAGCTTGCTCGCTCCCACAGTTCTCAAACTGTTTTGTTACAGCGGCATCGTGTAGTGCAGCGAGTAGCTTTCTACACCGTCGTTGGTCGACTTGATGCCGGCGTTGGAGTAATGAGTGGCGCGAATGCCCACTTCATGTCCACCGTTGAAGCGCAGGCCGAAGCCGATACGATCTTCAAATTGGAAAGCCGTACCGAGCTTGTTGTCTTCCACTTCGGTATTGGCGAACAACGCCACCCCAACACCCGCCTCGATGTAAGGCTTAACGTTCTGGCCGGAAAATTCATAGACAAACACAGGCGAAAACGAAAGGCTGTGATTGCTGGATGTCTCGTCCCCTTCCCAATAGGTGTAGGCGCCGCTCCAGTAGCCGGTCAGGCGACCGACATCACTTTGCAGCCAACTCTTGTCCCAGTCGAACTGCATGCCCAAGCGATAGGTCATGGTCGAATCGCTGGTCTGGCCAACCCCAAATTCCACACCCGCTGCTTGTGCAGTGTAAGTGTGCCCCAACAATGCAGCCGCAAACGCGGCAAAGCAGAATAAGCGCTTCATTAGAAACATCCTTTTCCGAACAGACTTAGTTAGTTTTGTTACAAACAGACAAAGCTATAGAAATCCGTACCCAAACAGAAGTTCAGCCCGTTTCACACGGTTTTCACATTCTTCTTACAGATCGAAGCTTCGCACAACGCCGGACGAATGCCATAGCGTCGGTAGGATTTTTCTTAAATGTATCGGGTCTGCACTCGTCCAGAAATACGTTTCGCCGGCTGGCCCCTCAGCCAGCAGCTCTCGCTCAGCCAAAAGGCGCTGAAGTTGCCGGGCCACGGCGGCACCGGTGTCGATCAGGCTGATGTGCTCCGGAATCATCCGCGCGAGCAATGGCTTGAGGAACGGATAGTGCGTGCAGCCCAGGATCAGCGTATCGCAGCCGGCTGCCAGCAAGGGGTCGACGTAATGTTGCAGCAATTGATACAAGGCCGGGCTGTGCAAATCACCCGTCTCGATCAGTTCAACCAGGCCCGGACACGGTTGCGTGATGACTCGCACATCGGTGGCGAAACGGTCGAGCAAAGCGGCGAACTTGGCGCTCTGCAAGGTGCCGGTGGTGGCCAGCACACCGACAATACCGCTGCGGGTCGCGGCAGCCGCCGGCTTGACCGCCGGCTCCATCCCGACGATGGGCCAATGGGGGAAATCACGGCGTAGATCGGCAACGGCAGCAACCGTTGCGGTGTTGCAGGCTACAACCAGCGCCTTGGCACCCTGGCCCAGGAGAAAGTCGGCAATGATCGCGCAGCGTTGTCGGATGTATTCCGGGGTCTTCTCGCCGTAGGGAATATGCCCACAGTCGGCCACATACAACAGCGACTCATTGGGCAGCAACTGGCGAATTTCCCCCAGCACCGACAACCCGCCGACACCCGAGTCGAGCACACCGATCGGCGCTTCACTCATGTTGGCCACCGCAGACGCTGCAACCTGGGTCGCGCTTGACCCGCAGCTCACGGAATCGCGTACCCAAGGCATCGATCAACAGCAGGCGCCCCACCAGCGGCTCACCGAAACCGGCCAGCAACTTCAAGGCTTCAAGGGCTTGCAGGCTGCCCACCAATCCCACCAGCGGTCCGATCACGCCGGCCTCGCTGCAGGTCAGCTCGGCTTCGCTGCCGTGGCCGTAAAGGCAGTGGTAGCAAGGGCTTTCGGGGCGGCGTGGGTCGAACACCGACAACTGCCCTTCCAGGCGAATCGCCGCGCCACTGACCAGCGGTTTACCCGCCGCAACACAGGCCGCGTTCACCGCTTCGCGGGTAGAGAAATTGTCGGAGCAGTCGAGCACCACATCCACTGCCGCGACTGCCGCGGCCAGGCTGTCTTCGTCCATGGCCGCCCGGTGAGGCACCAGCCGAACCTCGGGGTTGATCGCCCCCAGGCGTCGCATCGCCGAATCGACCTTGCTCAGGCCGACGCTGTCAGTGTCGTGAATGATCTGGCGTTGCAGGTTGGTCAGGTCGACGGTGTCGAAATCCGCCAGGTGCATTTCACCCACCCCGGCGGCGGCCAGGTACAACGCCACCGGGGCGCCGAGACCGCCAAGGCCGATGATCAGCACGCGGCTTTGCTTGAGACGTAATTGGCCGTCGATGTCGACGTGCTGCAACAGAATCTGCCGGCTGTAGCGCAACAACTCCTGATCGTTCAGCACGGCAGGCACCCCAGGCTGATGCGCTCATGACCGCCCAGGTCCTTGCGGCTGTGGACTTCGACAAAGCCTTGGCTGCGCAGCAAATCGCGCACCGCTTCGGCCTGGTCGTAGCCGTGCTCGAGCATCAGCCAGCCGCCCGGCTCGAGATGAGTCGGTGCCTGGGCAACGATCTGGCGCAAATCATCGAGCCCGTCCGGCCCGGCAACCAAGGCACTGGCCGGCTCGAAACGCACGTCACCCTCGGCCAGATGCGGATCGCTGGCTGCAATGTACGGCGGGTTGCTGATGATCAACTCGAAACGCGTGTCTTCCAGCGCACTGAACCAGTGGCTGCTCAGCACCGTGACGTTGCGCAGGTCCAGGCGCTGGCGATTGCGTTCGGCCAGGGCCACGGCCTCCAGCACCCGGTCGACCGCGGTGACTTTCCAGGCCGGGCGCTCGCTGGCCAATGCCAGGGCAATCGCGCCGCTGCCGGTGCCCAGGTCCAGGACCCGGGCCGGTGTGGCCGGCAACAAAGCCAGCGCGGTTTCCACCAGCAGCTCGGTGTCGGGACGCGGGATCAAGGTATGAGGCGCGACTTCCAGGTCGAGTTTCCAGAAGCCCTGTTGCCCGAGGATGTACGCCACCGGCTCGCCGGAGCGACGCCGCCGCAGGTATTCGGAGAACAGCAACGCTGCTTCACTGGGTACGATCCGCTCGGGCCAGGTGTGCAGGAAGCTGCGGGGCTTGCCCAAGGCTGCGGCCAGCAACAACTCGGCGTCCAGCCGTGCCGTGGGCGAATCCGGTAACTCGGCAGCGCGTAACAGACTGGCGATGATGGTCATTTGTTCACCTGTGCTTACTCGCCAATCGCAGCCAACTGGTCGGCCTGGTATTCGGCCAGCAACGGCTCGATTACCGCATCGACACCACCGGCAAGGATCTCGTCCAGGGAATACAGGGTCAGGTTGACGCGATGGTCGGTGACCCGGCCCTGGGCGAAGTTGTAGGTACGGATCCGCTCGGAACGGTCGCCCGAGCCCACCAGCAATTTGCGCTCGCTGGCGATGGCATTGGCAGCGGCGCTGGTCTGCTGGTCGTTGAGCTTGGCCGACAACCAGGCCATGGCCCGCGCGCGGTTCTTGTGCTGGGAACGTTCTTCCTGGCACTCGACCACGATGCCCGAGGGCAAGTGCGTGATGCGGATCGCCGAGTCAGTCTTGTTGACGTGCTGGCCGCCCGCGCCGGAGGAACGATAAGTGTCGACCCGCAGGTCCGCCGGATTGATCTCGATGGCTTCCTGCTCGTCCGGCTCGGGCAATACCGCCACGGTGCAAGCCGAGGTGTGGATGCGCCCTTGGGATTCGGTGGCCGGCACGCGTTGCACGCGATGGGCGCCGGATTCGAATTTCAGCTTGCCGTAGACATTGTCGCCTTCGACCCGGGCGATGACTTCTTTATAGCCACCGTGTTCGCCTTCGTTCTCCGAGAGGATCTCCACCCGCCAACCGCGACGTTCGGCGTAGCGCGAATACATGCGAAACAGGTCACCGGAAAAAATCGCCGCCTCATCGCCGCCGGTACCGGCACGGATCTCCAGGAACACATTGCGCCCGTCATTCGGGTCCTTGGGCAACAGCATGCGCTGCAGGCTGCTTTCCAGTTCAACCAGTTGATCCTTGGCTTCGCGGACTTCCTCCACGGCCATTTCGCGCATGTCCGGATCGCTGTCCTTGAGCAGCGCCTGGGCGCCTTCAAGGTCGCCCTGCACTTTGAGCAACTGTTTATAGGCGGCGACAATCGGCTCGACTTCCGCGTATTCCTTGGAATAGGTGCGGAATTTGTTCTGGTCGGAAATGACTTCGCCGTCGCCCAGCAAGGCGGTCAGTTCTTCGAAACGGTCCTGGAGGATATCCAGCTTGTTGAGCAGTGACGCTTTCATTGCGGTTTTTTATCCGAAAAGCTATCCGGTGAGCCCTCACCGAGGGCGAAGAGTTCCTGGGCCATGGCCAGCGCATCGAGGCGGCCTTCGGCGGTCAGCTTCTTGAGCTGGACACTGGGGGCGTGGAGCAATTTGTTGGTCAGGCCGCGGGCCAGTTGTACCAGCACCTCTTCGGCACTGCCGCCGTTGGCCAGCAGGCGCTGGGCTTTTTGCAGTTCCTCGTCGCGCAGGCGTTCGCTCTGCTGACGATACGCCTTGAGCACATCCACCGCCGCCAGCTCGCGCAGGCGCACCATGAAGTCGTCGGCACCGACGGTGATCATCTCTTCCGCCGCCTGGGCCGCGCCCTGTCGGCTCTTGAGATTCTCGGCGACCACCTCGTGCAGATCGTCGACGCTGTAGAGATACACGTCGTCCAGCTCGCCGACTTCAGGCTCGATGTCCCGGGGAACAGCAATGTCCACCATGAAAATCGGCTTGTGCTTGCGCAGTTTCAGGGCACTTTCCACGGCGCCCTTGCCAAGGATCGGCAACTGGCTGGCGGTGGAACTGATGACGATGTCGCTGTGCACCAGCTCTGCGGGAATGTCCGACAGCAGCACCGCATGGGCGCCGAACTGCTCGGCCAGGGTACTGGCCCGCTCCAGGGTCCGGTTGGCGACGACGATGCGCTTGACCCCCAGGTCGTGGAGATGGCGGGCGACCAGGGTGATGGTCTCACCAGCGCCGATCAGCAGCGCCTGGCTGCGTTGCAAATCACTGAAAATCTGTTTCGCCAGGCTGACAGCGGCAAACGCCACGGACACCGGGTTCTCACCGATAGCGGTGTCGGTACGCACCTGCTTGGCGGCGTTGAACGTCGCCTGGAACAGGCGCCCCAGCAGCGGGCCGACGGTGCCGGCCTCGCGGGCCACGGCGTAGGCCGATTTCATCTGGCCGAGAATCTGCGGCTCGCCCAAAACCAGCGAATCGAGCCCCGAGGCGACCCGCATCATGTGACGAACGGCCGCATCGTCTTCGTGCACATAGGCACTGGCGCGCAGCTCTTCAAGGCTCAGGTTGTGATAGTCGGCCAGCCAGCGCAGGACTGAATCGGCCGAAACGTGATCCTGTTCTATATAAAGCTCGCTGCGATTGCAGGTGGAGAGGATCGCAGCTTCGCGGCTGTCGGTCAGTCGGCAGAGCTGCTGCAAGGCCTCAACCAGCTGCTCAGGCGTAAAGGCCACGCGCTCGCGGACGTCTACTGAAGCAGTCTTGTGGTTTATACCGAGTGCAAGGAAGGCCATTCAAGGTCGCTGATAGTGACGTGAAGCCGGCAATTGTCCTACTTCGTCAGATTCAGAACAACCACTCGATCTCTATCGCCCTGCCCTGGGTTGTAAATCGACGGGGCGGTTATGTTTGACCGAAGGCTTGTGTCATGATGATCCGACCGCAGGTTAGTCGTCCTCTTCCTATATGAATAGATCTTCCGCGTTGCTCCTCGCTCTTGCCTTGCTCAGCGGCTGCCAGTCCATGGCCCCCGTTTCGACGGACGGTACGCCGCCGGTCGAAGACAGCGTGCAGGCACCTGAAAAACCCAAGGTCTACGGCTCGTTCAGCGAAGAAACCATCTTCAGCCTGTTGAGCGCCGAACTGGCAGGCCAGCGCAATCGCTTCGACATTGCGCTGGACAACTACGTGACCCAGGCCATCAATACCCAGGACCCGGGGATCTCCGAGCGGGCATTTCGCATTGCCGAATACCTGGGCGCCGACCAGCCCGCGCTGGATACCGCGCTGATCTGGGCCAAGAATGCCCCGGACGACCTCGAAGCACAGCGCGCCGCCGCCGTGCAACTGGCCCGGGCCGGGCGCTACGACGACTCCATGATGTATATGGAGAAGGTCCTGCTGGGCAAGGGCGACACCCATTTCGACTTTCTGGCCCTGTCCGCCGCCGATACCGACCAGGAAACCCGCAACGGCCTGATGAAAAGCTTCGATCGCCTGTTGCAGCGCCACCCGAACAACGGCCAGCTGATTTTCGGCAAGGCCCTGCTGCTGCAACAGGATGGGGACACCCAGGGCGCCCTCACGCTCTTGGAAGACAACCCGCCGGAAGCTGGCGAAGTGGCGCCGATCCTGCTGCGCGCACGCCTGCTGCAAGGCTTGAACCGTGGCGACGAAGCGCTGCCGCTGCTGGAAAAAAGCATCAAGAAGTACCCGGACGACAAACGCCTGCGCCTTACCTACGCCCGCATGCTGGTGGAAAACAACCGCATGGACGACGCCAAGGTGGAGTTCTCCAGCCTGGTCCAGCAATACCCGGAAGACGACGAGCTGCGCTATTCACTGGCACTGGTCTGCCTGGAAGCCAAGGCCTGGGAAGAAGCCAAGGGTTACCTGGAAGACCTGATCGCCCGGGAAAGCCACGTCGACTCGGCCCACCTGAACCTGGGACGCATCGCCGAGGAACGCAATGACCCTGAGAGCGCACTGATCGAGTACGCCCAGGTTGGCCCGGGCAACGACTATCTGCCGGCGCAGTTGCGCCAGGCCGATATCCTGATCGGCAATGGCAAGACCGCCGAGGCCCAGAGCCGCCTCGCGGTACAACGCGACTCCCAACCGGACTACGGCATCCAGTTGTACCTGATCGAAGCCGAAACCTTGTCGGCCAACAATCAGGGCGACAAGGCCTGGAACGTGCTGCAAAAAGCCTTGAAGCAGTACCCGGACGACCTGAACCTGCTGTATACCCGCGCCATGCTGGCGGAGAAACGCAATGACCTGGCACAGATGGAAAAAGACCTGCGCCTGATCATCCAGCGTGACCCGGACAACGCCATGGCTCTCAACGCCCTGGGCTATACGTTGTCGGATCGCACCACCCGTTATGACGAAGCCAAGCTGCTGATCGAACAGGCCCACCAGATCAATCCGGAAGACCCGGCGGTGCTCGACAGCCTTGGCTGGGTGAATTTCCGCCTGGGCAATCTCGACGAAGCCGAACGCCTGTTGCGCCAGGCCCTGGAGCGCTTTCCCGACCAGGAAGTCGCCGCGCACCTGGGCGAGGTCCTGTGGGCCAACGGCAAACAACGCGAAGCCCGGCAGATCTGGAGCCGATTCCTCAAGGATCAGCCTGACAGCCCAATCTTGCGCAGCACCATCAAACGCCTGACCGGATCCGAGACTCTTTAAGATTATGTTTTTGCGCCATCTCATCGTTTTCAGCTTCATTGCCCTGCTCGCCGGTTGCGCGGGCTTCGGCGCCCGTGAATCCGTCCAGGGCCAGGGCAACCAGGCCCAATGGCGCGAGCACAAGCAACAACTGAGCGGCCTCGACGGCTGGCAGATCGACGGCAAGATCGGCATTCGCGCCCCGAAAGACTCCGGCAGTGGCACGCTGTTCTGGCTGCAACGCCAGGACTACTACGACATTCGCCTGTCGGGCCCATTGGGTCGCGGTGCGGCCCGCCTGACCGGCCGGCCGGGCCAGGTGTCGCTGGAAGTCGCCAACCAGGGACGCTACGAGGCGCCCACGCCCGAAGCGCTTCTGGAAGAACAACTGGGCTGGAAGCTGCCGGTCTCCCACCTGACCTGGTGGGTTCGCGGGTTGCCGGCACCGGACAGTAAAAGCCGCCTGACCCTCGACGCCGACAGCCGCCTGTCCAATCTGGAACAGGATGACTGGCAGATCGAATACCTCAGCTACGCCCAGCAGAACGGCTATTGGCTGCCCGAACGCATCAAGCTGCACGGCAGCAACCTCGACGTCACGCTGGTGATCAAGCAATGGCAGCCGCGCAAGCTGGGGCAATGACATGAGCGCCGCACGCCTGACCCTGCCCTCCCCGGCCAAGCTCAACCTGATGCTGCACATCCTCGGTCGTCGCCCGGACGGCTACCACGAGTTGCAGACGATTTTTCAGTTCCTGGACTACGGCGACGAAATCACCTTTGCCGTACGCGATGACGGCGTGATTCGCCTGCACACCGAATTCGACGGTGTTCCCCACGACAGCAACCTGATCGTCAAGGCCGCGAAAAAACTCCAGGCACAATCCGGTTGTCCGCTGGGCATCGATATCTGGATCGAAAAAATCCTGCCCATGGGCGGCGGCATCGGTGGCGGCAGCTCGAATGCGGCGACGACTTTATTGGGCCTAAACCACTTGTGGCAGCTTGGCTGGGACATCGATCGCCTGGCCGCCCTGGGCCTGACACTGGGCGCCGACGTGCCGGTTTTCGTGCGTGGCCACGCCGCTTTCGCCGAGGGCGTCGGGGAAAAACTCACCCCGGTGGACCCCGAAGAACCCTGGTACTTGGTACTGGTGCCGCAAGTATCTGTAAGTACAGCAGAAATTTTTTCAGATCCACTGTTGACACGTAACTCTCCTCCCATTAAAGTGCGCCCCGTTCCCAAGGGAAACAGTCGAAATGACTGCTTACCGGTGGTAGCAAGGCGTTATCCAGATGTTCGTAACGCTTTGAATTTGTTAGGTAAATTTACCGAAGCAAAACTCACCGGAACTGGAAGTTGTGTGTTTGGGGGCTTCCCAAGCAAAGCTGAAGCTGATAAAGTCTCGGCCCTTCTGACAGAGACCCTTACAGGGTTTGTAGCAAAAGGAAGCAACGTTTCGATGTTGCATCGCAAGCTGCAAGACCTGCTCTAAAGGAATCGAGTGCTGGGCACTCGCAGCAACAGATACAGGGGCGTCGCCAAGCGGTAAGGCAGCAGGTTTTGATCCTGCCATGCGTTGGTTCGAATCCAGCCGCCCCTGCCATTTTCCTATACTCATCCAGGTATACCCTCAGCCTTCAGGTACTGCGCGTGTCCAAGATGATGGTCTTTACGGGGAACGCTAACCCCGATCTGGCTCGGCGTGTCGTACGTCAGCTGCATATCCCTCTCGGTGACATTTCTGTCGGTAAGTTTTCCGACGGCGAGATCACTGCCGAGATCAATGAAAACGTTCGCGGTAAAGACGTCTTCATTATTCAGCCGACTTGCGCTCCGACCAACGATAACCTGATGGAACTCGTCGTGATGGCTGATGCCTTCCGTCGCTCCTCGGCTACTCGTATCACTGCTGTTATTCCTTACTTTGGTTATGCCCGTCAGGATCGCCGTCCGCGTTCCGCACGTGTGGCAATCAGCGCGAAAGTCGTGGCTGATATGCTGACCGTAGTCGGCATCGACCGTGTCCTCACGGTTGATCTGCATGCTGACCAGATTCAGGGTTTCTTCGATATTCCCGTGGATAACATCTACGGCTCCCCGGTCCTGGTGGATGATATTGAAGATCAGCGCTTCGAAAACCTCATGATCGTGTCCCCGGACATTGGCGGCGTCGTGCGTGCACGAGCGGTTGCCAAATCCCTGGGCGTGGATCTGGGTATCATCGACAAACGCCGTGAGAAAGCCAATCACTCCGAAGTGATGCATATCATCGGCGACGTCGAAGGGCGTACCTGTATTCTGGTCGATGACATGGTCGATACCGCCGGCACCCTGTGCCACGCGGCCAAGGCCCTGAAAGAGCATGGCGCTGCCAAGGTCTTTGCCTACTGCACACACCCTGTGCTGTCGGGTCGAGCGATCGAGAACATTGAAAACTCCGTGCTGGACGAGTTGGTGGTCACCAATACCATCCCGCTGTCCGCTGCAGCACAAGCCTGTGTGCGTATCCGCCAACTGGATATCGCACCGGTTGTTGCCGAAGCGGTTCGCCGCATCAGCAACGAAGAATCGATCAGTGCGATGTTCCGCTAAGGGCCCTGCCCTTTCCAGGAGATCTCGTTGACGAAAAGCGCCCCGCCCCAACACTCATGTTGGGGCGGGGCTTTTTTGCCCATACCGCTTTGGCGTCGGTCGCAGACGTCATTCGGAAATGGCTATTTTGGAGATACAACATGAACGATTTTACTCTGAATGCTGAAGTGCGTTCCGACCTGGGGAAAGGTGCGAGCCGCCGCCTGCGTCGTCTCGCAAGCCTGGTTCCAGCTGTAGTCTACGGTGGCGAGAAAGCCCCTGAGTCCATCAGCATGCTGGCCAAAGAAGTTGCCAAACTGCTCGAAAACGAAGCGGCCTACAGCCACATCATCGAGCTGAACATTGGCGGCACCAAGCAGAACGTCGTGATCAAGGCCCTGCAGCGTCACCCGGCTAAAGGCCACGTGATGCACGCTGACTTCGTACGCGTAGTCGCTGGCCAGAAACTGACCGCTATCGTGCCTGTGCACTTCGTTGGCGAAGCTGCTCCGATCAAGAAAGGCGGCGAAATTTCGCACGTTGTTTCGGAAATCGAAGTGACCTGCCTGCCGAAAGACCTGCCTGAATTCATCGAAGTCGACCTGGCTGACGCCGAAGTCGGCACGATCATTCACCTGTCCGACCTCAAGGCTCCTAAAGGCGTTGAGTTTGTTGCTCTGGCACACGGCGATGACAAGGCTGTTGCCAACGTCCACGCTCCACGTGTTGCTCCAGAAGCCACTGAAGAAGGCGCTGCAGAGTAATTTCACTCTGTCGCCGGAGTGACTGGAAACATCGCGGACTGGAACGTAGCGAGACAGCGGGCGAGAACGCGAAGTTTACTTAACGGTAAATCCGCCATTTTCGTCCACTGTCGCAACACCGCCTGATTGCGACATCGTTATCCACACTCCAGGAAGGGCCCCTATCGTGACTGCCATTAAACTGATCGTTGGCTTGGGAAATCCAGGCGCTGAATACGAACAGACCCGGCATAACGCAGGGGCCCTTTTTGTTGAGCGCATCGCGCAGGCACAAGGCGTCAGCCTGGCAGCCGATCGCAAGTATTTCGGCCTGACCGGTCGCTTCTCGCACCAGGGTCAGGATGTTCGTCTGTTGATTCCCACCACCTACATGAACCGCAGCGGCCAGGCCGTAGCGGCATTGGCCGGCTTCTTTCGCATCAAGCCTGAAGAAATCCTGGTGGCCCACGACGAACTCGACCTGCCTCCGGGCGTCGCCAAGCTCAAGCAAGGCGGCGGCCATGGCGGTCACAACGGGTTGCGCGACATCATCGCGCAACTGGGTAATCAGAATACCTTTCACCGCCTGCGGCTCGGCATCGGCCACCCAGGCGTTGCCAGTATGGTTTCAAACTTTGTCCTGGGTCGTGCGCCTCGCGCCGAACAGGAAAAACTCGATGCCAGCATCGACTTTGCCCTCGGCGTGCTGCCGGATATCCTCGCCGGTGAATGGAACCGCGCGATGAAAAACCTGCACAGCCAGAAGGCCTGACACTCATCCGAGGGGAAACACCATGGGATTCAATTGCGGCATCGTCGGCCTGCCTAACGTCGGCAAGTCCACCCTGTTCAACGCCCTGACCAAATCCGGTATCGCGGCCGAGAACTTCCCCTTCTGCACCATCGAGCCGAACAGCGGCATCGTGCCGATGCCCGATCCGCGCCTGGAAGCCTTGGCAGCTATCGTCAATCCCAAGCGCATCCTGCCGACCACCATGGAATTCGTCGACATCGCAGGCCTGGTGGCCGGTGCGTCGAAAGGCGAAGGCCTGGGCAACAAATTTTTGGCCAACATCCGTGAAACCGATGCCATCGCCCACGTGGTGCGCTGCTTCGAAGACGAGAACGTGATTCACGTCTCCAACAGCGTCGACCCGAAACGCGACATCGAAATCATCGACCTGGAACTGATTTTCGCCGACCTCGACAGCTGCGAAAAACAACTGCAGAAAGTTGCCCGCAACGCCAAGGGTGGTGACAAGGACGCAGTCGTCCAGAAAGGCCTGCTGGAGCAGTTGATCGCCCACTTCACCGAAGGCAAGCCTGCGCGCAGCCTGATGAAGAACATGAGCACCGACGAGAAGCTGGTGATCAAGGGCTTCCACCTGCTGACCACCAAGCCGGTCATGTACATCGCCAACGTCGCTGAAGACGGCTTCGAGAACAACCCGCACCTGGACGTGGTCAAGGCCATTGCCGAAGAAGAAGGCGCCATGGTCGTTCCGGTCTGCAACAAGATCGAAGCGGAAATCGCCGAACTGGATGACGGTGAAGAGAAAGACATGTTCCTCGAGGCCCTCGGCCTGGAAGAGCCTGGCCTGAACCGCGTAATCCGTGCCGGCTACGAGATGCTCCACCTGCAGACCTACTTCACCGCCGGTGTCGAAGAAGTCCGCGCCTGGACCGTCCGCGTCGGTGCCACCGCACCGCAAGCCGCTGGCGTGATCCACACCGACTTCGAAAAAGGCTTCATCCGTGCCGAAGTCATCGCCTACTCGGATTTCATCCAGTACAAGGGTGAAGCGGGCGCCAAGGAAGCGGGTAAATGGCGTCTTGAAGGCAAGGAATACATCGTCAAGGATGGTGATGTGATGCACTTCCGCTTTAACGTCTGAGTGGACTAGCTGCTTTCGTGGTGTTTCATGAAACACCACGAAAATGGCAAAAAACCTTTAAAGCCGCGCATTCGCGCGGCTTTTTCGTTTCATAATGTCCCTAAGTGTTTCGGCGCGGCCGACTATGTCGGTCCAAACCAGCCCAAGCCCGACTTTTTTCGCCCGAATAGCCGATGGTACGGTTGATGTCAGTTGTGCCAAAAGCACGGGGCCATGGCGTTGGCCAGACTCTACTCGACGAATGCATCAACCGCGCGAAGCGCGATAGCACGACGTTAATCGCATTACATAGAACCCCGATAATGGAAGCTGCGCAGTACTTATACCAGCGAGCCGGCTTCGCGGTGGTGCGCAATCTGCCAGACATGTTTGGCGTGCCTTATGTGCTGATGACCCGACTGTTTTAACCAGTTGGAATAGTCACGAAGCAGGCAAAAACGGCACGCTGCAAGATCCGCAAGAGTCGACTGCAGCCCTTCGCGACTTGCTCAGAATGCACATGCGGCTTAGCGGCGATTCAGTCGCGCAACTCAGAAATTGTGCGCCAAAGGACAGGAAGCTAACTGCCAATTGTCTCGCCCATCCATGCAGCGAAGATTCGATGAAATGAAAGCGCGAGAAATCGGCAACGTCGACCAACTGCACGCCATCCAAAGAATGATCCAGATGAGCATCGATGTAGTTGAGCATGCGGTTCATGCGCCGCGTGTACTCGGCGCGCGATGCCTGGGCGCAAGGTTTGGTGGTCATAGTGCCTGGAATCCAAAGCCGTCTTTATTCTGTCAATGATTTCTTATCGAGCAGTTTTTGGAAAAGAAAGACGAGGCTGGATTGCTGCTCACCCAGAGCTGCAAAGAATTTGCGATCGACTTCCTCCACTACGACGATTGCCTTGTGTGCGATATCACGCCCCGCTTCGGAGACTGAAATAATCTTGGCCCGCGTGTCGGTAGGATGAACATCTCTTACAAACAGCCCGTTTGCAAGAAGCGCCCTGACCACCTGAGAGGTGGTCATCGGGTCGCTGCCAGTCAGTTGCGAAAGGCGCGCCTGGGTAAGCGGCTCTTGTGAACCGAACCAGGTGGTGACTGCAAGCATGACAAACTGAGTATGGGTCAGGCCCAACGGCTGCAAAGCGGCGCGTTGCTCGCGCTGCCAGGTGTTGGAGATGCGCCAGAGCAAAAAACCTGGACTATCTGACGGTCCGCTATGGCTGGTTGGCAGCGGTTTCGACTTCATCGGTTACGCCTCAGCTCAGCCAGATCTACATCCATTGCGCTGGCAATCAAGCGAATATCTTTTTCGGTCAGTGGAATCAAACCGCGTCTAAGCACAATGCCCCAGTTTGGCGGGAAACACAGGTCCAGATCTCCACGCAATTTTTCCAGGGGTACTTCTTGTGCCACGGCATATCGAACCCGGCGACGAAACGGCACGAACCCCTCGCCCATATCGAATTCGAACACCTCATCGTCCTGGATTTCCCCCAAGGCTGTGAAGGCTTTCAGCGGCGCACCGTGCATCTCAACAGTCGGGGAGTAATAAACGAAAATATCGCCCTTCTTCATCTTGCGTAGAGGCTGGACCTTGCCGTGACAGACCTGCGCAAAGCCGCCCTCCACACCTCGCCAGACGTGTGAGCGCGATACAACACCCAGCCACGCCTGGCTCATACGCTCACCGTACTTTCTGCGCGGGCCACCAGTGCACGCAGGACTTCAGGAAAGTCGGAAGACACTTGCGCGCAGATATCCTCGGCGCCCTCTCCCGCGACATCAATCGAATAGGCGATTGAGTGGTTGCCATTCGGGAGCGCAATGATTTCGTGCTTGACGCGAACGGTTACATCGCCAAGCAGGGTTTCATCCGTAAACCCAATCGGCGCATTGACCTCGACCAGCTGCGACTTGATAACCTCCTGGTCAGGCAACACCATCGTCATCCACACACCCTCGACGAACGGGCCGTCAAGCACGCATGAATAGACACCTGCGTTCCAGTCCTTCCATAGGTGAACGGCTTCAAAAAAATCCCAGACTGTTGCCGCAGGTGCGCTGGTTTCGTGACGGTATGAAGCACTGGCGTGCATGCGATTGGACATGTCGACTCCTTTTTGTAAGTGAACTTATCATAAGCGCACATACAATAATCATCAACCGAATAACGCACATGAGGAAGCGCGCTAGCGGTCGCTATCCGACGCAAAGCATCGTGGGCCGATCTTCCGGGCCTGTACCCAGCGATGCCACCGACAGCAAAGAAGCGACTTTCACGCGCGTCGGTGGGGCCTGCGCAGCCTTGAGAAACATCGTCTGCAGAGTGTGATCCGCGCTTGGCCTTTCAGATAAAACGATACAAACTATCGATAATCACGTGTATATTCTCGATTAAATGATAGTGAGTATATAAATCTATGAAACCCAAGCAGCAGCAAAACCAGCGGCTTCTCCTGCAGGCCGCTGTCGAGTTGATGTCGGTGCACGGCTTCGACGGCACCAGCATGAAGCAGATCGCCCGTGCTGCCGGCCTGGGCGATGCCACCATCTACAAGTACTTCTCCACGAAGGAAAAGCTGGTACTGGGCTATTTCGAGCAGGCCCTGGCCGACGCCCTCGCCGAGACCCTGGCCACGGCTGGGTTCGACAGTTTCAGCCTGCAAGAACGCCTGCAGCGTCTCGTCGATGCGCTGTTGGAACTGTTGCTGCCCGATCGCGAGTTCGTGGCCCTCGCCCGAGCCCTGGTGGGTAAGTCGCCGATGTTATTGATGGGCGATACCCTGCCGGGCAAGCGCGCCATCAAGGAGGCCGTGACCGGGTTTCTCGAGGCCGCCGAGGCCGACGGCAGCATCGCCGCCTGCGACTTCAAGCCGCTTATTGGCGGCCTTTTCGCCGACTACCTGTTCACGGTGGTGGTCTATTGGCTCAACGACAGCTCGGACGAGTTCTCCGACACCACCCGGCTGGTCGACCTCACCCTGGCGGTGCTGGCGCAGACCCTGGAAAGCGGCCTGCTCAACAAGCTGTCGGATCTGGGCGGGTTTCTGCTGCGCAGCCAGTTCTCGCGCCTGATGCAGAACGGCTCGTCGCTGATCGAATTGGTCAAGCTCGCCCGTCCGCTGGTCAAGCGCTGATGGACATGGGAAATCCCCTCAATCCGATGCTGGTGCTGGCCGCCGGCCTCAGTGCAGTAGCCTCGTTGCTGCATCTGATGATCATCCTCGGTGGCGGGCCCTGGTACCGGTTTTTCGGCGCAGGCGAACGTTTTGCCCGTGCGGCAGACGCCGGCCGGGTGTATCCGTCCCTGGTGACGGCCGGCATCGCGGCGGTGCTGGGGCTGTGGGCGGCCTATGCCCTGGCGGCAGGTGGACTCCGTCTGGCGCTGCCTTGGGTGCCCCAGGTGATGTGCGCGCTGACGGCCGTCTACGTGGTGCGCGGCCTGGCCATAGTTCCGCTGATACTGTTCAGCCGGGCCGCTGTCACGCCGTTCCTGCTGTGGAGCTCGGGGGTGTGCATGCTGGTCGGGCTGGTGCATCTGGTCGGGTTGTACCAGGCCTGGCCACGGATGATGGGGGCTTCTGTATGAGCTGCCGTCGCCCCCTCACTGACATGCCGCACCGAAGGAAGTCCCATGGCCACTGATCCCAAACTCCGCACCGGGCGTATGGCCCGGGGCGCCATCACCGGCCTGGCCGTCGCCCAGGCCGGCGTGGCCCACCTGGGTCACCTGGTGCGCCGCAAACCGGCACCGGGTGAAGTCGATGCGCGCCAAGCCGAACATGAAGCCGAATTGGGTCGCATCTTCTTTGGTGCCCTCAACCAGCTCAAGGGCACGGCGCTCAAGGCCTCGCAACTGCTGAGCATGGAAGCCAGCCTGCTGCCGGAGGGGGTGCGCCGCGAGTTGGCGCGCGGCTTCCACCAGGCCACGCCACTCAACCGAGCCCTGGTGCATAAAGTCTTCCGCCAGGAGTTCTCGCGGGACGCCGACGACCTGTTCCAGCGCTTCGACCCGCAGGCCTTCGCCGCGGCCAGTCTCGGCCAGGTCCACCATGGCGAGCTGCACGGTGGCGAACGGGTGGTGGTCAAGGTGCAATACCCCGGCATCGCGGCCTCCATCGGCAGTGACATGGGCCTGATCCGCCACCTGCTGCAGGGCCTACGGCTGACGTCCGACCTGCTGCCCGGCCACGACATCGTCGACCGGATCATGACCGACATCGAACACAGGCTGGCCGAGGAAGTCGACTACACCCATGAGGCCGGACAGTTGCAATGGTTCGGCGAGCATGCGCAGCTGGCGGATGTGGTGGTACCGCAGCCGGTGCTCAGCCACACCACCCGGCGCGTGCTGACCATGCAGGCGGTGGGCGGCCTGCACCTCGATGCCTGGCTGGCCACCCAACCCGCCCAGGCGGCGCGCAACCGTGCGGGCCAGTGCTTATTCGACTGGTTTATGCACAGCGTGTTCGGATGGCATCGGTTGAATGCCGATCCTCATCCCGGCAATTTCCTGTTTATGCCGGATGGCCAGTTAGGGGTGATCGATTTCGGCTGCACCAAGCCGTTGTCGCCGGCCTTTACCGACAGGATCGCCCGGGTCTGGTGTATAGGCCTGAGTGAGGCGGCGGGTGGCGACAGCACACCGCTGCGCCAGGCCTATGTCGATCTCGGCCTGATCTCGCCCAGCCTGTCGGATGCCGATTTCGAACAGCAGCTGATGCCGGCCCTCGCCGCGATACGGACCTGGCAGATCGAGCCGTTCCGGCAGGCCCGCTTCGACTTCGCGAACCGCTCTGCCTTTCCGGTCTTGACGGCCGCACATCGCCAGGTCCTCACACGAGCCCTGATCGCCGTGCCACCGGAGCTGCCGTATTTCGACCGGGCATTCCTGGGCATCAACCAGCTGCTGAAAACCCTGGGCGCCGAGGTGGTCACCATAACCCCCTGGATCCATTCATCCTTCAAGGAGTCACGTCATGTCTGAGCGCTCTCACACCCCCAGGGCCTGGATTGGCCATTGTTTGATGGGGGTTGCCGTCCTGCACACCTTCGCCGCCGGATTCATGTTTGCCGACCCACTGCTCGACATCCTCCACCTTGGGATTTTCGACAGCATCAACCGCGATCCGCGCAAGGGAGTGGCAGTGTGGTTCGTGATGTTCGGTGTGCTGCTTGCCCTGCTGGCGCTGACCGTGACCTCGCTCGAACGGTGCGATGACACGGCCACGCTGCATGCGGTGGGTGTCGGCATGCTGCTGCTCGCGGCCCTGGGCATCGTGCTGATGCCCATGTCCGGCGTCTGGCTGGCCATCCCGCCGGGTATCGCCTTGCTGACGAGACGTCGCGTCGAGGCGGCCGGCGTGTCGCCGAGGGGTGCATGAGCAAGTTTTTTTGTATCTCAGTCATTCATTTTTCAACTTCACAGGAAATCCAACATGTTCGCCAGAGTCATGACTATTCAGATCCAATCCGGGAAGCTTGAGGAAGCCACCGCCGTCTACCGCGACTACGTGCTCCCGGTAGCCAGGCAGCAGAAGGGTTTCGTCAGCGCCTTGCTGTTGACCGATGCGAGGAGCGGAAAAGCCGTTTCGACCACTGTCTGGGAGACGGAGGCCAACCAGAATGCCGATGCGGCCAACGGCTATATCCAACGCGAGCTGGCCAGGATCGGCACCCTGATAGTCGCCCCGCCGACCCAGGAGGCGTTCGAAGTCAGCGTGCACACCTACAGCTGAAACCGACAATGCGAGGGGCTCCGGGGGTGGGCAGCCACCGGATATCTGTATGTTTATCTGGAAGATGTCCTTATGCGCCTGTCACGCACCAGGCTAGTGATATCGCGCAACTGCTGCCGCATAGGTGGCAACTGGTGTTATCAGGCGGAACGAGGTTCCCGGCGCATCAGACCACCACATTCCCTTACTACGATGAAAGAGCTAAATCCCCATGAAAACGACTGTTAGCTGCACGTTTAGATAACTGGCTGGGACGAGAAGTCGTCTCAAGAACTTGAGGAAACTCCGAAACTCTCACACGCCAAAGTCACGCAGTCCTATGCTGGCGCCATCGAGAGAACAAGTAGCGTCGAATACCTCATGTCTTATTACGTTGACGGCACAGCTCTTGGGACGGTCTGAAGTAGTCAGCGATTTTTAATGCCCTCCTTGGTTGAGGTTCAGGTAGCTTTGGATTCGAGCCAAAGATCGAGATCATGCTCAAACCAGCCCACTACCCCACCACCGCTTAATTGCACGGAAGCTGGGGTGACAGCCGACCTGGCTTTTTTGCGAACGCGTTTTTCCTGTGGGAGCGAGCCTGCTCGCGAAGGCGGTTTCACGGCCAATGAAGATATTGGATGTGCCGGCCTCTTCGCGAGCAAGCTAGCTCCCACAGTGGTTTTGTGTTGAACATAAATTTTTTGTTCACTGGAGATTGAATGTGGGAGCGAGCTTGCTCGCGATAGCGGTGGTTCAGTTGCAATGATGTTGGATGTGCCGACGTCATCGCGAGCAGGCTCGCTCCCACAGGGGAAACGCGGTCCCACCAAGAACCAGGTCGGCTATCAGGCCGCCTCGCGGTGGACGTTGATCTCGGGCGCCCCGTTAACCACGCTGGCCGAACGCAGGCATTGTGCAGTGGGCATCCCGGCATGGATGCCGGGATAGCCGCGCTGGGCCATGGATGGCCCTTCGCGGCGGCCCACGGAGCAATGCCTTCGTTCAGGCACACCGAGCCTAGGCGAGGTGCCGAGTGGTGGGGCAAAGCGCTTTTGGTTACTTTTGGCTGGTCCGGCTCCCGGCTCTTCCAAAAGTGACCCGCTGTAAGAGCGGAACCGCCAATAGCCATTACCGCAGCAACGGATATACACACCACCCCAAACCGTTTCTATCGCACTCAAGAGATCATCGACTCTTTGAAATCACACCCCCCATATACTGATTCAAATCGCGAAAATCCTGAACACTCCAAGGATGCGGCGATAGCTTCACACCATTCTCTCGCAAGGTCCTCGGAATCAAATCCCCATTGGGTCGCAGTATTATCGACGACACAATGACACCCGGATAATCACTCAGTCGTTTCTTGAAAGCAGACGTTGTAAGGTCAGGCGTAGGAGGATTGCTTTTATGAGCCAACGGCCCTGTCCCCTTGATATCTGCGCCGTGACACATGGCACATCTCTGTAAATAGAGATTTTTCCCATTGGCACTATCCGCAAAGGATAGTGATGTTTGAATGAGCGATAAAAACCCTAGCGAAGCGATGACTAATATTTTCATTATGCTTTCGGCACATGCCATTTTTTATGGGCGCAACGCCCTGCGGGAACAAACTCATTCCCACAGGATTTAGATGCCGGGATTGTTGTCTGTTCGCACAATCTGACTAGAACAGGTAGCCCATGTAGATCGCCGCGCCACCACCAGCCTGCAAGCCAGCGTTCATCCCGGCCATGACCACCGCGCCCTTGGCCGAACGCGCCAGTTGCCGGTTGACTGTGGTCGAAGCAATGAGCGAGGTTGCCGGGTTGGAACTCAGGACCACCGACAACGCCAGCAACTTGGGATCGAGCCCGAACAGCAGCGCTGTAGCCGAACCGCCGATCCCCAGGCCCAAGCCCACTTCGGTATACATGCAAGGGCCGGTGATGTCGTCACTGGTCAGGTCGCGATCGACCAGGGCGTCGCTGACAAACACTCTGCCAACGCTGTAAAAAGACTCCGCCGCACCGGCCGCACTGACGCCCTTCCCCTTGATCTGGATATTGATCTTGCCGAAACGCGGCAGCCTGGCGCCAAACCCGACACCCACGCCGACCCCGCCATAGCGGTAGCTGACGTCTTCGCCCTGGGGCGAGCGCAGGATAATCGAGCCACCACTGCCAGCCACCATGACCACGGTCAGGCCACCACCGCTAGCGGTCTGGTACTGCCAGCGACTCTCATTAACCGGAAGTGGGATGTTGTAGCTCATACGTTCAAAGTCCTTTATGTGAATGAACCGCATCGCGACCGCGTTGGCGGGTGGCTTTCAGCAGACCGACAAGGGTGAAGAACAGCCCCATGGCACCCAACATCACTGGCGTCCCCCACAGTGCACCTCGATCCACGACGAGGGGGTTGGCGGCCGGCTGCTCGGGCAAATAATAAACTCGCACCGGCTGCCCCGGCTCATAGCCGAAGATGAAGCCACCCTGGGGGTAGGAAATTTTTTCACCTTTGCCAGTGGTGAACGCGATTTCGGGGTGAGAACCACCGGCGTTCAGCCGACTAACGATGCCATCGGCGGTCTGTGCACGGGCGAGGAAGTCGCGACGGTCGAGGGTGAGATTGACGGCAATGCCCAGCAAGCCAATGCCAATCAGCGCAAAAAGCAGGCCCAGCAGTATCGTCCCGATGCGTGACGGGGTGTCGTTAGCCATAGCTTGTCCCGATATTCATCCATGAAAGAAGGCGGCGAGGATAACAAAAAGCCTGCTATGCCGTAATGCTGTTCATTCGAGGTTTGTGACCGCCGTGGCAAGGGAACTTGCTCCCTCGCCACGGACGCCCATTAGCCTCTTTTGACTTTGAAGCGTCCCAACACACGCTGCGTCTTGGGGCGCCGTCGCGTTATCGGCTGTAGGAGGGCATCGCCAATGGCACCGGCTGCGGGTTGGCGATAACCCAACGCACCGCCAATTCACAGAGACGATCGGTCTGCTCGGCGTTATCGTGACCACCCCGCAGAGCGGCAGCCAGCGCCCCTGCTTCAGCGAGTTCGGCCGCAGGCAAGGACACGGCGCTGCCCACGTGGCTAACCAGCGCCGCCAACATCGCTTTGAAATCGGCGTCCCAGTTGGCCGAGCCATTGTGGTGAATCTCTCGGGAGATACGGCCACTGACGCGAATCACCTCACCCTGCGCCGTCACTGCAGCGCCAGAGGATGGCACCAGCAGTTCCCACAATTGCTGATGCTGGTCACGCCAGTCACTGGCCGTTACGACGATAGCAGCCTGACCGTCGTGAACCTTGCGAGGGGCAACGGGTGTGACGTCGAAAAGACGATAAAGACTGGCCAGGGCTGCGTCCGTTGCCTCGAGATAGTCCGGATTGAAGGAGGCGCGGTGAAATTCGAATTCACGGCCGATGCGCTGCACTTCAGCGAGCATACCGTCATCGCATTGCAGCCCTGCCGCCAGCAGCGCCTGGACGATTTTCGCGGTAGCCTCGATATCGGCATTGCGAGCAGTAGCCAAGGCGATATGCAGGACACCCTGCCCTTGCCGACTCTTGGCATCGAGATTGGCGCCACGGCGGACCAGGGCAGCGATGGCCTCGGCCTTGTGACTGTTGGCCGCGGCATGCAACGGTGTGTAGCCCTGGTAATCCTGCGCCTCGATATCGGCGCCCAAATCCAGCAGCAGATCGACACCACCGATCCAACTCGAACTGCGATGATGCAGGGGCGTTCGTTGGTAGGTGTCACGGGCATTAATATCGGCGCCCTGCTCCACCAGCCAGCGGGCCAGTTCGTCGGGACAGTTGTAGAAACCCAGCGCGGTGCTCTTGCTGTAACCGCCGCAGGCTTCAAGCTCGCACTCATCGAACACGGCGACCAGCTCGGCAAACGAGGCCTGCTCCAGCAACTGACCGAAATCCTTCGGCAATGTCTTGCGTTTACGCTTACCCATCGCGGCGGTCACCGTTCTGATCAAAAAGTTTTTCAGCATGGATTTAAATATTCACTTGGAACGGCCATCTGGATTCGGATCAGACTTTTTTAGTCCTCGGCAAGAAAATCGCCAACACCCCGAACAGCGGCAGGAACGAGCACAACCAGTACACATACTCGATGCCACGGATGTCCGCCAGGTGCCCCAGCAGCGCGGCGCCAATCCCGCCGAAACCGAACATCAGCCCGAAGAACACGCCGGCGATCATCCCGACATTGCCCGGCACCAGTTCCTGGGCATACACCACGATGGCCGAGAACGCCGAGGCCAGGATGAAGCCGATGACCACGCTGAGGATGCTGGTCCACAACAGGTCGACATGAGGCAGGATCAGGGTGAACGGTGCCACGCCGAGGATCGAGAACCAGATCACCGCCTTGCGCCCGATCCTGTCGCCAATCGGCCCACCGAAGAAGGTCCCCGCCGCCACTGCCCCGAGAAACAGGAACAGGTGCAATTGCGAAGAGGCCACCGACAGGTCGAACTTTTCGATCAGGTAGAACGTGAAATAGCTGGTGAAACTGGCCATGTAGAAATACTTGGAAAACACCAGCAGCCCCAGCACCACCAGCGCACTCAAGACCCGGCCTCTGGATAGGCCATGTGTGGCCGCCTGGCCTTGCTTGAGCTTGAACAGGTTCAGGTGGTTGGCGTACCAACGGCTGATGCGGTACAGCACGAACAGCGCAAACAAGGCGAACAACCCGAACCAGGCCACATTGCCTTGCCCATAAGGAATGATGATCGCCGCCGCCAGCAGCGGGCCAAAGGCTGAGCCGGCGTTACCGCCCACCTGGAACGTCGATTGCGCCAGCCCGTAACGGCCGCCCGAGGCCAATCGCGCCACCCGCGACGCTTCCGGGTGAAAGGTCGACGAGCCAATGCCGATCAATGCCGCCGCCAACAGGATCAAGGCAAAACTGCCGACCATGGACATCATCACAATGCCGATCAGCGTGCACACCGTCCCGGCCGGCAGCAGCCAGGGCTTGGGGTGCCGGTCAGTGTGATAGCCGACCCAAGGCTGCAACAAAGAGGCGGTCAACTGGAACGTCAGCGTGATCAAGCCAACCTGAGTGAACGTCAGGCCATAGCTGTCCTTGAGCATTGGATAAATCGAGGGCAGCACGGCCTGGATCAAGTCGTTGATCAGGTGCGCCAGCGCCACGGCGCCGATGATCCGCATAACCAACGGGCTGCTTTGCGCAGTGGCGGCAATGGGTGGGATCTCGGCCTGGGTATTGCTGATAGCCATGGGAGTTTCCATACGACAGAGGGTGCACACGGGCAGGTGCGTCAATGTGCCATTTTTCGGTGCAGCAAGGCTATCCCCTTAGCTAGCTATCGACCTCGAAAAATTGTCGAAATCCAAGGTGATAGCCCTACGCCATGGTCTGAATCTTGCCTTGTTAATGGCCTACGACGCGGCTCCTTACAAAGGGGACCGAGAATGGGAAGTTTCGCTACAGAGCTGGCCTACTGAGCCGATTTGGACAAACTTTCGAGGCCTTTTAAAAGGGCACCTGTTTCGGCACTTGTGTAGAAAACGCACAAAAACAGTGCAGGGTGTTCAGGGGAGTATGGGCATGCAGGCTTTTTTATCACCGGGAATCAGATTGTTGGGGCATTTCGGCTTCGCCCGCAAATTCCAATTGCTGTTCCTGCTTTTTATCCTGCCGCTCATGGGCAGCCTGTGGCTCATCGGCCAGGACTATCGCGACAAACTCAGCCTGATTTCCGGGGAACGCGCCGGGGTGCGCCAATTGCTGGCCCTGGATAACCTGGACAACCTGCTCACCGCCCAGCGCAACCGCGCCGCCCGCTGGCGCGCCACCGAAACCAATCGGCAGCCGACACCCGCGACGCTGGCCGCCATGGCGGCGTACGACGCAGTGCAACCGGCCCTCACCCAGGCCGCCAGTGACCTGGGCAACGCCCTGCAAACCGAAGGGGCCGAAGCCGATACCCTCGCCCGCTATCAAGCCCTGCAAACCAGCCTCAACGGTCTGGATTCGAAAAGCCTGGGCAGCGTGGGCTGGTGGCCGGATGGCTACGACCGCTTCACCGCCGCCCTCAGCGCCCTGCAAGCCTTGCGCGAGCAGATGGTCATGGACAACCGCCTGACCCTCGCCTCCTGGCTGGAAACGTATTTGCTGACGCAGATTTCCACTCAGCAGACGCCAGACCTGATCGAACGGGTCGGTCGCCTGGCCAGCGTTGGACAGGCTTCCGTGGTATCAGGCCAGTTCACGTTGCAGAGCCGCCTGCAACTGCGGGACCTGCGCAGCCGTATCGGCGACGCGCGGGACCAACTGGTCAAGACCGGAGCGCTGCTGGAATCCCGCCTGCCCAGCGATCTGCAAACCTGGGCCGGACAATACCAGGGCAGCCTCAAGCACTTGGATGCCGGCCTGAAAGTGTTGGATGACGGGGTGTTCGGCGGTTCCATCAATCTCAAGCCCGAAGACTTCGAGAAACACATGGACGCCCTCCTCGCCGAGCTGGCGACCCTGCGGCAACAGTCACTGGTGGCACTGGATACGCGCCTGGACCACTACCACGGTTCGGCGATTCGCCAGTTCACCCTGGTAGCGACGGTACTGGGCTGCCTGCTGCTGGCGGCGCTGTATCTTTTTGTTTGCCTGCAAGCGTCGATCCGGCGTAGCGCCAGCGGCATCACCCTGCTGGCCGAAGCCCTGCGCGACGGCAATCTCAGCCTGCAAGTGCCGGTGCAAGGGCGCGATGAACTGGCGGCCATCAGCACCGCCCTCAACGTCGCCGTGGTGCAGTTGCGCAACAGCCTGCTGGGGGTCGACCACGAAACGTTGCAGTTGAGCAACGCCGTACGCACCCTCAATACCCACTCCAGCGGCGCCCTGGGCGAAGTCGAAGCCCAGCAGATGCAGATCAGCCAGATCGCTGCCGCAGCGACACAACTGGCCGCCACCTCCCAGGGTGTGGCGAAGAGTTGTGAACAGGCCTCCGATAGCGCCCAGCAGACCCGCCGCATCGCCACCGACAGCAGCCGCGACAGCCAACGCACCACGGCCAGCATCCAGCAGCTCAACCAGCGCCTCAACGAAACCGCCGCCGCACTGGGACGGGTCAGCGAACAGGGGCAACAGATCCAACTGGTGGTCGATACCATTCGTGGCGTGGCCGAGCAGACCAATCTTCTGGCCCTCAATGCCGCCATCGAAGCCGCTCGCGCCGGGGAACAGGGCCGTGGTTTCGCGGTGGTGGCCGACGAGGTACGCAGCCTGTCGCAACGCACCCAATCCTCCACGCAACAGATTGCCGCCACCGTCGACAGCCTGCGCGCCACGGTCAACGAAGCCGTCAGCCTGATGGAAGCCGCCTGCGGCCAGGCCCAGACCGACGCTCAAGCAGTCACCGGCCTTGGCGAACGGCTGGGAGAAATTGCCAGCGCGGTGCAAAGCGTCACCGACACCCTGGCGCAAATCGCCACTGCCGTGGATGAACAAGCCAGCACCGCCGACGAGGTCAGCGGCAATATCCAGCAGGTCGACCAGGCAGCGATGCGTTTGCTTGAAGGCGCACGGGCCGTGAATTTGGCGGCGGACACCCTGAGCCAGGGAAGCCGGGCCCTGAGTGCCAACACAGGGAGATTTCAGCTCGGTTGATAGCGATTTGCAGCGAGGATTGTTAAGCGGTTGAAAGCGCAGAGAAATATTTCAGATTTACGCTTGACACATCTTCGTTACCGGCGAATAATGCGCGCCACTTGGCTACATAGCTCAGTTGGTTAGAGCATAGCATTCATAATGCTGGGGTCCGGGGTTCAAGTCCCTGTGTAGCCACCAAGTACTAAAAACGGCCTATCGAAAGATAGGCCGTTTTTTTATGCCCCAGGAAAAGTGCCTGCCCTCTCAGGATTTGGTTGCACGCCCCCCCGTGGCAAGAAGCCTTGTTGATTTGCGCCCCACGCCTCGCGTCGCTACAGTCGTTCTCTATCTCCCTGGCCCACGGATGGAGCGACACGTGCTTATAGACCTGAAACCGAACCTTCATCGCCTGTCAGCCGTTTCGTTGCTGGCTGTCGCGCTAACGCTTAGCGCCTGCAAGGCCCCGCCCTCCTCCACTGCCACACCAGCATTACCTTCCCCGCCGGAAATCACGTCCGGCTACCGCACCGATGTGCAGACCCGTTACGCCGACAAGCACATGGCTGCCGCGGCCAACCCGTTGGCGGCCGAGGCCGGGCGGGAGATGTTGCGGCGCGGCGGCTCGGCCATCGACGCGGCGATTGCGATGCAAGCGGTGCTGACGCTGGTGGAACCGCAATCTTCAGGCATCGGCGGCGGCGCGTTCATTGTGCTGTGGGATGGCAAGGCCGTGCGCACCTACGACGGTCGCGAAACGGCACCGGCTGGCGCCACTGAAAAACTTTTCCTGCAAGCCGACGGCAAACCCATGCCGTTTACCGCCGCTCAGATCGGCGGCCGCTCCGTGGGTACGCCAGGGGTGTTGCGCGCCCTGGAACTGGCCCACCGCAAACACGGACGCCTGAAATGGGCGACGCTGTTCGAGCCAGCCATCGCGCTGGCAGAGCAAGGTTTCGCGATCTCGCCCAGGTTGCATTCGTTGATCGCGACCGATCCGTCCCTGCCGGGCTCGCCGGACATGGCCGCCTACTTCCTGAACGCCGATGGCAGCCCGAAAGCCGTCGGCACGACACTGAAGAATCCCGCTTTGGCCAGCGTCCTCAAGCGCATCGCCAACGAAGGCCCGGATGCGTTGTACAAAGGGCCCGTGGCCGAGGAGATGGTCGCCAAGGTGCGCGGCCACGCCAATCCCGGCAGCCTTTCGCTCAATGACCTCCAGGGCTACGCCGCCCGGGAGCGTGCGCCGTTGTGCTCCGACTACAAGCGCTGGCAAGTGTGCGGCATGGCGCCCCCGTCTTCTGGCGGGATTGCCTTGGCGCAGATCCTCGGGACATTGCAGGCCCTCGAACAGCGCGACAGCCACAATGCCCTCGCGCCGTTGAAACCCCTCAAGACCGATAAACCCGCCGGCCTCGAGCCCGCGCCCGAGGCGGCGCACTTGATCGCTGAAGCGGAACGCCTGGCCTACGCCGACCGCGCCCAGTACGTCGCCGACGCGGATTTTGTTCCCGTGCCGGTCAAAGGCCTGGTCGACCCGGGCTATCTGGCCAGCCGCGCAGGCCTGATCGGCCCACGCAGCATGGGCGTCGCCAAGCCCGGGACACCGCCGGGCATTCAGGTGGCCTATGCGCCGGACCGTTCGCCACTGCGCATTTCCACCTCGCAAGTGGTGGCGGTGGATGACCAGGGAGGTGCCGTGTCCATGACCACCACAGTGGAGTCGGCATTTGGCTCGCACTTGATGGTCCAGGGTTTCATGCTCAACAACCAGATGACCGACTTCTCGTTCATCCCTGAAGAAAACGGGCAAAAAGTCGCCAATCGCGTCGAACCCGGCAAACGCCCGCGCTCGTCCATGGCACCGACGCTGATCTTCGATCGTCAAAGTGGTGAGCTGCTCGCCGCCGTTGGTTCACCGGGTGGCTCGCAAATTATCGAATACGTCGCCAAGTCAGTGATTGGCCTGCTCGACTGGAACCTGGACCCGCAAACCGCCATCAACTTCCCCAACTTCGGCAGCCGCAATGGCCCCACCGAGCTGGAAAAGGGGCAGTTCAGCCCGACGCTGATCCAGGCGCTGAAAGACAAAGGCCATGCGGTGAGCGAGATCGACATGAACAGCGGCACCCAGGCGATCGTGCGAGTGCGTGATGCGCAAGGGAAAACGTCTCTGGCCGGCGGCGCGGACCCGCGGCGCGAAGGCGCAGCGCTAGGAGATTGAACGCTCGCCTATCAAATTGAGGCAGCTTGCTCGGGTGTTGAATATGCCGCCGCCATCGCGAGCAAGCTCGCTCCCACAGGGGGTGGCGGCGAACACAATATCAAGGCTATTCAGGGAGAACTGTGAGAGCGAGCCTGCTCGCGATAGCGGCGGCTCGCTCAGCAGGTTTCTCAGGTCGATAGCTGGTTGGCAAACTGGCTTACCGCATCGACCACTTTCTTCGCCCCGTCCTGGATCTCGACGATCACCGTCCCCGCCTCGGCGGCCAGGGCCAGGCCGTGTTCGGCCTGGTGCTGGCCGTCGGTCATCAGTGCCACGGCGTTACGGGCCATGTCCTGGTTCTGGCGGACCACGCCAACGATTTCATCGGTCGCCTGGCTGGTGCGCGATGCCAGTTGGCGCACTTCATCGGCCACCACCGCAAAGCCACGGCCTTGCTCGCCGGCCCGGGCCGCCTCGATCGCGGCGTTGAGCGCCAGCAGGTTGGTTTGTTCGGCGATGCCGCTGATGGTTTTGACAATGGTACCAATCACCAGGGATTGCTCGTTCAACGCCTCGATGCCTTCGCCAGCGGTTTGCATGTGCCGGGCCAAGTCGCGCATCACCTCCACGGCCTGGGTCACCACCGTCGTGCCACGCTGGGCGGTATTGTCGGTCTGCCGCGAAGTGCTGTAGGCGATGCCGGCCGCCTCGGCGACGGCTTTTTCCTGGTTGACCTGGTCGGTGATGTTGGTGGCGAACTTGACCACTTTATACAGTCGATCGTTGGCATCGACCACCGGGTTGTAGGAGGCTTCCAGCCAGACCTCACGACCATTGCTGTCGATACGCTTGAAGCGGCCGGCCACGAATTCACCGCTGTTCAGGCGCTTCCAGAACTGCTGGTAGGCCGCGCTGTTGTATTCCTCAGGTTCGCAAAATGTGCGGTGATGCTTGCCCTTGATCTGCGCAAGGCTGTAACCCATGGCGTTGAGGAAACGATCATTGGCCGTCAGCACGTGACCGCCCAGATCGAATTCGATCACCGCCGTTGAGCGCACCAATGCACCGATGAGGTTTTCATGCTCGCGAGAGGCCTCGATGGTGCGGGTCAGGTCATTGGAGTACATCGAAAAATAGCGGATCCGCCCGTCAGCCCCCCGTACAGGCTGGAGGATCGAACGCAGCCAGGCTTCCTGGCCATTGCTTCGCAGCAGGCGCACGGCACCGGAAAAGTGCTCGCCACGGGTCAACGCCGACTTGAAGCGAACCTGGAACTCATTGGATTTCAAATATGCAGGAACCAGTTCATCCACAGGCCGGCCAATCAAGTCCTGGCTCTTGTAACGCATCTCGTCGAGGAAATTCTGATTGACTGATTGAATCCGTCCATCGGCATCCAGAGTGAGGCCAAGCATCTCGCGATCCAGGCTTTCCTTGACTTGCGCAAGGCTGGACAGTTCTTGGCGAAGAGCCAACAGCTCCTGCTTCAGGCGGTTGTTGAACATGGGCAGCTCCGACAGCAGGAGAATGAAATGCTGTTCCCTAGCCATCGGCCCGGCGTTTTTTTTCTAAAGAGCAGCGCGAGCCCCGGGTGAAAATATTCCAGGACGCCCTCGAACCCGATAAGCCTCCCATGGTCACTGGATTGTTCTACTGTTGCGCCTGACCTTTGAAGCCTTTGCCGCCATCAATACCCATAACCATAAAAACGAGGTAATTGCCGTGACCACCGACATCGAAGACAGCCGTTCCGCCCGCTTCGCCTTGCGCTGTTCCAGTTTCGCCGAGCGCTGGTTCCCCGACTCCTGGGTCTTCGCCGCGCTGGCGGTGCTGGTGGTCGCCGTGGCGACACAATTCATCGGCGCCACGCCCACGGCGGCGGCCATGGCGTTCGGCGACGGCTTCTGGAGCCTGATCCCGTTCACTATGCAAATGGCCTTCGTGGTGATCGGCGGATACGTGGTCGCCAGCTCGCCACCGGCCGTCAAATTGATTGACCGCCTGGCACGGATTCCGACCAACGGCCGCTCCGCCGTGGCATGGGTGGCGCTGATCTCCATGGTCGCGTCGTTGCTCAACTGGGGCCTGTCGTTGGTGTTTGGCGGTTTGCTGGTGCGCGCCCTCGCCCGGCGCACCGACCTGAAGATGGATTACCGCGCCGCCGGCGCCGCCGCGTACTTGGGCCTGGGCGCAGTGTGGGCCCTGGGGTTGTCTTCGTCGGCAGCGCAATTGCAAGCCAACCCGGCCAGCCTGCCGCCCTCGATCCTGTCGATTACTGGCGTCATTCCTTTCACCCAGACGATTTTCCTCTGGCAGTCTGGCGTGATGCTGCTGGCGCTGATCGTGATCTCGTTGATTGTCGCCTACGCCACCGCTCCCGGGCCGAACAGTGCCCGTGACGCCGCCGCTTGTGGCATCGACCCGAGTTTCAGCATGCCGGCGTTGCAGCCCCGTACCCGCCCAGGGGAATGGCTGGAGCACAGTCCGCTGCTGACCATTGCACTGGTGCTGCTGGCAGCCGGCTGGCTGTTCCACGAGTTTTCGACCAAGCCTGCGATCAGTGCCATTTCCGGGCTCAACACGTATAACTTCCTGTTCATCATGCTGGGCGCCTTGCTGCACTGGCGGCCGCGCAGCTTTCTCGACGCCGTCGCCCGCGCGGTGCCGACCACCACCGGCGTGTTGATCCAGTTTCCGTTGTACGGCTCGATCGCCGCACTGCTGACCACGGTCAAAGGCGGCGATGCCCAGACCCTGGCCCACCACATCTCGACCTTTTTCGTACAAATTGCCTCCCATGACACCTACGCCTTGTTGATGGGCGTCTATTCGGCGGTCCTGGGCTTCTTCATTCCTTCTGGCGGCGGCAAGTGGATCATTGAAGCGCCCTACGTCATGCAGGTGGCCAACGACCTGAACTATCACCTGGGTTGGGCGGTGCAGATTTATAACGCCGCCGAAGCGCTGCCGAACCTTATCAACCCGTTCTACATGCTGCCGTTGCTCGGGGTCTTGGGGCTGAAGGCCAGGGACCTGATCGGTTTTTCCTTCGTCCAGTTGCTGGTGCATACGCCGCTGGTGCTGGCGCTGCTATGGGCACTGGGGACGACATTGAGTTATTTGCCGCCAGTGATGCCATAAAGCCATAAAAAAGGGCCGATATTTCCATCGGCCCACTTCTTCTTCGGCCCGGTCTGTTTCAGTATGGATGCGCCCTGTTTCGAGGGGCCCACACGCTGAAAAGGATCTGAGCATGTCCAAACTCGCCGCACTTTCTTTTGCCGCCCTGGCCTTCAGTGCCACCGCCCACGCCACCGACATTGACGTACAACTGGGCAGCACCGAACGCGTCACCCGCCTCTTTGCCTACCCCAACAACTGCAACGTCATCTGCTTTCGCGACTGGACCCTGGAACAGACCGTCGAGCACTACCTGACCCAAAGCGTGCAGCGCGACGGCTACGGCACGGCCAAGGTCCACGTCAAAATCGATAACGACAAGGTCTATGCCAACATCAGCGGCGTACCGAAGAGCTATGGCCAACCGCTCAAGGCCCTGCTTGACGCCGGGGACCTGGCGTACAACGGTGCCTCGAAACTCAACAGCGAAAAAAAATGGTCCTACAACTGGTACCTGTTCCTGCCGCTGGGCATGGCCCTGGAAAACCGCAAGAGTGTCGAGTTGCTGCACTTCCCGCCGGACTACTCCCTGACCCAGGCCCAGGACTATCTGGAGTCGGCGACCACCGATCGTTGGGCCACGCTGCTGACCGTCAACGGCATTGCGGTTGAACAGACGCCGGCCTACCAGACCATCATCGACATCGCGCCCATCGCAGCGCCGTCCAATGCTGGCAGCACATTGGAGGGACTCTATAGCTACTTCAACGATTACCAAACCACCATGGTCACACAGGTCACCCAAACCGCCAGCGGCGCCGCGTTGCCGATGGTGGCCTTCGGAGCGCCCGTTCGGAACTGGATCAAGACCCAGTACGGCCAGACCGTGAATGTGCTCGGCTTGGCGACCATCACAACCGGCAGCGGGGTCCAGGTTCCGGTCCTGGGCTCCAACCATCCGAGCTATATCTGGTACGCCGCCGACAAGGACAGCTACGACGGTGACGAAGCCAAGGCCGATGCCGCTGGTTTGAAAGTCATGGGCCAGGACCTGAGCGCTGCATGCTGGCAGGCCGGTATGGGCAGCAAGCCGGGCACCGACCCGAACACCCTGCTGAACCAGTGCACGCAGACCTGGCAGGTCACGCAGAAGGAGAAAACCTGCGAGTTGTTCTACACCTCGATCCGCAAACTGAGCGAGGAAGACGCAGAGAAACAATGCGAAACACCGGCGATCAAGTCGCAACTTCCGCAACTGAAGGTACCGATGCCGCTGCCAGCCGAGGCGGTCTAAACCTTGAGGCGCTTTCCCGCGCAGGCTGGCGCTGACGCGGGAAAGCGCCTTTGGCACCTGTCAGAGTCGACAGTAGATGACGCCCCCGACTTGGGCGAAGCTATCAGGGTTTTTTCAACGACCGCCGGCAGGATCGCCAGCGCCAGAAAGTCGAGTGTTTAGCACCGACAAGGACTGTCATGACCACGTTCATTACAGATCGCGCCTGTTCACAGCACCGGGATTGCATCTACCCGGAAAAACAACTCGGCACCCGCCTGGGCTACCCTTCTGTGCGCGATTTTGAAGTGCACCAGACGACCGACGGGCGCGGCCACGGCATCATCGCCCGCAAGCCTTTCGCGCCCATGACGCGGATGTGCAGGGTGTCGGGGTTGCTGGTGAGCCGACGGCGCCTGCACACGCTGCAGATCCTGCCGGACGTCCACATGTATGACCCACGCTTCGCGGGATTGCTGCTGCATTCCTGCAACCCGAATGTCTTCCTCGACATGAGCGAACTGTGGCTGTGGTCACTGGCCCGTATCGATGAAGGTGACTCCCTGACGATGGACTACGCCAGTACCGAACAGAAACTGTATCGACAGTTCGCCTGCCGGTGCGGCTCATACAACTGTCATGGCTGGATTACCGGCTATGACGAGCCGCCCAATGAGCAGGGAATGACATTTCTACGGCACTGGCGTCGTCAGTGTCACCGCGACTGACGAGCCGACGTCAGGGCGCGCCGACCGGACGCAGCCGATACTGCGGCGGCAATTGCTCGAAACCGCTGATCGTGGTGTCCAGGCTCTTCCAGCGTCCGTCCTTGATGCCGTAGATGCAGCCATGAATCGACAGTTTCTGCCCGCGGTGCCAGGCGTTCTGCACGATGCTGGTATGGCCGACGTTGGCCACCTGCTGGATCACGTTCAGCTCGCACAAGCGGTCGACACGTTCCTCCTCGGTCGGCAATTGGCCCAACGCCTCGCGATGCTCGTAGTACAGGTCGCGAATCGAGCGCAGCCAGCCGTCGATCAGGCCCAGTTGCCGGTCCTGCATCGAGGCTCGCACGCCGCCACAGCCGTAATGGCCGGTGACCAGGATGTGTTTGACCTTGAGCACGTCCACCGCGTACTGGATCACCGACAGGCAGTTGAGGTCCGTGTGCAGCACCACGTTGGCCACGTTGCGGTGTACGAACAGATCGCCCGGCAGCATGCCGACGATCTCGTTGGCCGGCACCCGCGCATCGGAACAGCCGATCCACAGGTATTCCGGGGTTTGCTGACGAGCCAGCTTGGAGAAGAAGTCAGGATCTTCCTGCTTGATCGCATCGGCCCAACGCGCGTTGTTATCAATCAGATCTTGTAATTCGTTCATGCTGTCTAGCCTCGATTGAGAGTGCGCAACTGTGACAAACGACCGTCGGTCGAGGTCACGTCGGCGATGCATTGGAATTCCTGGATGCGCTGCCGGTCGACACCAGTAAGGCCCACAGTATGAGGAATTGCCATGAATGATTCACGACGTCCCTTCGATGCGACGCAACCGGAACCCATTGACGACAATGAGGATCGCATGGGCTCGATGCATGAACTGGAGTTCGACGAAGAAGAACCCAGCGCGAAGATCGGTGACGAACTGCCGGAAAACGAACGCGAGCACCTGATGCCTCGCGAACGCGTCCGAGAAGCCGGGCTGACCGGGGCTTCGACGGATGATCACGAATCGACCGACGACGACATGAGCCCGGAAACCCTCATTCGCGAAGACGGCGCCCGGGACGCCCACGAGACCGGGGACGACGAACAGGCGGACTGGGACCTGAGCGTGGTGGATGAAAATGATATTGGCGGGGGCGATGGGCTGGACGAGGCGGAAATGGCCGATATCGATCCGCTGGATGGCAAGCGCTGACCCGACGATCGCCATCGCGAGCAAGCTCGCTCCCACAGTGGTTTTGTGTATGACCTAGGATTTAATGTACGCCACCCAGCCCTGTGGGAGCGAGCTTGCTCGCGATAGCGGTGGATCAGTTTGCATCAATGTCGCATGTACCGCCGTCTTCGCGAGCAAGCTCGCACCCACATGGGGTCACGGCGCTTCAGTCCACCAAGGTACAAGCCATGACCACGGCATCCTCACGCCCGCCCACTGCCGGGTAGTAATCCCGGCGCCGGCCAATTTCATTGAAGCCATAGCGCTCATACAGCCGGAACGCCGTGCGGTTGCTGTCGCGCACTTCCAGGAAGCACTCCCGGGCCTCGGCCTTGTAGGCAATCGACATCAAGTGCTCCAACAGGCGCAAACCCAGGCCACGGCCCTGGTTTTCCGGTTTGACGGTGATATTGAGCAGGTGCGCCTCATCCAGGATGATCTGCACCACGCCATGGCCCACTTGCTGCTGGCCTTCGAACATCAGCCAGATCTGGTATTTGCCCAGCCCGTCGAGAAATATCCCGCGGGTCCAGGGGTGGCTGTAGGCGGCGTATTCGATTTTCAGTACAGCGTCGAGGTCCGCCTCGGTCATCGGGCGGAACAATACAGCGTCACTCATTCGATTCTTTCCAACGCGCCATCAGCCGGCGCATGGCTTGCCAGACATCAGCCTTGCGCTGTGGCGTTTCCATTAACAGTTCCAACCCGGGCAACGCCCAGGCCGAGCCCAGGCCTTCGACCTGCAGTTCACGATTGAACGCCTCGGCATCCGCCTCGCCGGCAAACTTCACCGCCGGCAGGCCGATCAGCCACAGGCACACACAGGGCTCGTCTTCGAGGCGCGCCGAAACGAACCCCTGGACAAAATCCCGCGCCGCTTCGGGCCCCTGGTCCATGGTGCCGCGCGACAACAGCGGCCAGCGCACCGGCTCGCCGATGATCTGCGGGCTGTCCGGCAGACCGGCGGCGCGCAGCATGTCCTTGAGCAACAAGTAGGCTGGATCGCGGCTTTGAAACGGCTCACCCGTGGGCAACTCCACCAACAGCAGGCAACGCCCGGCCCGCAAAAGCTGCAGGGCGAAACGCGGCGGCGCGACGTAGGGCGCCTTAGGCGGCGCCTCGACAACCTCCTCCACCGGCTTGGCGTTGGTACGGGTCGAGGCCAGGCTTGGACGCGGCACTTCGATTTTCGGCCGCTCGGCCACGGGCGCCACCGGCTCGGCGACCGTCTTGGCCACAGGCGCGGTCACGACCGGCGCGATGTACTCGGGCTCGGGCGTTTCCAGCAGCTCGGGCCGCGACGGGGCGGCGAACGGCAATTCGGTACGCGGCAGCCAGTTGACCACCTGCATGGCGGTCAGATAGGCGCGGCGACGGGACTCGATAAGCAAGGGTCGGCCACTTGTGGATAACTGAAAGTGGGAGGGATTCTACCGCCCTTCGGCGCGGATCGCTTCCCTGTTGAGCCAATAGTTGATCGATAGCAAACGACAGTCCGTCCAAGGGGTGAATCGCAAGCGGCCCGATGCAGTACAATCGCCGCTTTTAATTGCCAACCCGACGGCCATTGCGATGATCGAACCCAAGCGCGTCTTGCGCGCCCTCGCTGAACACTGGGCATTGCTGGAACCTTTGTGCGAGCACTTCGACCAGGGCACCCTGAGCCTCAACGAATTGCGTTCACAGCTGGCCGCCCAACAACTGGATAGCACGCCCCAGGACATCACCAGCCTGCTGGATGTGTGGATCCGCCTGGACATTCTCGTACCGGTGGCGAAAAGCCCGAACCGCTTCGAGCTCAACGCCCAGATCCATGACTTCCTCGCCTACCTGCGCCGCGAACACCGCCTGGGCCTGTGCCTGGAGATCGAAGCCTACCTGCGTCACCTCGAGCGCCTGGCCGGCTACATCCAGGACGCCTTCGACATTCGCGACGGCAACGACCTGGCCCGCCAACTGCGCCTGCTGGACATGCGCGTGCGCGATGTGCTCAAGAAACTCGCCAACGACGAACAGGCCCTGGTGGCCGTGGCCGAACGGGCCAAGACCAGCGACCGGCAGATCCCGCTGCGCCAGCGCTACGCCGAAGTGCTGGCGACCTGGGACGAATACGTCGAGCCGATGATCCAACTGGTGAATGCCGACGGCGCCTTCGAGCAGGGCGTGCGCAAGGTCGAGAACGTGCTGTTGCGCATGCTCACCGAACAACAGCGCCTCGGCCACCTGGTGGACGACGACATGCTGCTGCGCACCCATGCGCGCATCCTTGAGATGCAGACCAGCGCCCAACTAACCTTGCGGCACGCCCGTGAACTGCTCCTGCCACTGCGCGAAGAGGCTCGCCGTCACAACGCCGTGACCCGTGGCGCCGCCCTGGCCCTGGCCGCCATTCGTCGCAAAGGCATCGATGCCGTGCCGCAGGCCGCCATGCCGCTGTTCACCCGGCCGCAAAGCACCTTCCTGGGCAGCGCCAGCCAGGTCGAAGCCTACGTCTATGCGCTGGCCCGTTTCGAGCCGAAACCGGCGCGCTTCCCCAAGTCCCACAAGACCCACAAAGGCGGCGAGGCACCGCGTGCGCCACGCACCGTGCGCGAGATGGTCGAGCGCTGCGAAGACGCCCTGCCGATGCCGGACCTGATGACCTGGCTGCTGGAACAGGAACCGGACGGCGCCACCGACGAATTGCTGTATTGGTTCTCGCGCCTGTCGCGGGAAAAACGTTTCAAGCGCGAGCGTCTGGAACGCCGCGACTATCACACTCACGAGCATCAGGTCAGCCTGCGCTCCTTCGCCCTGCTCTCGGCCGGCGACACCGCCGCCGAGGATTCTGCGAGCATCCCCCATGCATCTTGATCTATCCGAACTGTCCCAGCTGGCGCCGATCTTTCGCGAGCTGTTCAAGGGTTACCACGTCAGCCGCCGCGACCCGGAGCTGTACGCGCAACTGTCGAACTTCCAGGACCAGTACCGCACGCTGTTCAAGGCCCTGGGCTTCGAACTGGTGTGCGACACCCGTGGCTTCTATTACTTCGTACCGGACCTGGCCGCCGCGGCAGTCAACAAGACCGCCCAGCGCCTGGCCCTGTTCACCTTCATTCTGGTAGAGCACCTGGCCGACCAGGGTCGCGACCCGATTGCCGTGCTGGACGGCGGCAGCCTGGGCCGCGATGAGCTGCCTTCGTTGCTGGAAAAATACCGCGACCTGTTCATCCAGGCCGAAGTACAGACCCAGGAAGAGCTGGAAGAAAAAATCATGCGGCGCATGACCCAACTGGGTTTCGCCAACGAAGAAAACGGTGTGTACCGCTTCCTGCCGCCGATGCATCGCTTCCTCGACGTGTGCCTGTCGGTCCAGCAGGACCGCGACCTGGCCGCCAGCCTGCACAGTGTGTTGCCGTTGCCAGTGCCGGTGCTGATCGACGAAGACAGCGACGAGAAGCTGCTGCAGACCGACGATCCGCTGGACCTCAGCCCCTTTGATGCCGAGAGCGAAGAAGACGCACTGGCCCGCGCCATTGCCGAAGAACAGGAGACCGACGCATGAGCAAGGAACGCTACGGTATCCGCCGCTTTGCCCTTTTGAACACCGCCGGCTACAGCCTCGGTCTGTTCCCGCTGGAAGAACCGCTGTCGGTGTACGGCGCGAACAACCTCGGTAAATCCGCCTCGATCAACGCCTTGCAGTTCCCGATCCTGGCGCGCATGTCGGACATGAGCTTCGGCAAGTACAGCCTGGAGCAATCCCGGCGCTTCTACTTTGCCTCGGACACCAGCTACATCCTGGTGGAAGTCGCCCTGCCCCACGGCCCGCACGTGATTGGCGTGGTCGGTCGCGGCCCTGGTGGCGGTTTCGGTCACCAGTTCTTTGCCTACGCCGGCAAACTGGACCTGGCCCACTATCAGAAAAATGACACCTGCCTGCGTCAGAAAGAGCTGTTCACCAACCTGGAGCGCGAAGGCCTGAAAGCCTACGAACTCAAGCCGGATGAACTGCGACGCCTGCTGGTGGGTGGCCACACCTCGATCCCGCTGGACCTGACGCTGATCCCGCTGCGCTCCACCAGCGAACAAAGCCTCAAGACCTTCCGCGCGCTGTTCATCAACCTGCTGCACATGCGCGAAATCACCGCAGCCAAGCTCAAGCAACTGTTCCTCGACGCGTTCGAGCACAGCCTGCGCTCCGGTAGCGTGGACTACATCGCCGCGTGCGAAGAAGCCTTCCGCGACGTACGCCGCATGGAGCAGGACTACAACTCCCTGGTGGCGGCCGGTCCGCTGGTGGAAGCCCTGGCCAATGGCGTGAAGCAGCGCGATATCCTGCGCGGCAAATTGCATCGCCTGTCGCCATTGCTCGATTCGTTGCTCGGCACCTGGTCGGACTACGCCAGTGCGCGCAAGGAAGAGCTGACCATCCAGGCCGAACACTACCGCAACGAACAGGATTCGCTGCAGAACGACCAGCGCGGCGGCACTCAGGAGCTGATGCGCCTGGAACGGGAAATCAGCGGCATCCAGCGTTGGCTCGGCGAACTGTCGGTGCTCAAGCATCGGTTTGCCCTGGTGGATGACGTCAAGGTCCTGGAGCAACAACTGCTCGCCGCCAAGGACGCCCACGACGAACTGGCCGGCGCCCTGGCCCAGTCCCGGCAGTTCAGCGCCGAGGACTTGGAAGAGCGCCTGCGGGACCTGGAAAAACGCCTGAAGTCGGTCAAGCTGCAACTCGATCACGCCGACAACAACAGCTACGCCCGCCTGCGGGAAGAGTTCTCGCAGCAGGACGTCGAACGCCTGATGCGCCTGTTCAACAGCGCCCTGTTCAGCCTGCCACTGGGCGAACACGGCATCGCGCTGGACGAGAATGGCGAGTGGGTCAAATCCATGGAACTGATCCTCGACGGCTTCAAGGGCGAGCGTTTCGAAGTGCCGGGCCTGTCCATCGACCTGTCCCACATCGAGCCGCCTGCCCTGCAAGCCCTGGCCGACCGTGCCGCGTTGCGCGACCAGAAAGAACGCCTGGAAAAAGAACTCAAGCAGCTCAAGACCCAGCAAGCCGTGGCCGCCGACCGCGCCGCGAGCAAGACCCAGACCGAGGCGCTGTACCAGCAGGTCCTGGATGCGCAGAAAGCCCTGGAAGACTTCCGTCGCAGCCAGACCCTGAGTGCCGAAGAAGGCGAGAAGCTCGAGCAATTGGCGCAGATGGAAGCCGCCCAGGACGAACTCAAGCGCTCCAGCGATGCCTTCACCGAACGCGTCCAGCAGTTGTCCGCCAAGTTGCAGTTGGTGGGCCGGCAGATCGCCGACATGGAAGCCAAGCAACGCACCCTCGACGACGCCCTGCGCCGTCGTCAATTGCTGCCGGCGGACCTGCCCTTCGGCACGCCGTTCATGGACCCGGTCGACGACTCCATGGACAACCTGCTGCCGCTGCTCAATGACTACCAGGACAGCTGGCAAGGGCTGCTGCGGGCCGACGGCCAGATCGAAGCGCTGTATGCCCAGGTGCGCCTCAAGGGCGTGGCCAAGTTCGACAGCGAAGACGACATGGAGCGACGCCTGCAACTGCTGATCAACGCCTATGCCCACCGCACCGACGAAGCCCTGACCCTGGGCAAGGCGCGCCGTGCGGCGGTGACCGACATCGCCCGGACCCTGCGCAACATCCGCAGCGACTACGACAGCCTCGAGCACCAACTGGCGCTGTTCAACCGCGAGATCAACAAGCGTCAGGTGTCCAACCTGCAGAGCTTCCGGATCGTCCTGGCGCCGAACAAGGAAGCGCTCAAGCACATCGACCAGATCATCCACAGCGCCGGCCAGTACGAGGAAGGCGAGACTCTGTCGGTGTTCGACCTCAGCCAGAGCGCCGAGCAGGACAACAAGAACGAAGAAGCCAAGGAATACCTGGCGCGGCTGGTGGCGGCGAACCACAACCAGCTCGGCCTCAAGGACCTGTTTGAACTGGCGTTCGAGATCACCAAGGTCAACGGCCAGCCAGTGATCCACACCGACATCGACGGCGCGGCGTCCAACGGCACCACCATGACCATCAAGGCGCTGACCAACATGTACTTGTTGCTGCACCTGATGGACCGCGAACAGGCCGGCCGCGTGCGCCTGCCGTACTACCTGGACGAAGCCGCGGACATCGACGAGAAAAACCAGGCCGCACTGCTGGAAACCAGCCTGCAACTGGGCTTCGTGCCGATCCTGGCCAGTGTGAAGCCGCAAGTCTGCGCCAGTGTCGCCATCGACCTGGAAGGCGGCAGCGGGCCGAACGGTATCTACATCGACGAAGCGGACTGGAAGTACATCCGTCGTCACGATGCAGTGAAGGCCACGGTGAATGTCCAGGCCGACGAGCCGGAGCTGGATCCGGTGTGAGGTGAATAGCCGGACATGAAAAAGGCCGCGATCCATTGGATCGCGGCCTTTTTTATTGCGCTGGTTTTGAGTCTTCAATGCGAGGATGGCCTCATCGCGAGCAAGCTCGCTCCCACATGGGAATGCTTTGGATGAACGATCCTGCATCCCTGTGGGAGCGAGCTTGCTCGCGATAGCACCACAACTACTTGTTGCCAAGACTGATCTTCGGCGCCCAGGTCAGCCATTCATCTTCAAACTTGTCGAACAGCGGGAAAGTCTGCTCCGGTCGAGCCGGATTGCCCATTCGTTCGCCATCCGGCGTTGCAAACGCAATGCCGCCCTGGATAAGCGTTTCAAGCGACTCGGTGCGCACCGTCGCGCCCTTGAACAGACCGAAGTCCAGACCGAAGCCACTGCTATTCCAGAAACGTGTGCCACTGCGCACCAGCGGCGCATACTTGGACTCGATCAGGATATGGATCAGCACCCGGTCCGCGGTCTGGCCCAGTTCATAACCAGTGACCTTGCCCACCGTAATCTCGCGGTAGGTCACCGGTACGCCGATCTTCAACGAACCACGGCGGGCCGCGCTCAGCACCAGGCTCAATCCCGCTTCGGGCACAGCGCTTTCCGGTGGGTTGGCCAGGGCCACGAAGCTTTTCTGCGGCCCGAGGTTTTTCGCCGAAGGCTGCACCTCAATGTATTGGCCGGTTACCAGCGTTTCCAGGTTGGAGGTCTTCATCAACCCCAACTCCGGCTTGACCACCCAGAATTGGGACCCGACCCGGGCGATGCGCTCGGGCACTTCGGTGATACGCGCCGTGAGTAGCACCGATTGCATATCGGCGCTGAGATCAACATCCTCGATCTTGCCCACATCCAACCCTTTGAACCGGATCGGCGTACCACTGCGCAAACCATCGGCGCGATCGACCTTGATCGTGATCTCAGTGCCGCGCTGTTGTGCGGCTTCGTGATCGGCGAACAGGCGGAAACGTGGAATACGTCTTTTCAGCGGCACATTCGGTTCCGGAGTTTCGAAGGCAATCCCGCCGGCCATCAGGCTTTGCAGGGACTCGCTCTTGACCTGGATCCCGCCCGTCAAACCGCCCGTAAGGGTGATGCCACTGGCGTTCCAGAAACGTGTCGAGCCGTTGACCAGCCCTTCGTATTCTTTCTCGATGTGCACACCAATGATCAGCTGCTTCTTCTTGCGGGAGAACTGATAGCTCTGCACCGACCCGACCTTGACCTGCTTGTAGAGAATCGGACTGCCGACCTCCAGCGATCCGAGGTTTTCGGTCAGCAGGACCAAGTGCAGCCCCGGGGAACGCAAGTCCAGCGGTGGAGCTTTTGCCCGGGCTTCGAACTCGCGTTGCGGCGCGCCGCCCTTGTCACCCGGTCGCACGGCAATGTAGTTGCCCTTGACCAACGCTTCCAGGCCGGTAATACCCGCCAGCGAGATCGATGGCTTGACGACCCAGAACTGCGTGCCGGTTACCAGGTAATCTTCGGCCAAGGGGTCCAGGGTCAATTCAGCCGTGGCGCTGGCCAGGTCCGGATCGACCTTGAGATTCTTCAGGCTGCCGACCTGGATACCTTTGTACATGACCGGCGTACGACCGGCCTGCAACCCTTCGAAATCGCTGAGCTTGACCTTCACTCGAATGCCCGCCGCGGCGGCGTCAAAGTCTTCGTAAAGACGGAACGGCAGGCTTGGGTCCGTCGGCGGGCTATCCTGGCGGCTTTCCGGCGTGGCGAAGGCAATCCCTCCGGCCACGATGCTGGCCAGGGACTCGCTGCGCACTTTGACGCCCGAGAGGTTGGCATCGATGCTGATGCCACTGGCGTTCCAGAAACGCGTGTGTTTGCGCACCAGGTTGGCATAGGTCGGCTCGATGAAGATTTTGATTTCGACCTTGCTCTGATCCTCGGACAGCAGGTAGCTCTTCACCTGACCGACCTGGATCTGTTTGTAGAACACCGGGCTGCCACGGTTCAGCGACCCCAACCGATCAGCCTTGAGGGTCAGGTGCAAACCCGGCTTGGCGTCCGACAGCGGCGGCTCTTCGGCCAGGGCCTTGAATTTACGGGTCGACTCCCCTTCTCCTGGGCTGATAGCCACATAGTTACCCGATACCAGGGTTTCCAGACCCGTGATCCCGGCCAGGCTCACGCTCGGCTTGACCAGCCAGAAACGTGTTCCGGTCTTGAGGTATTGCTCGACGTCCTTGTTCATCTCGATGGTCGCGACCACTCCCTTGGAGCTGCCTTCGTCATCGAGGGTAAGGGCCGTCACTTTGCCGACCGTCATCCCTTTGTAGACGACTTCGGTTTTGTTGACCTGGATGCCTTCGCCGCTCTCAAAGCGCACATTGATCTCGATTCCGGTCTCGTTATAAGCCCGCCAGCCGAGCCAGCCGCCGATGATCAAGGCAATCAACGGCAGGACCCAGATGGCCGACCAGTTCGAAGCCGGTCGAGTTTTAGCGGTAGGCAAATCAGTCATGGTCGTCATCCGACTCCGTGTTATCCCAAATCAGTCGGGGATCGAAGGTTACTGCGGCAATCATTGTCAAAATCACTACGCTGGCGAAAGCGATCGCGCCGAGACCGGCTTCGACACTGGCGAGCCGTCCGAAATTCACCACGGCCACCAAAATGGCGATCACGAAAATATCCAGCATCGACCAGCGACCAATGAACTCGATGAAACGGTACATAAGGATGCGTTGCTGCGCCGACATAGGCTGATGCCGCTGAACGGAAAACAACAACAAGGCGATGCCCACCAGTTTGAAAGTGGGTACAACGATGCTGGCGATGAACACCACGGCGGCAATAGGAATCATGCCGTGTTGAACCAGCTCGATGACGCCAGCCATGATGGTGCTCGGGGCGCCCTTGCCCAGCGAGTTGATAGTCATGATCGGCAACATGTTGGCCGGAATATAAAGAATCGCGGCCGTGATCAACAATGCCCAGGTCCGCATCAAGCTGTTCGGGCGACGGGGGTGAACCAGCGCGCCGCAGCGAGTACAGGTTTGGTTGTCGGCCTCAGCATCCTGCCGATTCAACTCGTGGCACTCCGTACAGATCAGAATCCCTGCATCAATCGCCCGCATGGGCATCTTCTCCTGATAACGCCTGCCAGATCTGATGGGGTGACATCACCACCTCCAGCCAGACCTGGACCAGCAACAAACTGATGAAGCACACCAGGCCAAGGCCTATGGTCATGGCCGCCATGTCTGCCAACTTGACGATGGCCACCAGCACGCCCATGAGGTAGACCTCAAGCATTCCCCAGTCTCGTAGATGGTGATAAATGCGATACAGCAACAAACCGTAACTACGGCCAAAGTCCAAGCGAATGGACAACAGCACCACCAACTGACAGAGCAACTTGAGTAGTGGAATGCCCATGCTGCATAGGAACACCACTGCCGCGATGCCTTGCATGCCGGTATCAAACAGGCCGACCACCCCACTCCAAACGGTGTCCTGGGAGGACTGCCCGAGCAGATTGAGTTCCATGATGGGTAAGAAGTTGGCCGGCACATATAACAGCAGGGCCGCGATAACCAAGGCAAGGCTGCGTTCAACTACATTGTACCGGTGAGCATAGAGCTCATAGCCACAACGGGGGCACTCGGCTTTTTCACCATGGGCCAGCTGAGGCTTGCGCATCAACAGGTCGCACTCATGACACGCCACCAGATCGCTCAGGGGCAGATCTGACAACCTATCAATGTCTGACGGATCGGGCATAAACAGCTCTGGCTCAGCTAAGGTGGGGCTATTCTAGTGCTCCGGCTCGGAAATAACTGTGCAAATTTATCACGAGCTTTCGCAGACTTTCCTGGGGATAAAAACAAAACCCCTACCTGCATCAGCAGATAGGGGTTTCGGAATTTAATCTTGACGATGACCTACTCTCACATGGGGAAACCCCACACTACCATCGGCGATGCATCGTTTCACTGCTGAGTTCGGGATGGGATCAGGTGGTTCCAAT
>NZ_JBFREY010000009.1:0-218457 GCF_052114545.1 Pseudomonas sp. KB_12 | reverse complement strand
TGTGCCCTCACTCCGGCATTGCTCCGTGGGCCCGCCGCGAAGGGCCATCCATGGCCCAGCGCGGCTAACCCGGCATCCATGCCGGGTTGCCCACTCCACAATGCCTGCGTTCGGCCAGCGTGGTTAACGGGGCGCCGAGATCAACGTCCTTTCCGAGGCGGCCTAGTAGCCGACCTGGCTCTCCCGGTCGTACACCCATCAGATCTGTTTGAGCAGGACCTGTGGGAGCAAAGCTTGCTCGCGAGGCGGCCTAGCAGCCGACCTGGCTCTTCGGCCGTGCCTCGATCCTATTGTGGGAGCGAGCCTGCTCGCGAAGAGGCCGACAAACCCAGCATCCATGTGACTGAACCACCGCTATCGCGAGCAAGCTCGCTCCCACAAGGTTTACCGTTGATCAATCTGTGGCGTGATGGCTGGGCAGCTTTTGTGGCGAGGGAGCTTGCTCCCGCTTGAGTGCGCAGCGCTCATCGCTTTTGGGGGCCGCTGCGCGACCCAGCGGGAGCAAGCTCCCTCGCCACAGGACCGTGCCGCTCCCAAAAAGCTTGTGGTATCCAACATCACCTCAAACTGACCCTACGCTTTCGCGAGCAAGCTCGCTCCCACAGGAGGAACGCGATCTCACCAAGAGCCAGGTCGGCTATCAGGCCGCCTCGTGGTGGACGTTGATCTCGGCGCCCCGTTAACCACGATGGCCGAACGCAGGCATTGCGCAGTGGGCATCCCGGCATGGATGCCGGGATAGCCGCGCTGGGCCATGGATGGCCCTTCGCGGCGGGCCCACGGAGCAATGCCGGAGTGAGGGCATGCCGAGCCCTAGCGAGGCACCGAGTGGTGGGGCAAAAGCGTTTTGCTTACTTTTGCGCTTCTCAAAAGTGAGCCGCCGTAAGGGCGGAACCATAAGCAGCCGTTACCCAAAAAACGGATATACCCCCAAATCCCAAACATAAAAAAACCCGCATCACTGCGGGTTTTCTCACAACGCTAAAACATCAATTAACCTTAGCGTTCAACTCACCTTTCAGATACCGCTGATACATAGCCTCCAGAGAGATCGGCTTGATCTTGGAAGCATTACCCGCAGTACCAAACGCCTCATAACGCGCAATACACACATCACGCATCGCCGTCACGGTCGCACCGAAGAACTTACGCGGATCAAACTCGCTCGGGTTGGTCGCCATCAAACGACGCATGGCACCAGTAGAAGCCAGACGCAGATCGGTATCGATGTTGACCTTGCGCACGCCGTACTTGATGCCTTCGACGATTTCCTCAACCGGCACGCCGTAGGTTTCCTTGATGTCGCCACCGTACTGGTTGATGATCGCCAGCCACTCTTGTGGAACCGAGGAAGAACCGTGCATCACCAGGTGGGTGTTCGGGATGCGCTTGTGGATTTCCTTGATGCGGTCGATCGCCAGCACGTCGCCGGTTGGCGGCTTGGTGAACTTGTAGGCGCCGTGGCTGGTGCCGATGGCGATGGCCAGGGCGTCGACCTGGGTCTTCTTGACGAAGTCCGCCGCTTCTTCCGGATCGGTCAGCATCTGGCTGTGGTCCAGCACGCCTTCGGCGCCGATGCCGTCTTCTTCACCGGCCATGCCGGTTTCCAACGAACCCAGGCAACCCAGTTCGCCTTCCACCGACACGCCGCAGGCGTGGGCCATGGCGACGGTCTGCTGGGTGACGCGTACGTTGTACTCGTAGTCGGTCGGGGTCTTGCCGTCTTCGCCGAGGGAACCGTCCATCATCACCGAGCTGAAGCCCAGCTGGATGGAACGCTGGCAGACGTCCGGGCTGGTGCCGTGGTCCTGGTGCATGCACACCGGGATGTGCGGGAATTCTTCGATCGCAGCCAGGATCAGGTGACGCAGGAACGGCGCGCCAGCGTATTTGCGGGCACCGGCCGAAGCCTGGACGATCACCGGAGAGTCAGTCTTGTCAGCGGCTTCCATGATGGCGCGCATCTGCTCAAGGTTGTTGACGTTAAAGGCTGGAACGCCGTAGCCGAACTCGGCTGCGTGGTCCAGCATCTGACGCATGCTGATAAGTGCCATTGTGTCTCTCTCCCGGTCGAGGGTCGTTAATCGTGCCAGCCTGCCGGAGCGGCGGCGGCTATTCAAGTCATTGCGGATCGGGGGTCGGTCCCGGTCTGCGTGTTCGGTATCGCTAAACCCAGATACTGACGCAATCCCTGTGGGAGCGAGCTTGCTCGCGATGAGGGCGGCACATGCAACATCACTGTCGCCTGCTACACCGCTATCGTGAGCAAGCTCGCTCCCACATGGGTTCTGTTCCAGCCTCTGGATCCGTGTGGATCAATCTTGTCACTCGGCCTTGCAGCCGCGCCCAATCAAATCATTGGTGGCGACCCAATAAACCAGGCCTTCCTCACCCTTGACGTGAAACGCCAGCATGTCATCGCTGTACAGTGAACCTTCAGCACCCGGTTCAAGCTTGAGGCGATAAACCTTATCGGCGCCGCCCAGGCGTACATCGACTTCCTTGTGGGCGGTGTCGGTGTAGCGCCAGAGCACCTTGGCCTCGCTGTCACAGGTCCAGGTCGTCCAACCTTCAACAGGTTCGGACGTGTGCAAAAAGTCCAACTGCGCACAACCGCCCAGCAATGCCAACGCCACGACGGCGATCAAGCCTTTCATCCGTGTTCCTCGACGGACGGCACACGCCGCCAGCCATGAGTTAAGAGTCAGACCCGTCAAGGACAACCATGTTCCTTGGTCGGGGTTTGCGTCTCGTATTTGTCCAGGCCGTCCGGTCCGGAACGCTTGTTCAGCACCGGGTTGGTCTCGGCCTGCCAGTCGGCCTGATAACAGCCGTCTTCGGGCGCCGGCGTGCCGGGTTGCGAGGCCGGAGCCTGCGGGCCGCTTGAGCAGGCCACCAGCATCGTCGCCGCCAACAGCAACGGGATCGTCTTGACCATCAGAACACTCCTTTGCCTGGTCAATGCAGCTTCAGGCCTTGGCCCGGCTTTCCAGGACTTCCACGGCTGGCAACACTTTGCCTTCGACGAACTCGAGGAATGCGCCACCGCCAGTAGAAATGTAGGAGATCTGCTCGGCCACGCCATATTTGTCGATGGCCGCCAAGGTGTCGCCGCCACCGGCGATGGAGAACGCAGCGCTTTCGGCAATGGCCTGGGCCAGCACCTTGGTGCCGTTGCCGAACTGGTCGAACTCGAACACGCCGACCGGGCCGTTCCACAGGATGGTCTTGGAAGATTTCAGCAGTTCGGCGAAGTTGGCTGCGGTTTGCGGGCCGATGTCGAGGATCATGTCGTCCTCGGCTACGTCATCGATCAGCTTGACGGTGGCAGTGGCGCTTTCTGCGAACTCCTTGGCCACGACCACGTCCACTGGCAACGGTACGCTGACCTTGGCGGCGATTTCCCGAGCGGTGTTCAGCAGGTCCGGTTCGTACAGGGATTTACCGACCGGGTGACCCGCAGCGGCGAGGAAGGTGTTGGCGATGCCGCCACCGACGATCAACTGGTTGCAGACCTGGCTCAGGCTGTTGAGCACGTCCAGCTTGGTGGAGACCTTGGAGCCGGCAACGATGGCGGCCATCGGCTGGGCCGGGGAGCCCAGGGCCTTGCCCAGTGCGTCCAGCTCGGCAGCCAGCAACGGGCCCGCGGCGGCGACTTTGGCGAACTTCGCCACGCCGTGGGTCGAGCCCTCGGCACGGTGGGCGGTGCCGAACGCGTCCATCACGAACACGTCGCACAGGGCGGCGTATTGCTGGGCCAGTTCGTCGGCGTTCTTTTTCTCGCCCTTGTTGAAGCGCACGTTTTCAAACAGCACGACATCGCCGGCTTTCACGTCCACGCCGCCCAGGTAGTCAGCGACCAATGGCACTTCACGGCCCAGGGCACGGCTCAGGTAATCGGCCACAGGCTTGAGGCTGTTTTCCGCCGAGAACTCGCCTTCGGTCGGACGGCCCAGGTGGGAGCAGACCATCACGGCCGCGCCTTTTTCCAAGGCCAGCTTGATGGTCGGCAGCGAGGCCAGGATGCGCGCGTCGCTGGTGACAACACCGTCCTTGACGGGGACGTTGAGGTCTTCGCGGATCAGTACGCGCTTACCTTGCAGATCGAGGTCGGACATCTTCAACACGGTCATGGGTCGCAATTCCTGGGTAACTGTTTAGAGAGCAGGTTTTTTAGAAGCGGTTTGCAGGTAATGCTCGGCAACGTCCAGCATTCGGTTGGCAAACCCCCATTCGTTGTCGAACCAGGCCAGGATGTTCACAAGCCGAGGCCCGGAAACACGGGTCTGGCTGGCATCGACGACGGCCGAATGTGGGTCATGGTTAAAATCACAACTGGCATGAGGCAACTCGGTGTAGGCCAGAAGGCCTTTGAGCGGACCGCTGGTGGCGGCTTCGCGCAGGATCCGGTTGACCTCGGTGGCGTCGGTATCGCTCACGGTCTGCATCGTAATGTCGAGACAGGACACGTTGACCGTCGGCACCCGCACGGCTTTGGCCTGAATTCGCCCCGCAAGTTCCGGCAACAGCCGTTCGATGCCGCGCGCCAGACCAGTGGACACCGGAATCACCGATTGGAACGCCGAACGGGTGCGGCGCAAGTCCTCATGGTGGTAAGCGTCGATCACCGGCTGGTCGTTCATCGCCGAGTGAATGGTGGTGATCGACACGTATTCCAGGCCAATGGCCTGGTCCAGCAGGCGCAACAGCGGCACGCCGCAGTTGGTGGTGCAGGACGCGTTGGACACCAGCAGCTCTTCGCCGGTCAGGCAATCCTGGTTCACGCCGTAGACGATGGTGGCGTCCACGTCCGCTTCACTGGCCATCGGCTGGGAGAACAACACCCGTGGCGCGCCGGCAGCGAGAAAACGCTGGCCGTCTTCGCGGGTGTGGTAGGCGCCGGAGCACTCGAGCACCAAATCCACATCCAGGGACGCCCAATCGATGCCTTCGGGGGTGGCGCTGCGCAAGACCTTCACGCAGTCGCCATTAATATGCAGACAATCGCCCTCGACCCGCACTTCGCCGGGAAACCGGCCGTGGGTGGAGTCGAAGCGTGTCAGGTATTCGATACTGGCCATGTCGGCCAGGTCATTGATCGCCACAATCTCGAAACCGGCCTTGGCCCCCCGTTCGAACAACGCACGCAGGACGCAACGACCTATCCGGCCGTAGCCGTTGAGTGCAACTTTGTAGGGACGCGGTTGGGGCATGGGGTTCTCGATTAGCGGGGTGAATCCTTCAATCCTGCATGGCCTGGACTGGCGCTATCGCGAGCAAGCTCGCTCCCACATGGGATTGCATTCCAAATGTGGGAGCGAGCTTGCTCGCGAAGGCGTCAGTTCAGACGACGCAACTTTCGGATCAGTCTTCCAGCAGCTCTTCAGCCTGACCCAGGATGTTTTCCAGGGTGAAACCGAATTCCTCGAACAGCGCCGGCGCAGGCGCCGATTCGCCGTAGGTGGTCATGCCGATCACACGACCTTCCAGGCCCACGTACTTGTACCAGTAATCGGCGTGAGCAGCCTCGATGGCGATCCGCGCACTGACCTGCAGCGGCAACACCGCTTGCTTGTAGCCGGCATCCTGGGCATCGAACACGCTGGTGCAAGGCATGGACACTACGCGCACGTTGCGGCCCTGCTCGGTCAGCTTGTCGTAGGCCTGGACGGCCAGGCCGACTTCAGAACCGGTGGCGATCAGGATCAGCTCAGGCTCGCCGATGCAGTCCTTGAGCACATAGCCGCCACGAGCGATGTCGCCGATCTGGTCGGCATCGCGGTTCTGGTGCTGCAGGTTCTGGCGGGAGAAGATCAGCGCCGATGGACCGTCGTTGCGCTCGATGGCGTGTTTCCAGGCCACCGCCGATTCCACGGCATCGCATGGGCGCCAGGTGTCCAGGTTCGGCGTGCAACGCAGGCTCGCCAGTTGCTCAATCGGCTGGTGAGTCGGGCCGTCTTCGCCCAGGCCGATGGAGTCGTGGGTGAACACATACAGGATGCGTTTTTTCATCAGCGCCGACATGCGCACGGCGTTGCGGGCGTATTCCATGAACATCAGAAAGGTCGCGCCGTAAGGCACCAGGCCGCCGTGCAACGCCACGCCGTTCATGATCGCGCTCATGCCGAACTCGCGAACGCCGTAGTACATGTAGTTGCCGCTGGCATCTTCAGCGCTGACGCCTTTGCAGCCTTTCCACAGGGTCAGGTTGGAACCGGCCAGGTCGGCCGAACCGCCCAGCAGTTCCGGCAACAATGGGCCGAAGGCGTTCAGGGTGTTCTGGCTGGCCTTGCGGCTGGCGATGGTTTCGCCCTTGGCGGCGACTTCAGCGATGTACGCCGAGGCTTTTTCGGCGAAGTCGGCCGGCAGCTCGCCGCTGAGGCGACGCACCAGCTCATTGGCCAGCTCAGGGAATTCGGCGGAATACGCAGCGAAACGCTGATCCCATTCGGCTTCGACCGCGCGACCTTTTTCCTTGGCATCCCACTCGGCATAAATGTTGGCCGGGATTTCGAACGGGCCATGGTTCCACTTCAACGCGGCGCGGGTCAGGGCGATTTCCTCGGCACCCAGTGGCGCGCCGTGGCAGTCTTCCTTGCCTTGTTTGTTCGGCGAGCCGAAACCGATGGTGGTCTTGCAGCAGATCAGGGTCGGCTGGGCGCTTTTGCGGGCGGTCTCGATGGCGGTCTTGATCTCTTCCGGATCGTGGCCGTCGACGTTGCGGATCACCAGCCAGTTGTAGGCTTCGAAACGCTTGGGAGTGTCGTCGGTGAACCAGCCTTCGACTTCGCCATCGATGGAGATGCCGTTGTCGTCATAGAAGGCGATCAGCTTGTCCAGGCCCAGGGTGCCGGCCAGGGAGGCGACTTCATGGGAAATGCCTTCCATCATGCAGCCATCACCCAGGAATACGTAGGTGTGGTGATCGACGACGTTATGGCCGGGGCGGTTGAATTGCGCCGCCAGGACTTTTTCTGCCAATGCAAAACCTACGGCGTTGGCCAAACCCTGGCCCAATGGACCGGTGGTGGTTTCCACGCCTGGGGTGTAGCCGTATTCCGGGTGGCCCGGGGTGCGGCTGTGCAGTTGACGGAAGTTCTTCAGGTCATCGATCGACAGGTCGTAGCCGGTCAGGTGCAGCAGCGAGTAGATCAACATCGAGCCGTGACCGTTGGACAGTACGAAACGGTCACGGTCGGCGAAGGCTGGGTTGCTCGGGCTGTGCTTGAGGTAGTCGCGCCAAAGCACCTCGGCGATATCCGCCATACCCATGGGGGCACCGGGATGGCCGCTGTTGGCTTTCTGCACGGCATCCATGCTGAGGGCACGAATGGCATTGGCACGCTCACGACGGCTGGGCATCGCTGTTCTCCTGCGGGTATTGAATCGAGAATGAATAAAAATGGAACTGAAAAAAGGCGAGCATTTTCCCTCACCCACCCGCCCCGGGGCAATGACAGATAGTCATCCTTGGGCGTTTTTCCGGTGGATAAAGTCGCATTAGCCAGGTGAAACCTTTCCGCTGATGGCTTGTAGAGTCAAGCACAGGTTGGGAAGTGCCATTTATCCACCAATATCAAAACTTTTTGATATTGAACTTGCGATGATCCAAACCCCTCACTAGACTGCCCCACTATGAAACAGACTGCCGCACTATGAACTTACCTGCGCCGTCCATTCGCCATGACGACTGCGATGAACTGGCGGCCCTTTGCAAGGCCGGCGGCGATCCGTTGCGGCTCAATGTATTGCGCGCCCTGGCCAACGACTCGTTCGGCGTGCTGGAACTGGCGCAGATCTTCGGCATCGGCCAGTCCGGCATGAGCCACCACCTCAAGGTCCTGGCCCAGGCTGACCTGGTGGCGACCCGCCGGGAAGGCAACGCCATTTTCTATCGCCGCGCCCTGCCCCACACCGACCTGCTGGGCGGCAAGTTGCACGCCGCGCTGCTGGACGAAGTGGACGCGCTGAACCTGCCGACGGACGTGCAGGCTCGCATCGCCCAGGTACACGGGCAACGGGCCGCCGCCAGCCAGGACTTTTTCGCCCGGGTCGCCGAGAAATTCCGCGCCCAGCAAGACCTGATCGCCGGACTGCCGCAATACCGCGAAAGCGTCGTGGCGCTGCTCGATAAACTAAGCTTCGAAGCCACGGCCACGGCGATCGAAGTCGGCCCCGGCGATGGCGCCTTTCTGCCGGAGCTGGCGCGACGCTTCAGCCAGGTGACGGCGCTGGACAACAGCCCGGCCATGCTTGAGCTGGCGCGCCAGGTGTGTGAACGCGAGGCCCTGGCTAACGTCAGCCTGCAACTGGCCGACGCCCTGGATGGCATGAGCCTGCAGGCCGACTGCGTAGTATTGAACATGGTGCTTCATCATTTCGCCGCGCCGGCCGATGCACTCAGGCACATGGCCGCCCTGCTGCAACCGGGCGGCAGCCTGCTGGTGACGGAGTTATGCAGTCACAACCAGAGCTGGGCCAGGGAGGCCTGTGGCGATCTCTGGCTCGGTTTCGAACAGGACGACCTGGCCCGCTGGGCCACCGCTGCGGGCCTCGTGCCCGGGGAAAGCCTCTATGTAGGCTTACGTAATGGTTTCCAGATCCAGGTCCGCCACTTTCAGCGGCCGACTGGCGACACTCACCAACGGTAACTTGTAGGAAAACATCGAGATGAGCGAATACTCCCTTTTCACCTCCGAGTCCGTGTCTGAAGGGCATCCGGACAAAATCGCCGACCAGATTTCTGATGCGGTGCTGGACGCCATCATTGCTGAAGACAAGTTCGCCCGCGTGGCGTGCGAGACTCTGGTGAAAACGGGCGTGGCGATCATCGCCGGCGAAGTCACTACTTCGGCCTGGGTCGACCTGGAACAGATCGTCCGCGACGTGATCCTGGGCATTGGCTACAACAGCTCCGACGTCGGCTTCGACGGCGCGACCTGCGGCGTGATGAACATCATCGGCAAGCAGTCCCCCGACATCAACCAAGGCGTTGACCGGGCCAAGCCGGAAGACCAGGGTGCCGGCGACCAGGGCCTGATGTTCGGCTACGCCAGCAACGAGACCGACGTGCTGATGCCGGCCCCGATCACCTTCTCGCACCAGTTGGTTCAACGCCAGGCCGAGGCCCGTAAATCCGGCCTGCTGCCTTGGCTGCGCCCGGACGCCAAGTCCCAGGTGACCTGCCGTTACGAAGGCGGCAAGGTGGTGGGTATCGATGCCGTTGTCCTGTCGACCCAGCACAACCCCGATGTGTCCTACAAAGACCTGCGCGAGGGCGTGATGGAACTGATCGTCAAGCACGTGCTGCCTGCCGAGTTGCTGTCCAAGGACACCCAGTTCCACATCAACCCGACCGGCCAGTTCATCATCGGCGGCCCGGTGGGCGACTGCGGCCTGACCGGTCGCAAGATCATCGTCGACAGCTACGGCGGCATGGCCCGTCACGGCGGCGGCGCGTTCTCCGGCAAGGACCCATCGAAGGTTGACCGTTCGGCGGCCTACGCCGGTCGTTATGTCGCCAAGAACATCGTCGCCGCCGGCCTCGCCGAGCGCTGCGAGATCCAGGTGTCCTACGCCATTGGCGTGGCCCAGCCTACGTCGATCTCGCTGAATACCTTCGGCACCGGCAAGATCGGCGATGACAAGATCATCAACCTGGTCCGTGAAGTGTTCGACCTGCGTCCATACGCCATCACCACCATGCTCGACCTGCTGCACCCGATGTACCAGGAGACCGCCGCCTATGGCCACTTCGGTCGTACGCCGCAGACCAAGACCGTGGGTGACGATACCTTCACCACCTTCACCTGGGAAAAAACCGACCGCGCCGACTCCCTGCGCGCCGCTGCCGGCCTGTAATACCGGCGGGTAAAGAAAAGCCCCTGGCGACTCGGTCGCCAGGGGCTTTTTCATGCCTTTGTGTTTTCATGCTTTTGTGGCGAGGGAGCTTGCTCCCGCTGGGCTCTGTAGGAGCTGCCGAAGGCTGCGATCTTTTGATCTTTCGCTTGAGACTCAAGTGTCCGGAGAAAGATCGCAGCCTCGTTGCACTCGACAGCTCCTACAACGCAACCCAGCGGGAGCAAGCTCCCTCGCCACTGGGCTGGTCATCGAATTCAAGCCCGCCGTGCCACCAGCAAAAACGAAGCCGCACTGGCGAGCAGCCCCGCACACATCCGATTGAACAGGCGCTTGCCACTAGGCCGGGCGAACAGCCGTCGCGCGTAAATGCCCATGTAGCAATACAAGCCGATGGCGATGCACTCCAGTGCCAGGAACAAACCACCCAGCACGGCGAATTGTTGAGTGACGGTGCCTGTACGGTCGACGAATTGCGGCAGGAACGCGGTAAACAACAGGATCGCCTTCGGATTGCCGATCGCCACCAGGAACTCCTGGCGCGCCAGGCCGGCCCGGCTCATCGACGCGACCGCGGCTTCACTGCCGGCCTCGGGCTGGGCCCGCCACAATTGCACCGCCAAATAGAACAGGTAACCGGCACCGACGAGCTTGATCCCCAGGAACAGCAACTCCGAGGTGTGCAGCACCGCGGTAAGCCCCACCGCTGCCAGGGCGATCATGATCGCAAATGCCAGCAATCGACCAATGCCGCCACTGCACGCCCGGACGAAGCCATAACGTGAGGCGTTACTGATGGACAGCAGGTTGTTCGGCCCCGGCGCCATGTTCAGCGCAAAGCAGGCCGGGATGAAAACAGCGAGCGTCGACAGTTCCATCGGGAGCATTCCAGGCAGCGGCGAATCGAAAGCCCATTCTGCGCCGGCCGTTGCCGAGGACAAGGCACAGTTGCGCGGCTAAATCGCCCCGCACTGTACCGCCGCGATTTTGCCACCAGGCTCCGCAAAATCCGGTAACGCTCCGGGCCTCGCAACTTCCGGGACGGTGGCTAGCCTTCAGTACTCAACCCAGCAAGGATGCTTCGATGCCACCGTTTTTGTATGCACTCGCCTGTCTTGTCTTCATTGCCATTCCTGCGCTCGCCGCGCCCTGTCCCGACTGGCCCGCTGAACGCGCCCGGGCCGAGATCGCCGCGCTGCAACAGCAAATCGACACCTGGGACGACAGCTATCACCGCCTCGGCCAATCGCTGGTGGCCGACGAACTGTATGATCAGTCCCGCGCACAGTTGGGCCAATGGCGCAGTTGCTTCAACCTCGCGGCGCCCGACGATCCCCTGGGCTCAGCGGGCGGAAAACTGCCGCACCCCGTCGTCCATACCGGCCTGGAAAAATTGAAGGATGCCGAGGCTGTGGGGACCTGGCTGCACGGTCGAGAGGACGTCTGGGTCCAGCCGAAGGTCGACGGCGTGGCGGTAACCCTGGTCTACCGCAAGGGTCACCTGCATCAGGCAATCAGCCGTGGCGATGGCGTCCAAGGGCACGACTGGACCACGAATGCGCGCAAGATCGCCGCCATCCCGCATCGACTCCGCCAGCCTGTGGACCTTGTCGTTCAGGGCGAGCTGTACTGGCGCCTGCTGGATCATGTCCAAGCCAACAATGGCAGTGTGAACGCCCGGGGCACCATGGCGGGTTTGATGGCACGCGGCAGCTTGACGGTGCACGATGGGATATATATCGGCCTGTTTGTCTGGGAGTGGCCTGACGGACCGGACACCCTGCCCGAGCGAATGGCCGCTCTGAGGGAGTTGGGTTTCGCCGACACCCTCGACTACAACCAACCTGTGCGGACATTGGCCGATGCCGAGCAGTGGCGCGATCACTGGTACCGCACACCGCTGCCATTCGCCAGCGACGGGATCGTCCTGCGCCTGAGCCGCCGCCCACCCGCCGACCGCTGGCAAGCCAGGGCGCCATTCTGGAGCGTCGCCTGGAAATACCCGTATGCCCAGGCGCTGGCCGAAGTGCGCAAGGTGCACTTCAAAGTCGGTCGTACCGGGCGCATCACGCCCGTACTGGAGCTTGAACGCATCCGGCTCGACGACCGGTGGATTCGCCGGGTAAGTGTCAGTTCCCTCCAGCGTTGGGAGGAGATGGACATTCGTCCCGGCGACCGGGTCGCCATCAGCCTGGCCGGGCTGACCATCCCACGGCTCGACAGCGTCGTGCTGCGCAGCGTCGAGCGGCAGGACCTCAACGCCCCTGCGCAAACCGATTACCACTTCTTGAGTTGCTGGCAACCGACAGCCGGCTGTGAAAGCCAGTTCCTCGCACGACTGGGCTGGCTCAGCGGCAAACAAGGGCTTGCCCTGCCCCACGTCGGCCCGGGCACCTGGGAAAAGCTGCTGGCCGCCGGACGACTCGACGGATTGCTGGATTGGATGACCCTCGATGCCGCCGAGCTTGCTAACATTGCCGGCTTCGGCGAACACAGCAGCACCCGCCTGCTCGCCAGCCTGCACAGCGCCCGGCAACGCCCTTTCGCGCAATGGCTCAAGGCCCTGGGCCTGCCGCCCGCTGGTGAGGCCCGGCTGGAAGGGCCGTGGCAGGTGCTGGCCGAGCGCAGCACCGAACAATGGCAAGCCGAGGCCGGCATCGGACCGGGACGCGCCGCGCAACTGAGCGCATTTTTTCGCGACCCGCAGGTGCTGGCCTTGAGTGACGTATTACGCACTGCCGGGGTCGACGGTTTTTAATCCGGGCCCTGTGCGGTTGAACCCAAGGGGCAAGCATGCGTTCCAACAGCGCATCTGTACCGACCGCTCGCGATTTTTTACGGAGTTGCTATGAATTTCCTGTCCCCCGTTGCCCTGCTGGTCTTATGCAGTGCCATGGCCGCCCCCTTGATGGCGGACGAGCAAACCCCGGAGCTCACCGGTTGCGCGGCCAAGCGCCAGGGCATCATCAACCAGATCGAACTGGCCAAGTCCCGTGGCAACCAGGACCAGCAGGCAGGCCTGGAAACCGCGTTGGACGAAGTCACCAGCCATTGCACCGATGCGTCCTTGCGCAAGGAGCGTGAAAACAAGGTGCTCGATGCCAAGCACGAGGTCAGTCGGCGTCAGGCCGACCTGGAAAAGGCCATGAAGAAAGGCGACGCCGAGCGGATCAACAAACGCAAGGACAAGCTGGCAACCTCCCGCAAGGAGCTGCAGGAAGCGGTGGACGAGCTGGACAAGTGAACCTTGAAAAGATCGCAGCCCCCTACAGGTTGAATACGATTCCCCGTAGGTGCTGGCAAAGCCTGCGATCTTTCAAGACATGTCAATGATCGCGAAACTCCTTATGACACGCACTGCACGCATCCTCGACCTTTTGCACCGCCGGCCCCAAGTAACTGGCCTTGTAGGGTTGGACGTTGCTGGCGGTCACCAACTCACCGGTGGCGGCTTCAAGGTTGCGGGCCATTTCCTGGAAACGCGCCTGCTTTTGCCAGACTTCATCCCGGGCGCTGGTGTGGTCTTGCTCGCGCACTTGCGGGAAGTGTTTCCACGGCTCATGAGAGAGTTGATCCAGTTGCGCCGCGCCTTCGGCAAATCGTGGACCATCGAACGGGACTCGCCCACGCAACATGCCGCCCAACTCTTCGTTGGTCTTGAGCATCTGCTTGAAGATCGCCTTGCGCTGGCCAAGGGGAGAATTGGGATCGACGCCACCACAGGCGGACAACATCAGGCAGGCCAGTACGGCCATGGAAAATCGTTTTACAAACATCTTGGCCTCGGGGCAGGAAACGGCAGTTAGTATCCTCGGGTCATCGGTAAAGACCAATGGCCCTATCAACAATACGGGTTGTTCGAGCGCCTGACAGCGTTCGAATGACTGCAAAGGAAATCTTCATGAACAGCTGCATCAAGACCTGGCACAAAGGCCTGGCATTGACCCTACCGCTGATCGCACTGTTGGCCGGTTGTAATCGCGGCGAAAAGGTCGAAGAACCTCAGACCCACGCCCTCGCCACCTATGTCAGCGCACCGTGGGAGGCGTTGCCGTCGGTGTCCGATGCAGACCTGCTGGCCGGTTTCGGCTCCTGGCGCAGTGCCTGCACCCGGCTCAAGGCCGATGCGACCTGGGGCCCGACCTGCGCGGCAGCGGCCAATGTGCCGCAAACCGCACAGGATGTACGCAATTTCCTGAAACAGAACCTGGACGTCTATGGCCTGCGCTCGGGAGACAACAGCCCCAACGGCCTGATCACCGGCTACTACGAGCCGGTCTACCCCGGCAGCCTCACCCAGACCGCCACGGCGAATATCCCGGTCTACGGTGTGCCGGAGGACATGATCATTGTGTCGCTGGACAGCATTTACCCTGAACTCAAGGGCAAACGCCTGCGTGGCCGCCTCGAAGGTCGAGTGCTCAAGCCCTACGACGACGCGGCCACCATCGAAACCAACGGCGTAAAGGCACCGGTCATCGCCTGGCTGACCGACCCCATGAACCTGCAATTCCTGCAAATCCAGGGTTCGGGACGCATTCGACTCGCCGATGGCCGCCAGCTGCGCATCGGTTATGCCGACCAGAACGGCCACCCTTACCGTCCCATCGGGCGCTGGCTGGTTGAACAGGGCGAACTGAAGAAAGAAGACGTGACCATGGGCGCCATCAGTGCCTGGGCCAAGGCCAACCCGAACCGTATTCCCGAATTGCTGGGCAGCAACCCCAGCTACGTATTCTTCAACCGTAACCCCGACAGCAACGAAGGCCCGCGAGGCTCGCTGAATGTACCGCTGACAGCCGGCTACAGCGTGGCGGTGGACCGCAAGGTGATTCCGCTGGGCAGCCTGCTCTGGCTATCCACCACCCGACCCGACGGCAGCACCTTGAACCGGCCCGTCGCCGCCCAGGACACTGGCGGTGCAATTGCCGGCGAAGTGCGGGCGGACCTGTTCTGGGGCACGGGCGAGGCGGCCGGGCAACTGGCCGGGGACATGAAGCAACAAGGGCAGATCTGGATGCTCTGGCCCAAGGGCATGGCGTTGCCGCAAGTGCCACAGGTGGCGAATGCGGTTACCGCCAATCCCTAGGATCCCAATCGCGAGCAAGCTCGCTCCCACTTTGGATCGGGTGTGTACACAAAATATGTATTCACCCAGATCAACTGTGGGAGCGAGCTTGCTCGCGAAGAGGCCCGCACAGACGCCAGAAATTCACCAGCCAGATTCAGACCGAAACAAAGAAGAAACTCAAGACCAACCCCACCCCCACGAACCACACCAGCGAACGCAGGATCGCCCAGTCAGCCAGATAGCAAATGATGTAGAGCAGGCGACTGGTGATGAACAGCACCGCCAGCACATTGATGGTCACCAGCTCGGCATTGCCGGCCAGGTGCGCGACGATCACCGCGGCGGCAAAAAACGGGCTGATTTCAAAGCTGTTCAGTTGCGCAGCGTATGCCCGCCGGGGAGCGCCTTCGAGTGTTTCCAGAAAGTCCCGAGGGTCGTGGTTATCTGCCAACCTGTATCGTCCACCAATCTTGGCAATGGCGATGCACAGATAAGGCAGGAGAAAGGCAATCAAAATACACCACAGGGCAACCGTCATTGACGCAGTTCCTTCTTTGAGTTTTATAGAAAATCGCGAGTTCGGGCGCCGGTCAGAACTTCATCACCAGCATGCCAACCAACACCAGCCCGCAGGCTAAGAGCCGCGGCAAGCCGAAAGGTTCTTTCAAGTAACGCATGCCGAACAGCACCACCAGGATCACGCTGATCTCCCGCAGCGCCGCCGCTTCGGCGATCGAGCCCAGTTGCATGGCCCACAGCACCAGAGCGTAGCTGAACAATACGCAGAATCCGACCGCCAACCCCAACCGCCACTGCTCACGCCAGAACCGCATGAAGGCCGGCCGCTTGCTCACCAGCGCCAGCAACGGGAACGGCCAGGCACTGAGCAGCGTGACCCAGACCAGGTAATCCAGCGGATGGGACCAGCGCCGCAGAGCGTGACCGTCGATAAAGGTGTAGCAACCGATGCACAGGCCGATCAGCGCCACCACCGGCAGCATCGACCAGGGCAGCCGCTCGCCACCACCGCCCTGCCACAACAGGCAAAGCATGCCGAACGGGATCAGCAAAATGCCGATGACCTGCTGGGTCGTCAGGGCTTCACCGGCGAACATAAATGTCAGCGCCAGCACCACCAGCGGCGACAGGCCGCGCATCAGCGGATAGACCAACCCCAGGTCACCGACCCGATACGCCTGGATCAGCAAATAGCGATAGAGCAACTCGAACGCCGCCGACGCCAGGATCCACGGCCAGATCTCCAACGGCGGCAAGGCCACGAAACCCAGTGCCAACGCGACGAACAGCAAGGCGACGCTGTCCATGCATGCCACCACCAGCAAGCGCTCGCCACTGAACTTGATCAGCGTATTCCATGCCGCATGCAACAGCGCCGCGACCAACACCAAGGCCGTTGCAAGCACGGCACGCTCCTTATCTTGTCCCCCGCCCCGTAGGAGCCGTAGGAGCTGTCGAGTGCAACGAGGCTGCGATCTTTTGATCTTTCACTCCAGACTCAATTGTCGGTGGAAAGATCGCAGCCTCGTTTGCACTCGACAGCTCCTACAGCTCCTACGCTCGGTAAGGCTCATGAACTGATTCGCTATCGTTTATACTGCAAACCGACCACGCCGCACTCAGTTGCGCATACACCTATTCCAATAATCTCGCTGTTGCCCCGCTCATTCGAAGGGGGGCGCCGGCATGCGTATGCCTGATCAGAGCGTCAAGACTACAGACAGAGACCTTGCGCATGCCACTCGCCTTGCTTGCTTTGGCCGTCGCCGCTTTCGGCATCGGCACGACTGAATTCGTCATCATGGGCCTGTTACCCGATGTCGCCCGGGACCTGGCCGTGAGCATTCCCCAGGCCGGGCTGCTGATCACTGGCTACGCCCTGGGCGTGGTGTTCGGCGCGCCGATCCTGGCGATTGGCACCGCCAACATGCCGCGCAAGGCCACGCTGCTGGGCATGACCCTGATGTTCATCCTCGGCAACGTGCTCTGCGCCCTGGCGCCGAACTACGCCACGCTGATGGCCGCCCGGGTCATTACTGCACTGTGCCACGGAGCGTTCTTTGGCATCGGTTCGGTGGTGGCGGCCGGGTTGGTGGCGCCGAACAAACGGGCCCAGGCGATTGCCATGATGTTCACCGGCCTGACCCTGGCAAACGTGCTGGGCGTACCGTTGGGCACGGCTTTGGGGCAATTCGCCGGTTGGCGTTCGACGTTCTGGGCGGTATCGGTGATCGGCGTGATCGCCGCCATCGCCCAATGGGTCTGGCTGCCCAGGGAAATCCCCATGGAGAGGGCCAACCTGGCCAGCGAATTCAAGGTGCTGGGCAAGGTCAACGTGTTGCTGGCCCTGGGCATGAGCGTACTGGCCTCCACCAGTTTGTTCAGCGTGTTCACCTACATCGCGCCGATCCTGCAGGACATCACCGGTGTCAGCCCCCACGGCATCACCGTCATGCTGCTGTTGTTCGGTGTCGGCCTGACAGCGGGCAGTTTCCTCGGCGGGCGCCTGGCGGACCGGCGCCTGCTGCCTGCGCTGGTGGGCATGGCCCTGGCCGTGGTGCTGGTGCTGGCCGCGTTCAGCCAGACCAGCCAGTCGGTGATTCCGGCGGCGATCACCCTGGTGCTGTGGGGGATCTTCGCCTTCGCCCTGTGCCCGATCCTGCAACTGCTGATCATCGACCAGGCCCACGAAGCACCGAACCTCGGCTCCACACTCAACCAGAGTGCATTCAACCTGGGCAACGCGGCCGGGGCCTGGATGGGTGGGTTGGTGGTGGCCAGTGGTGCCGACCTGGCGGATTTGCCATGGACCGGAGCAGCGGTCGGCGGCCTCACGGTATTGACCGCCTTGTTCTTCATTCATCGCCAACGACGCTTGGCCGCAGTCGCTGTTTGAAGGCCTGGGCAATCAACCCTGCCCGTGAGCGGGGCGCCTGGTAACAGGTTCGCGCCTACTCCGAGTCGCTGCGCCGTGCTGGCGTAGCGGATGATTTATCCTTGGGCAGGCCGACTTCGCTGCGAATCTGCGCATGGCTGATCAACGCAAAGATAAAACTCCCGCCAACGATATTGCCTGCCAACGTCGGCCCGGCGAACACCATCCAGAAGTCCTCCCAGGACAACTGGCCAGCGAACACCAGGTAGGACACCTCGGCCGAACCGACGACGATGTGGGTGAAATCCCCGAGCGCCATGAGGTAGGTGATCAGAATGATGATCCACATCTTGGCGCTTTCCATGGACGGGATCATCCAGACCATGGTGGCGATCATCCAGCCGGAAATGATGCCCTTGGCGAACATCTGGCCGGTGTCGTTTTCCATGACCTTGCGGCCGATCTCCAGGAAAGCCTGGTCGGTGCGCTGATCGAAGATCGGCAAGTGCAACATCACGTAGGCCACCAGCAAGGTGCCGCACAGGTTGCCCACCAGCACCACGCCCCAGAGCCGCAACAGCCGGCCGAAGTTGCCCAGCGTGGGTTTGCTCATGATCGGCAGCACGGCGGTCAGGGTGTTTTCGGTGAACAGTTGCTGGCGGGCCAGGATCACCGCGAGAAAGCCGGCGCAGTAACCGAAACTGGCGATCACCTTGAAGCCTTCGTGGTCCGGCAGCCGGGAGTTGAGCAACCCCATCGCCATCAGCGACAGGCCCATGGTCAAACCCGCCGCCAGGGCCGACCACCAGAGCGCGGCGATACTGCGCTCCAGCTCCTGATTGCCCTGGGTGCGGATGATTTCGTGCAGCACCGCAGCCCGCGGTGGCTGGTTGCGGTCGACTTCGTGCTGTTCCTGGGCTGAAAGGTCAGGGGTCTTGCCTTCTTCATGGGTGTCCATACAGCTCCTGAACCGGTGGCGTGATGTACCTACGACACGCGGCGATCAGCGCTGTTCAGTTACCTCAGCCTCAAACCGCTATCGCGAGCAAGCTCGCTCCCACAGGGGGACGGCGGTGAACACAAATCCCGTGATCACCCCGAAATCAATGTGGGAGCGAGCTTGCTCGCGATAGCAGCGCCGCCGATCTCACTCGACGACAGCATCCTTGAACTGATCCTTGACGTATGTGATCTCGGTCCGCCCGTGAGGCGCGGGCAGGCCGTCTTCGCCGAGGTTGACGAAGACCATCTTCTCCACGGTCAGGATGCTCTTGCGGGTGATTTTGTTGCGCACCTCGCAGGTCAGGGTAATGGAAGTACGGCCAAACTCGGTGGCGGTGATGCCCAACTCGATGATGTCGCCCTGGCGCGAAGCGCTGACGAAATTGATTTCCGAGATGTACTTGGTGACGACGCGCTGGTTACCCAGCTGGACGATGGCGTAGATCGCCGCCTCCTCGTCGATCCAGCGCAACAGGCTGCCGCCGAACAGCGTGCCGTTGGGATTGAGGTCTTCGGGCTTGACCCATTTGCGGGTGTGGAAATTCATGATCACTCCTGAGTGTCTGGCCGTTGGATTGCTGCATCATGGCAGACCGCACGGTCAGGCTCTACGTCGCGGCCCCTATAACGGTCATCGACAATTTCGATTTGCCGACAGAAACCCTTTTGGAAGATCCGATTAGCCCGTTATAATCGCCACCGCTTTACCTCGGTCCACCCTTTGGACCGTTCCCGCCACCTGTCCGAGGGGCGCTGCAGCAGGCTCGACCTGTCAGGCTCGGATGGGGCGTTGTTTGTACGGGGACTCCCCGCACGGACACTAAACGCACAACGGCGCCCATTCGCATACATTACGAATGGAGACTCTTCATGAGCGCTGTTATCACGCCTGCCGATTTTACCGACTACAAAGTCGCCGACATGTCCCTGGCTGCCTGGGGCCGTCGCGAAATCATCATCGCCGAATCCGAAATGCCAGCCCTGATGGGCCTGCGCCGCAAGTACTCTGGCGAACAGCCATTGAAGGGCGCAAAAATCCTCGGCTGCATCCACATGACCATCCAGACCGCCGTGCTGATCGAAACCCTGGTTGCCCTGGGTGCCGAAGTGCGCTGGTCGTCCTGCAACATCTTCTCGACCCAGGACCAGGCCGCTGCCGCCATCGCTGCCGCCGGCATCCCGGTATTCGCCTGGAAAGGCGAGACCGAGCAAGAGTACGAGTGGTGCCTGGAGCAGACCATCCTCAAGGATGGCCAGCCGTGGGACACCAACATGATCCTCGACGACGGCGGCGACCTGACCGAGCTGCTGCACAAGAAGTACGCAGCCGTGCTGGAAAATGTCCACGGCGTGACCGAAGAGACCACCACTGGCGTGCACCGCCTGCTGGACATGCTGGCCAAGGGCGAACTGAAGATCCCGGCCATCAACGTCAACGACTCGGTGACCAAGAGCAAGAACGACAACAAGTACGGCTGCCGTCACAGCCTCAACGACGCCATCAAGCGCGGCACCGACCACCTGTTGTCGGGCAAGCAGGCACTGGTGATCGGCTACGGCGACGTGGGCAAGGGCTCGGCCCAGTCGCTGCGTCAGGAAGGCATGATCGTCAAGGTGTCCGAAGTCGATCCGATCTGCGCCATGCAGGCCTGCATGGACGGTTTCGAACTGGTTTCGCCGTTCATCGACGGGATCAACGACGGCACCGAAGCTAGCATCGACAAGGCTCTGCTGGGCAAGATCGACCTGATCGTGACCACCACCGGCAACGTCAACGTCTGCGATGCCAACATGCTCAAGGCCCTGAAGAAGCGCGCCGTGGTCTGCAACATCGGCCACTTCGACAATGAAATCGACACCGCTTTCATGCGCAAGAACTGGGCATGGGAAGAAGTGAAGCCGCAGGTCCACAAGGTGCATCGCACCGGCACTGGCAGCTTCGACCCACAGAACGACGACTACCTGATCCTGCTGGCTGAAGGCCGCCTGGTTAACCTGGGCAACGCCACCGGCCACCCAAGCCGCATCATGGACGGCTCGTTCGCCAACCAGGTCCTGGCCCAGATCTTCCTGTTCGGCCAGAAATACGCCGACCTGTCGCCAGCCCAGAAAGCCGAGCGCCTGACCGTGGAAGTACTGCCCAAGAAACTCGACGAAGAAGTGGCCCTGGAAATGGTCCGCGGTTTCGGCGGCGTGGTCACCAAACTGACCAAGCAACAGGCTGAGTACATCGGCGTCACCGTCGAAGGCCCGTTCAAGCCGCACGCTTACCGCTACTGATCGGCGCTGCTCCCCCTGCGGGAGCGGGCTCTCTTGTGGGAGCGAGCTTGCTCGCGATGCAGACACCTCGACTCAGCTGTCAGACCGAGGCGATGCCAATCGCGAGCAAGCTCGCTCCCACACAAGCCCGCCTCTCAAGGCTTGTGCAGGCCTCTCCGGCTTACGAGTTTCCAAGGATATGACCATGTCCCAAGACCGTCGCTACAGCTTCGAGTTCTTCCCGACGAAGACCGATGCTGGGCATGAAAAACTGATCGCCACTGCCCGTCAGTTGGCCAGCTACAACCCCGACTTCTTCTCCTGCACCTATGGCGCCGGCGGCTCGACCCGTGACCGCACCCTGAACACCGTGTTGCAGCTTGAAAGCGAAGTCAAAGTCCCGGCCGCCCCTCACCTGTCTTGCGTGGGTGACAGCAAGGACGACCTGCGAAGCCTGCTGACCCAGTACAAGGCCGCCGGCATCAAGCGCATCGTTGCCCTGCGCGGCGACCTGCCGTCAGGCATGGGCATGGCCAGCGGCGAGCTGCGCCACGCCAACGAACTGGTTGAGTTCATTCGTGAAGAAACCGGCGATCACTTCCACATCGAAGTGGCTGCGTATCCGGAAATGCACCCCCAGGCGCGCAATTTCGAAGACGATCTGCGCAACTTCGTGCGCAAGGCCAACGCTGGCGCCAGCAGCGCGATCACCCAGTACTTCTTCAACGCCGACAGTTATTTCTACTTCGTCGAGCGCATACGCCAGTTGGGCGTCGACATTCCTGTGGTGCCGGGGATCATGCCGATCACCAACTACAGCAAGCTGGCGCGCTTCTCCGACGCGTGCGGTGCAGAAATCCCACGCTGGATCCGCAAGCAGTTGGAAGCCTACGGCGACGACTCCTCCAGCATCCAAAGCTTTGGCGAGGAAGTCATCACGCAAATGTGTGAGCGTTTGTTACAAGGTGGTGCACCGGGGCTGCATTTCTATACCCTTAACCAGGCCGAACCCAGCCTCGCGGTATGGAACAACCTCAAGCTGCCGCGCTGAATGACTTAATGCGGTGGTACAAAGAGGCCTTGGCGAAAACCAAGGCCTTTTTTTTAAGCAAGGAAATCCGGAGGATTGCAATAGATGCCTAATGGTCACAGGCTAACGACCCCACAACTCATTTACCTGGTCTACGGGGCCGAAACCTATCACCAGGAAGCGTTGTTCAGCATCGCCAGCGCGGTGGCCGGCCTGCGCAAGACGCCGGACGAAGCATTGGATATCCAGGTATTCACCGACAATCCCACGCCGTACGAAGGGCTGCCAGTGCGTTTGCGCCCGTTGGACAACGAGACCCGCCAGGCCTGGATCGAACCCTACGGTTATCATTTCCGCGCCAAGCATGTGGTGATGCAGAAAGTCCTTGAAGAAGCCGAAGTGGCGCTGCTGATCGACACCGACACTTTTTTCCACTGCTCGCCCCTCGAACTGTTCCGCCGTGTGCAGCCTGGCACGCTGCTGTGCAACGCCTTCGGCATGAATTATGGCGCCAACAAGGATGCCGGGCTGTACCAGACACTGGCCGACACACTGCGCCAGCGGCAATTGGCAGACGACGACATGCCCTTGTTGAACTCGGGGGTCATTGGGCTCAACTGCGCCGATGCGTCAGTCCTGGATCGCTCGATCGCCCTGATGGATGAACTGTATCCATTGGCGCAGGGTGCCTACACACTCGAAGAGTTCTGCCTTTCGGTGGCCGCCTATCGCTCGGTGCAGGTGCGCGAATGCCCGGATCTGATCCATCATTACTGGAGCCGCAAGCAACTGTTCCGCGCCAAGACCAAAGCCTGGCTCGACAAACACCGTGACGCGCCGGTCTGCCAACAGGCTCTGGATGAAACCGGCCAAGTGACTGCGACGCTGCCCCGGCCGCCGGGCCTCCAGCGCCTGGCCTACAAGTTCATCACCCTGGCACTGCCCAGCCATAAACGCCAATTCATGCGCGAGATCCTCTACGGCTGCTATCGCCACACCAACCAGTTCGATCAAGCCTGCGCCCCGGTCTGGTGGGAAAAGGCCCTGGAGAACGTCGAACAGCGGCTGAAAAAACCATTGCACGACCATGAGCTCAAGCGCTGGTTCAATCATCCACTGATTCGCCTGGTACTGGGCCAGCGCCGCGAAGCCATCTACGAGCACCTGATGCAGGCGAAGGGCAATTAGTGGCCTGTGTGGTTAGTTCGTTAGTTGCCACTAGGGCGCAGGCCAGAGCGCTCTAGCTATTTGATGAGCTCTCGTCGTAACCTCAGGCCATGCCCGTCATTGTCCAGCTGCTGACCGCCCTTCTTCTCTTGTGCCTGAGCATGGTTGCCCGGGCCGAGAAGTTGCGCATTGTCACCGAACCCTGGGCCCCGTATGTCTACGAAGAGAACGGCAAGATGCTGGGCCTGGACTACGAAACCACGGCCATCGTCTTCAAGCGCCTGGGTATCGACGTGGAATGGCAGTTCCTGCCGTGGAAGCGTTGCCTGGTGATGCTGGAGCAGGGATTGGCGGACGGTGCGCTGGACATTTTCCACAGCGATGAACGCGATTCCATGCTGCTTTACCCCAGCGAACCGCTGTCGGACGTAGAGTTCGTGATGTTCTACGCCAATGCCCGGCCCCATCCGTTTCGCACACTTGATGACCTGGGCGGCCTGACCGTCGGCACCTCACCCGGTTATCTCTACAGCCAGGCCTTCAGTGAGTCGACCCTGTTCACCCGGGAAACGGCGCCCACCCACGAAGCCAATTTCGGCAAGTTGCAGCTGGGACGCATCGACCTGCTCATCACCGACCGCAGGGTGGGCCGATATGTACTCGAACAAATGCAGTTGGGCGACCAGATCACCGAAAACCCGACGGTCGTGAGCCGCCAAAGCCAATACCTGGCGGTGCGGCGCAACGCCGGGATGGATTTGCTGGTGCAACGCTTCAGTGCCGAACTCAAGCGTTTCAAGCGCGAACCCGCCTATGCCGAACTGAGCGCCCGCTACGGTGCCGGCCCAGTGGCCAAGGTCATCTCGCCGGACCTGGGTCAACGTTGAAATAAACCGTTGAGCAGCAGGAAAGCGGCGCACGGCGTTTGCTCTGTTATACTCCGGCCTTCCCGCCAGGCTCACGCCCGGACGCCCGGCCTTGCAAAAGGCATCCCGACACCGCTACAGCGCCGCCTACGGCCCGCGCGAGCCTTGTCCGGATCCGCCTTCGAGGCCCGGCAGGACCGGACGGGATGACGTCTTTTTGTTGAACGTCATTCGCGCCAGGCAAGACTATCCCATTGGGCCAGGCCCTCACTAAAACAGGATTACTCATGTCCTTTGCTTCCCTCGGTCTCTCCGAGGCTTTAGTCGGCGCCATCGAAGCCGCCGGCTATACCCAGCCTACCCCAGTGCAACAGCGGGCCATTCCCGCCGTGTTGCAAGGTCGCGACCTGATGGTCGCGGCGCAGACAGGTACTGGTAAAACCGGCGGTTTCGCCCTTCCGATCCTGGAGCGGTTGTTCCCCAACGGTCACCCAGACAAGTCCCAGCGTCATGGTCCGCGCCAACCGCGCGTACTAGTCCTGACCCCAACCCGCGAACTGGCGGCCCAGGTACACGAGAGCTTCAAGGTCTACGCTCGCGACCTGAAGTTCGTCAGCGCCTGCATTTTTGGCGGCGTGGGCATGAACCCCCAAGTCCAGGCCATGTCCCGTGGCGTCGATGTACTGGTTGCCTGCCCCGGCCGCCTGCTGGACCTGGCCGGCCAGGGCAGCGTCGATTTGTCCCACGTGGAAATCCTCGTGCTGGACGAAGCCGACCGCATGCTCGACATGGGCTTTGTCCATGACGTGAAGAAAGTCCTCGCTCGCCTGCCCGCCAAGCGTCAGAACCTGCTGTTTTCGGCGACGTTCTCCAAGGACATCACCGACCTGGCTGGCAAGCTGCTGCACAACCCGGAGCGCATCGAAGTCACGCCACCGAACACCACGGTCGAGCGCATCGAGCAACGCGTCTTCCGCCTGCCGGCCAGTCACAAGCGCGCCCTGCTGGCGCACCTGATTACCGCCGGCGCCTGGGAACAGGTCCTGGTGTTCACCCGCACCAAGCACGGCGCCAATCGCCTGGCCGAGTACCTGGACAAGCACGGCCTGCCGGCTGTGGCGATCCACGGTAACAAGAGCCAGAACGCCCGCACCAAAGCCCTCGCCGACTTCAAGGCCGGCGAAGTGCGCATCCTCGTGGCCACCGACATCGCGGCCCGTGGCCTGGACATCGACCAGTTGCCTCACGTGGTCAACTTCGAACTGCCGAACGTCGATGAAGACTACGTGCACCGTATCGGCCGCACCGGCCGGGCCGGTCGCTCGGGCGAAGCGATCTCGCTGGTCGCACCGGACGAAGAAAAACTGCTCAAAAGCATCGAGCGCATGACCAAGCAGAAAATTGCCGACGGCGACCTGATGGGCTTCGATGCCAGCACCATCGAGGCCGAGAAGCCTGAAGTGCGCGAACGTCCGGACGTGCGCAATCCGCGCAATGCCCGTGGCCCGCGCGGCGACGGTCCGAATGGCGGCGGCGGCGGTGGTGGTGGCGGCCGCAAAGACAAAGGCAAGGACAAGGGCAAGGAAAAATCGGCCAGCAACAGCAATGGCCGCGGCGAACGCCCAGCCCGCGAACAGAAGCCCCGCGAAGGCACGCCAGCCCGTGAACAGCAGCGTCCAGCCCCGCGCGCCGCAGCCGATCGTGCCCCGGACGAGTTCCTGGATGACGACGTCGACAACTTCGGTAACCGCGTCGACTACGTGCCACAGCAGAAACCGGCCCAGGGCCGTGGTCGTCGCCCGGGTGCCCCGGCACAGGGTGCAACTGCAGGCGCGCCGCGCAGTGGCCAGCCACAAGGCCGCCAGAATGGTCCGCGCAACAGCAACGGCTCGTCTACCGGCACGCCACCGGCCAAGCGCAGCGGCCCACGCAACGGTGCCCCGCGTGACGGCCAGGCTCGTCGCGATGACACCCGCCCGCGCCGCCCGGCCCATGACGACCAGCCTCGTCAGGAACCCGCCGTGCAGAACCCGCGCGGCAGCCAGCCGAAGATCATGCACAAGGAGTCGAAAGCCGATCGCTTCCCGACGCCTGAACAGCTGGATCAACTGCCAAGCCGTCCACGGGGCGAAAAACCGGCATTGCTGACGCGCAATCGCTGAGTTTTTTCCAAGCCTTGAAAAATGCCCCGGGTCTCGCGACCTGGGGCTTTTTTTTGGGTGATACCGATCTAACCCCGTGGGAGCGAGCCTGCTCGCGATAGCGTTGGGTCAGTCAATATCTGTATGGCTGATCCGGCGCAATCGCGAGCAAGCTCGCTCCCACAGAGGATCTCTGTGTTGCCGGAATCCGGGTAATAAAAAACGCCCCTGATCGCAAGACCAGGGGCGTTTTTTGCCAGTGCGAAGGTTACTTCGCTTTGACACCTTCAAACGAGATGTACAGCTCAACGGCGTCGGATTGTGGGCCCAGGTCCATCATCTTGCCGAAGTCGGAACGCTTGATGCTGGTGGTGCCCTCGAAGCCAGCACGGTAGCCGCCCCATGGATCCTTGCCTTCGCCCAGGAACGTGGCCTTGACCACGATTGGCTTGGTCACGCCGTGCAGCGTCAGGTCACCCGTCACGTCTGCAGTGTCTTTACCATCAGCGTTCTTGCCGGTGGACTTGACGCTGGTGGACACGAACTTGGCATCGGCGAACTTGCCTACGTCCAGGAAGTCCTTGCTGGCGATGTGCTTGTCGCGCTCGGCGTGGTTGGTGAACACACTGGCGGTACGTACGTTGAACTCGATCTTGCTGGCCTCAGGCTTGGCGGCGTCAAAGCTGAACTTGCCGTCGATGTCCTTGAAGGTACCGGTGATGTAGCTATAGCCCAGGTGGCTGATCTTGAAGTCGACGAAGGCGTGCTGGCCTTCCTTGTCAACCACGTAGTCAGCAGCCATGGCCTGGCCGGCTGACAACAGGGCAGAACCGATTGCCAGGGCGGCGAGCGTCTTTTTCAACATGCTTTCTATTCCTTTGGAGTCGAGGTTGAACATCAGGCTTGGCGCCCCAGCATTCGCTTGAGGGTCGCGTCACGGTCGATAAAGTGGTGTTTCAATGCTGCCAACGCATGAAGGCCGGAGAAAATTACCAACGCCCACGCCAGGTAGAGGTGAATCTGGCCAGCGACGTCTGCCTGATCGGGCAGTCCGGACACCAGCGCGGGTACTTCAAACAAACCAAACACCGGGATCCCGACACCGTCTGCGGTGGAAATCAGGTAACCGGCAATCATCACGGCGAACAACCCGAGATACAGTGCGCTATGACCGAGCTTGGCGCCGACGCGGGTCAGGCGGCCATAGGTTGGCAGGGTCGGTGGCGGCGGGCTGACAACGCGCCAGATCACCCGCAGCAGCATGACCGCCAGTAGCACCAGGCCAATGCTCTTGTGCAGGTCCGGTGCGTCTTTGCGCCAGGTGCTGTAGTAATCCAGGCCAACCATCCACAGGCCCAGGGCAAACAGCCCATAGACCGCCAGCGCAACGCCCCAGTGCAAAGCGATACTGACCCAGCCATAGCGAGAAGAAGAGTTGCGTAGCTGCATTGCTCATTTCCTGTAAAAACTGCGATCAAGACTAGCGAGTTATCTATCGATTTAAAGCGGAAAATTTCGCTTTGAAATATCGAGAAATACGATCATCAGTCTGGAGGGGGTGGGTTAAGGAAAGATTAAAGGGGAAACGGTGGGTGATGGCGAGGGGGTCAGGCAGCCTTTAGGGGCCTGCATGGACCTCATCGCGAGCAGGCTCGCTCCCACAGGAGACCACGCTGGGGCTGTCACCGCCGCCCAACTATTTTTGCCATGCAATATATATGTATCGCCATTTCCACTTTTACCCTTGATCAAATGAGCACTCAACAACTCATTGAACAAGGTGAACAAAATGGCTGTTCGTTATACCCCTTTCAAAGCTAGCGGCTCGCCGCAACTACCGCCTAATCAAACAATGTCCCCGGGGCAATACCTAAAATCCAGCAATGGGCGGTTCCGATTGAGCGGATCAAAACTTTATTTGAGAACTTTGAAATTAAAACTTGGTCGTTTTCGCTGCCGCCTCTCTAGAGTCACTTATTGACGCACTCAGGCCGGTAAGGATCCATGTCGCATCTATAAACTAATTGAGGATCGTGCTTTTTCAGCACCATACGGCCATCAGCAGTGCAACCACTGACACCGAATACTGCCAATAGCATTAAAGCCGCTATCAATTTCATGTTAACTCCAGCTTTCACGAGGTGGAAATTTTGAATTATTAGTTTACCGAGCACTCAGGCCTATATGGATCGATGGAGCATTTGTGTGCTAGCTGCGGATCTATTTTTGGAATCATCGGAATCGTCAAAGGATCTCGGCATTCGCCATACACACATCCATATATCGAAGCCAATACGACCACTGCCATTAGTATTTTCATACGCGCTCCTGTTTTTGGAGGAGCCTAGATTTGTGGCTTGGTGCGGGCTATCGCCTGCTTCCGGTTAAAGGGTGGGAAGTTTCCGATATATCGCCAAGACGTGTAGGACGTAGCGCTTATTAAGCGATGCCGGGCTTTGAGAGGCGCCGCCGGTACGCTTGATGCTGGATAAAAAAACGCGGCCCTTGAGCCGCGTTCTTTCCACCTGATCGTTACTGAGCCTTCGTCTCAGTCGCCGCCGGCGTTGTCGCTGCCGGCTTGGCCGCCGGTTTCTTCGCCGGAGTGGCTTTCTTCACTGGCGCTTTTTTAGCCGGGGTCTTGGCCGCTGGTTTTTTCGCCGCTGGTTTGGCCGCTGCTTTCTTGGCTGGCTCAACCTTTGCCGGGGCTGGTGCAGGTGGTTCCACCGGTGCCGGCGCAGGAGCGGGTGCAGGTGCTGGAGCCGGCGCTACCGGTTCCGGTGCCTTGACCGGCTCTGGCTTCTTGTCATCGTCCGAGCCACCAAACAGGTTGCTGAAGAAGTTGCCCTTCTTCGCCGCCACTGCACCAGCCGCCGCCGTTGCAGCAGGCGCGACCTTAGGAGGTTCAAACGACTTGCCCGCCGCCAGGTCTTCAACCTGGCTGGCGGCCCGCTGGCCGCTGCGCAGCGCGCCTTCCAGGGTGCCCGGATACAGGGTGTCGGTGTGTTCACCGGCAAAGGCTACGCGCTGCAGTGGCTTTTCCCACAGGCGCCAGTACTTGCTGATCTGGCCCGGGCCAAAGGCCAGGTACGCGCCACCCATGGACGGGTCGGTGCTGTAGCGGCGGATTTCGTAGCCGGTGAACGCGCCACGGGCCTGTGGATAAAACGCGTGCAGGCGGATCAGTACCTGATCGACCATCTGCTTGTCGCCGAAGGCCTGCATCACCCGGGCGTTGTCGCCGGACAGGTTGATGACCACGTTGGCACCGCCCTTCAAGGCCGGTTCGATCCACATCATGCCCAGGCCGGCATTGCTGTAGATCTCACCCGACATGCGCGCCTTGCTGTCCCAGACCGGGGTCTTGAACTTGAGCATGATCTGGTCGCGCCAGCCGTAGTTGGTGCCCTTGATCGCGCCTTGATGCTGGGCGTCCAGGGCCGGGGTCAACTGGATCTTGTTCAGGGCCCGCAGGGGCACGGCCAGCACCACGTAGTCAGCCTGGTAGCCAACGGCGCCAACCTTGACGGTCACCCCGTCCTTGTCCTGGGAGATGGCCGACACGGGCGAATTGGTCTTGATGGTTTTCAGTTGCTTGACGAACGCCTGGGCCAGGACCTGGCTGCCGCCGAGCAGGCGCGAGGCCCGCAGGTCGCGGTCGGACACGCCGCGATAGACGCGGTTCTGCTGGGCGAAATACAGCAGCGACAGACGCGAAGGTTCGTCATAGCGGGTGCGAATCTCTTGGTTCACCAACTGCCGCGCCGTGGCCGGCAGTTGCAGACGGTCGAGCCAGTTGGACACAGTGATCTGGTCCAGCGCATGCAGCGTGCTGGTCGCCGCCGGGTTCTGCGGGTCTTCGATGGAGCGCGCCAGGTCGTCCAGGGTGGTTTCGTAGCGCTTGAGGGCTTCGGCGGTGGCCGGCTGTTTGGTCGCCAGGTCCGCAGCGGTGAAGTAGGTGCCGTCGATCAGATAGCTGGGGGTACGCACGAACTCCGGCGCCGGCGTGGTGCCCAGCTTGAATGTGGAGACGTATTTGTTCAGCACCGGCTGGGTCTTCTCGTTGCCGATCCACTCGCTGGTGGCCATGCCCGAACGACCGCCCAGGTCCGGCTTGGCTTCCAGCAGCGTCACGGCCCAGCCTTTGTTCTGCAACTCGTAGGCTGCGGTGAGCCCCGCCAGGCCGCCGCCAATCACGATGGCCGTCGGTTGTTTGTCCTTGGCCAGCGCCGAAACGCTGAACAGCCCTATCATCACCAGCGCACAGGCGCGCAGCCAACCAGCAGACATTCAACGAACTCCGGATTAAAACGTAGGAAATTTCAGTTTTCGAGCCAGGCGGCTCTCGGTTTTTCGAGCCAGTCGGCTCAGGGAACGGCGAAGAATACGTCAGCCATCAAAACGCCGCCAGCGACGTCTATCGCCTCGTTCAAAGTAGTGGGAATGACACAATGGGTTGTCCCCAGGGCCGCCATTGCATAGGCTTGCGCGATTGTTTTGCCCGCGCCCGCCGCGAGCCGCCTCGAGGAGACTGTAAATGGGCCTGAATAACCAGTGGATGCAACGCGACCTCGCGGTGCTATGGCATCCCTGCACCCAGATGAAAGACCACGAACAGCTGCCGCTGATCCCCATCAAGCGCGGTGAAGGCGTGTGGCTGGAAGATTTCGAAGGCAAGCGCTATCTCGATGCCGTCAGCTCCTGGTGGGTCAACGTGTTTGGCCACGCCAATCCGCGCATCAACCAGCGTATCAAGGACCAGGTCGATCAGTTGGAGCATGTGATTCTCGCCGGCTTCAGCCACCAGCCGGTGATCGAGCTGTCCGAGCGCCTGGTGAAGATGACGCCCGAAGGCCTGACCCGGTGTTTCTACTCCGATAACGGCTCGTCCTGCATCGAAGTGGCGATGAAGATGAGCTTCCACTACTGGATCAATCGCGGCCGGCCGGACAAGAAGCGCTTCGTCACCCTGAGCAACAGTTACCACGGCGAAACCATCGCGGCGATGTCGGTGGGCGATGTGCCGTTGTTCACTGAAACCTACAAGGCGTTGCTGCTGGACACGATCAAGGTGCCGAGCCCCGACTGCTACCACCGCCCTGAAGGCATGGGTTGGGAAGAACATTCGCGCAACATGTTCGCGGCCATGGAACAGACCCTGGCCGAGCACCACGACACGGTGGCGGCAGTGATCGTCGAACCGCTGATCCAGGGCGCCGGCGGCATGCGCATGTACCACCCGGTGTACCTGAAGTTGCTGCGCGAGGCCTGCGATCGCTATGGCGTGCACCTGATCCACGACGAAATCGCCGTCGGCTTTGGCCGTACCGGGACGATGTTCGCCTGTGAGCAGGCCGGCATCACGCCGGATTTCCTCTGCCTGTCCAAGGCCCTGACCGGCGGTTACCTGCCGCTGGCCGTATGCGTGACCACCGACGAGGTCTACAGCGCGTTCTACGACGACTACCCGACCCTGCGCGCCTTCCTGCATTCCCATAGCTACACCGGCAACCCGCTGGCCTGCGCGGCGGCCCTGGCGACGCTGGATATCTTCGAAGAAGACAACGTCATCGAAAACAACCAGGCCCTGGCCCAGCGCATGGCGAGCGCCACCGCGCACCTGGCCGATCACCCGAACGTCGCCGAAGTGCGCCAGACCGGCATGGTGCTGGCCATCGAGATGGTCAAGGACAAGGCCAGCAAAACCGCTTATCCGTGGCAGGAACGGCGCGGCCTGAGTGTGTTCCAGCATGCCTTGGAGCGCGGTGCCTTGCTGCGTCCGCTGGGCAGCGTGGTGTATTTCCTGCCGCCGTATGTCATTACCCCCGAGCAGATCGATTTCCTGGCCGAAGTGGCCAGCGAAGGCATCGACATTGCCACCCGGGACAAGGTCAGCGTGGCGGTGCCGAAGGACTTCCACCCGGGTTATCGCGATCCGGGCTGAATCCCGGCTTTCTGTTGAAACACTGTTGTGGTGAGGGGATTTAGCGAAACGTCGCACCGCACCGCGGGACTCTGTAGGAGCTGGCGAAGCCTGCGATCTTTTGATCTTTCGCTTGAGACTCAAGTGTTTGGGGAAAGATCGCAGCCTCGTTGCACTCGTCAGCTCCTACACAGCTCCTACACATTTAACTTTTCCAGAGATTCAGCATGAGACTGTCCCGCTTCTTCATCGACGCGCCCCTGAGCCTCGGCGACCACGAACTGCCTGAAGCCCAGGCCCACTACATCGGCCGGGTGCTGCGCATGGCCGAGGGCGATGCGGTGCAGGTGTTCGATGGCTCGGGCCAGGAGTTTCGCGGCACCCTGGCCGAGGTCGGCAAGAAACGCGTGCGGGTGCAATTGGACGAGCAGTTCGCCGGACAGCCTGAATCGCCGCTGCGCATTCACCTCGGCCAAGGCCTGTCCCGAGGCGAGCGCATGGATTGGGCGATCCAGAAAGCCACGGAGCTGGGCGTCAACGAGATCACGCCGATTTTCAGCGAACGCTGCGAAGTGCGCCTCAAGGACGAGCGCGCCGACAAGCGCCTGCTGCACTGGCGCCAGGTGGCAATCAGCGCCTGCGAGCAATGCGGGCGCTCAAGCGTGCCGGTCATCCACCCGCCCCTGCTGCTGGCCGACTGGCTGAAACAGACCGAGGCCGAGCTCAAACTGGTGCTGCATCCGGTGGCCGAGCCGCTGGTCAGCCATGACAAACCGTCGACGCTGGCGTTCCTGATTGGTCCTGAAGGCGGTTTGTCGGACGCCGAAGTCGAACAGGCCAAGACCGCCGGCTACCACGCCGCCCGCCTCGGCCCTCGCGTGCTGCGCACCGAAACCGCGCCGGTGGTGGCACTGGCGGTGGCGCAGCAGTTGTGGGGGGATTTCTGAAGTCGGATATAAACCCCATGTGGGAGCGAGCTTGCTCGCGATAGCAGTGGGTCAGTCAACATCGATGCTGACTGATCCGGCGCTTTCGCGAGCAAGCTCGCTCCCACAGGCCTACTGCACCGGCTCGCTAGTGGGCTTGGCAATGATCGCCTTCAACTCGCTGGTCATCGGGAATTCCAGGTTCAGGCCCTTGGGTGGGATCGGTTTCTGGAACCAACGGTCGTAAATGTCGTTGATCTCTCCCGACTTATACAAATCGGCCAGGGTCGCGTTGACCAGCGCCAGGAATTGCGGGTCGTCCTTGCGCACCATGCAGCTGTAGATTTCCCGCGATTGCTCTTGCCCCACCACCACCCATTTGTGCGGGTCGCGAGCCTTGGCCCGTTCGCCGTATAGCAACGCATCATCCATGTAGAACGCCGCCGCCCGGCCTGTCTCGAGCATCTGGAAGGATTCGCCGTGGTCCTTGGCGCTGATGATGAACATGTCGGCCTTGTTGTCCTGGTTGTAGCTTTTCAGGAAGCGTTCGTTGGTGGTGCCGGCGGTGGTCACCACGTTCTTGCCGCGCAGGTCGGCGAAGCTGTGGATGCCGCTGTCCTTGGCCGTCAGCAACTGGCCCTTCACGTAGATGAAGCCGTAGGAAAACGCCACTTGCTTCTGCCGCTCGGCCGTCACCCCGGTAGAGCCGCACTCCAGGTCCACGGTGCCGTTCTGCACCAGTGGAATGCGGGTCTGGGACGTGACCAGGTTGTACTTCACGTTCAGTTGCGGCAACGCCAGTTGGGTCTTGATGCGCTCGACAACCTTGCCCGCCAGTTCCACCGAGTAACCCATCGGTTGGCCGCTGCTGTCACCGACGTAGGAAAACGGTACCGAAGCGTCGCGATAGCCCAGGGTAATGCTCCGGGTGCTGGCGATCTTGCCCAGTGTGCCAGCCGGGGGGGCTTCATTGGCATGGGCCTGGACGCTTAACAACAGGCTCAGGGTGCAGCCGATCAACGTGATTTTTTGCATTGTTATTCTCCGTTGGGTGGGTCAGGCGGCGCGGGGCGTCAGGCCCTGCAAGTCGATGGAAGGCGTGTGCTGGCCGATCAGCTCGCTGAGCAAGCGAGCGCTGCCACACGCCAGGGTAAAGCCCAAGGCCCCATGGCCGAGGTTGAGCCACAGGTTACGGTAGCCGGTGGCGCCGATCAGCGGCACGCCGCTGGGGGTCGCCGGGCGCATGCCGGCCCATTCGACGGCACGCGAATAATCCCCACCCAGAGGGAAGGTTTCCAAGGCCTGGCGCTTGATCAGGGCCAGGCGCTTGGGGTCCGGCGCCGGGTCGAAACCGACGATGTCCACCATCGCCGCAACGCGCAGTTGTTCGCCGATGCGCGCGTAGACGACCTTGCGGTCATAGTCGGTGATGCTCAACTGCGGTGCCCGATGCCGTGGGCCAATGGGCGCGGTCAAGCTGTAGCCCTTGAGCGGATACAGCGGCATCCGCACGCCGGGCAATGCGAGCGCTGCGCTGCGGTGGCCGGCGGCAATCACCAGTTGCTCCACCGGCAGCCGCTGCCCGTCCAGCACAATGGCCTGCACCGCACCGTCGGCGTGCTCGATGCCGCTGACCGGGTGCCCCAACAGGAACTCGCAGCGCCCCGAAGCCCGCAAACGTGCCGCCAATTGCTGACAGAAGGCATGGCAATCGGCGACTTCCTCAGCCGGCGTGTAGATCCCGCCCACGTACGGTACGCCGGCCAGCGCCGGTTCCAGGCTCGCGCACTCGATGGGGCCAAGCACCTGCTGGTGGGCACTGTCCAACAACCCCTGCCGCGCACGCTGGAAATGCCTCGCGTCGCGAAATGTCACCAGCTTGCCGTTGCGCCTCCAGTTGAAACCGTCGAGGCGGTCTTGCTCGCGCCAGTCCTGCAAGGTGGCCTGGCTCAACAGTGCCAGGCGCAACAGGTGGGCGCCGTTACGCCGGTTGACCGAGCTCCGGCAGGCGCCGATGAACGCGGCCATCCAGCGCCACTGCGCCGGATCCAGGCGCGGTCGCAACTTGAGCGGCGAATCACCGCGCAGCATCCAGCCCAGCGCCTGCCAGGGCACCCCGGCGTCCGCCAGCGGGGTGACGTAGCGATAAGACAACTGGCCACCGTTGGCGAAACTGGTTTCGCTGCCCAAGGTCTCCCGAGCCTCCACCAGCGTCACGTCGACGCCGTCGCGCGCCAGCGCATAAGCCGTCGCCAGCCCGACCACGCCACCACCGATGATGCAAACCCGCTGAGCCATGTCCATCTCACGTCCGTTTTCAGTGGCTTGAGGTTAGGGCCAGGTGACAGGCCTCGAACAATGAATAAAGATGGACTCCCTATAAACAAAGGTTATGGGCTCGCCATGCGTCTTCGCCATATCGAGATCTTCCAGGCCATCCGCCAGGCCGGCTCCATCAGCGGTGCGGCCCAACTGCTGCACGTTTCGCAACCGGCGGTGACCAAAGTGTTGCAGCATGCCGAGCAGCAATTGGGGTTTGCGTTGTTTCTGCGGGTACGCGGCAAGTTGCAGGCCACGCCCGAAGCGCTGGAACTGGAGCGCGAAGTCGATAAGGTCAGCGAGAGCCTGCAAGGTGTCCGGCGCCTCGCCCAGAGCCTGCGGCGCGAGCCGGGTCACAGCCTGCGGATCGGCGCGACACCGGCCCTGGCCCTGTCGCTGCTGCCGGCGGCGGTTCATCAATGGACGCAGCGCTATCCGGACATCGTCTGCGAGTTGTCCAGCGCCCACAGCCGCGAACTGGTGCAGAACCTGCTGATGCGCGAAATCGACGTCGCCCTGACCCTGCAACCGCCCGATCATCCGGGACTCAAGGCCCAGGCCCTGGCCAGCGGTGTGCTGGTGGCCCTGGCGCCGAGCGGGCATTGGACCGAAGCACAGGTGGGCCAGCCGATGCCGTTGCAGGCACTGGCCGATGCACCGTTGATCGGCCTGTCCAGCGCCGACCCGCTCTCGGCCAGGCTGGACAGCTATCTCAAGGCCGTGGAACCGCCGCCGCGCATCAGCATCGCTGTACAGACGTATTCACTGGCCCGGGCCATGGTCGAGTCTGGTGCCGGGCTGGCGGTGATCGACCCGTTCACGGCCCTCGGCGCCTCGAGCACCCGCACGGCCATCCGACCGTTGTCGCCACCGCTGCCCATTTCCCTGTATGCCGTGACCCGGGCCAACGAGGCCCCGGTGCACACCCTCGGCGCGTTGCTGGAGATTTTCGCCAGCCAGGCCCAGGCACAACTGGATCGCCTGTTCGCGGTGGCTGAACGTGGTTAGAGCACGTAGAACAGGATTGCCACGAAGTGCAGCAAGCTGCCGGCAATGACAAACAGGTGCCAGATACCGTGGGCGTGGCGCAGCCGATGGTCGAGGGCGAAGAAGATAATGCCCACGGTGTACAACACGCCGCCCGAGGCCAGCCAGGCAAACCCGGCGCTGCCCAGGGCCGCCAGCAGCGGCTTGACCGCCACCAGCACGATCCAGCCCATCACCGCGTAGATGACGATCGACAGGATCCGCGCTTCGGAGCGCGGCTTGATCTCCTGCAGTATCCCGATCAGCGCCAGCCCCCAGACGATCCCGAACAAGGTCCAGCCCCACGGCCCGCGCAGCGTCACCAGACAGAATGGCGTATAGCTGCCGGCGATCAGCAGGTAGATCGAAAAGTGATCGACCTTCTGCATGATTGCTTTTTTGCGCCCGCGCACGCTGTGGTAAACCGTCGAAGCGCTGTACAGCACCAGCAGGGTGAACCCGTAGATCGCCACGCTGACGATCTTCCACGGATCGCCCGCCATCCCGGCAATCACCAGCAACCACACCGCCCCGATAAAAGCCGCCACCGCCCCGACCAAGTGCGTCCAGGCGTTGAGTCGTTCCCCGTGATACATCCAGTCCCACCTCACATTCCAGAACAGACGCCAAGGCTCAGGCCTGGCGCTTTAAAGTGCAATGTTTTGCTTGCTGTGAAAGCAAGGCTAATGATCGTTCCCACGCTCCGCGTGGGAACGATCACATCCCAAGGCCGATTGGGGCACAATCGGGCCATACGAATAAGAGTCCGTCCCATGCTGATCGACGAAGAATTGACCCTGAAGAAACTCGAGGTGTTCCTGGCCTTCATGCGCACCGGCAACCTGGCGCGGGCGGCAGCCGAGTTGCAGACCAGCAATGTCAGTGTGCACCGGGCTATTCACTCGCTGGAGAGCGCCCTGCGCTGCCCGTTGTTCAAGCACGAAGGCCGCAACCTCACGCCGCTGGAAAGCGCTTACGTGCTCGAAGAGCGGGCGCAGAAGCTGATCCAGGACGTGGTCGAAAGCGTACGCCTGACCCGCGAAGCCGCTGGCTTCTCCGCCGAACGCTTCAAGCTCGGCTCGCTGTATTCGTTGACGGTCAAGACCGTGCCACAACTGATCATGGGCCTGAAAATCCGTCGCAGCGAGCTCAATATCGACCTGATCCTGGGCTCGAATATCGACCTGCTGTACAAGCTCAAGAACATGGAGGTGGACGCGATCCTGATCTCCCTGGACGACAGCGTGAACGACCCGGACTGCGAGCATATCGAGCTGTTTTCCGACGACATCTTCCTCGCCACGCCGGCCGATTCACCCTTTGCCCAGCGCAGCGAGGTCGATCTGGCCGAGGTGCGTGACGAGACGTTCATCACCCTGACCCAGGGTTTTGCCACGCACCAGGACGGTATCCGAGTGTTCAAGCAGGCGGGGTTCGAGCCGAAGGTGGCGATGCAGGTCAACGACATCTTCACCCTGCTGAGCATGGTCAGCTCCGGGGTGGGCTATGCGTTGCTGCCGGGACGAATTGCGGCGGTGTATGAAAACCGGGTGAAATTGATCCCGTTGCAGGAAAGGTATCGGCTACAACAGCGCATTGGCGTGGTGTTCCTGAAAGCCAAGGAGCGTGATCCGAATCTGCTGGCGCTGCTGGCTGAGTGCCGGATGTATGCCAATCGCCAGGCATAGGACGTTGTGGCGAGGGAGCTTGCTCCCGCTGGGTGGCGCAGCCGCCCCAGAATTTTGTGAGCGCTGCGCACTCAAGCGGGAGCAAGCTCCCTCGCCACAAAAGCAGTTGCCGATTAGCCGACAATCCCACGCACAATGAAGTACAGCAACGAAGGCCCCAGCAAGCACCCAAGCCCGGTGTGGAACGTCGCCGTCAACGCGCCATACGGCACCAGCCGCCGGTCCGTCGCGGCCAGGCCGGCCGTCACGCCACTCACGGTTCCGGCCAGGCCGCCGAATACCATGGCCGAGCGCGGGTTATCCAGGCCCATCCAGCGCGCTGCCATGGGGGTACCGACCATCACGATGATCGCCTTGATCAAGCCGGTGGCAATCGACAACGCCATCACATCGGACGTGGCGCCAATCGCGGCCCCGGTCACAGGCCCAACGATATAAGTCACTGCACCCGCGCCGATGGTGGTCATGCTCACCGCGTCGCGATAGCCGAACAGCCAGGCGATGCTCGCTCCGACAATGAATGGCAACACCGTGCCCAGCAGCAGCGCGATGACGCCAATCAGCCCAGCCTTTCTCGCTTCGGTGGCCTGCACTTCGAAGGCCGTGGCGACGATGGCGAAATCCCGCAACATCGCCCCGCCCATCAAGCCGATGCCGGAGAACAGGGACAGGTCCGCCAGGCCTTTTTGCCCGCCGGTCATGGTGCCGCCCACCCAGGCCAATACCAGGCCGATGACAATGGCAATCGCCGAACCGTGGATCCGTCCATAGGTCAGGCGCTTGGACAGTATCACCGACACCCACATGATCACGCCCACGAACGCGAACGCCGTGATCAACCCGTTATTTCCCAGGCCTTTCTCGATGAGATCCCACATATCAGCGGCCTCCTGCTGGCGTGCCCAGCGGGGTCAGTTCCGCCGGCTCATCAGGCAAGGGTTCGCCTTTGTGGGTCCGGCTGATCAGCGCGATGGTGCAACCGCACAGCACCACCGAACCGATGGCCGCCAACACCGCCACCGGGCCGCCGTGCAGGGCCGTAACCACGTTCTGTTGCGCCGCCATCGCCACCACCACCGGAATGTACATGGCGCCCCAGAAGGCCACGCCCATCTCGCAATCCTTGGTCATGCCGCCGCGTTTCTGCGTCCACAACCGCGCGCAGATCAGCAGGATCATCGCAATGCCGACCCCGCCCACATTGGATTTGACGCCCAGCAACACGCCGAGCATGTCGCCCAGGATCACCCCTGTCAGCGTACAGATCGCCAACAGCGCCACACCATAAATAATCATTGTTGTAGTCCTCAAAGTGCATCGTCGAAGTTGTTGTTTTTGTGCTTCGCCAGCTTGAGTCGGTGGTTTAGGGTTGGCGGTTTCCCTCCTCACGCAACAGCGCCTGCAAGGTGTCGAGCCGGGCGCCGTCGAAAGCCATGACAGTACCCTGCTCGAATACCCGACGCGCCAGGGCGGTCAGCACCGCGCCGGGCGGCAGTTCGATCTGTAGTCGCACGCCGCGCTCGTAGGCGCTTTGCACCGTGCCGCGCCAATCCACCACGCGGCACATGTTGAGCGCCAGGTCGTCGCGCAAGGCCTCGGTGTTGATCAGCGGTCGCGCGCGGCTACCGCTGAGATAACCCAAGGCCGGTGCTTTCAACGACACGTCGGCAAATGCCTGGGCCAATGCCCGGGCCGGTGCTTCCAGCAACGGGCAATGGGACGGCACGCTCACCGCCAGCCGACAGGCCTTTGCGGCGCCCAGGCTTCGCGCCTGCCTGGCAACGTTGCTCATGGCCTCGTCACTGCCGGCGATGACCACCTGGTTATCCGCGTTGATGTTGGCCAGGTAGACCGGGGTGCGGTCGCTGTGCACCTGCGCCAGCAATGCCTCCACTGCCGCGAGGTCCAGGCCGATGATCGCGGTCATGCCGTAGCCTTGCGGATACGCCCGCTGCATCAATTCGCCCCGCAGGTTGACCAGCCGCAAAGCATCCTCGAACCCCAGCGCCCCGGCCACCACCGCCGCTGGATAAGCACCGATGGACAGCCCCGCCACGTAGTCCGGGGCAGGTGCCTGCTCCAGCAGTTGCCGGGACGCCGCCACGCCGGCGATCAACAAACACAGCTGCACGGCGCGGGTCGATTGCAAGGCCTCGGCGCTGTCCAGTTGCAACACGTCCTCACCGAGTACATCACCCGCCTCGTCGAGTACGTGCGGCGCCAGGCCGTGGAGCATGCCCGCGCGCTGCGCACCCTGGCCGGGAAAGACGAAGAGGCTGCTCACGCGACTTGCTCCAATGAAGGCTGCCAAGGATCGCTCACCAGCCGTGCCTGCACGTCATCCTTGAGCAAGACCCGCCGCGACGAACCCGCCCACTCGCGCAAGGCGACGGCACCGCAGGGCGTTTGCAATTGCATATCCACGGCGCAAACCGAGGCATCCAGTTGCGCCAGCAAATCCCTGGCCTGGAGACGATCGAGAAAATGCGGCAGCCGCAGAATCAAATCCAGGTCGCTGCGTTCATGCAACGCCTCGATACCCGTGGCGAGCTCGAAGCCGGCGCTGCCGCTGACGCCCCAGGCCCAGCCACTGGCATCGAGCAGCGGACGCAGGCGGGACAGCGCTCGCAGGGCTGGCAAGTCGCGAGTCGACGCAACGTGACCAAGGTCTTCCGGCCTCACACGACGGGCAATCGCCGCGACCGCCATCGACGTTGCATAACGCTGCTCGCGCAAGCGCCCGCGCACGCCGACCGCGATTTGGCCCGGCGCTGTCAGCGAGCGCCGAACCACCACCGGTTGACCGGCGGCAATCGATTCGACCACCCATGCCGGCGCTCCCGCAGGCACCTGCTCCGGGGTCATCCCCCAGAGCAGGTCATGGGCCAGATACGTATTCACCACTGCGCTCTCAGCAGCTGGCGCACGGTGCTGGAAGCCGCGCGATGGGTCGCACCGAGGCGACTGCTCAAGTCGCGAGGCGCAGCGGCTACATCGTTGATCGCCTGCTGCACGCAATCCGTCACCCGGGCAAGATCTGCCGCCGTCGGTTGCTCGATCTGCTCCACCGACAAGGTTTCCCACAGCAGACCCAGGCTGGCAAAGCTGTCGATGTCATAGGCCATCGGCGGCACGCTGGCAGCCAACGCCTCAAGCTCCTCGACGCTGCGCAGGGTGACCCGCGCCGCCGAGGCCTTGCCCATGGCGTGGACCATCACGCCCGGGTCGCGCAGGGCGATCAGGCGGTTGGCCTGATAACCGTGGGCCAGGAACGCCCCGGACATGGCCTTGCCCACCAGCAAGCCGATCACCGGATGCCCGGCCAGTCGCGCACGGGCATAGCTGTCCGCCGCACCGGCCAAGGCCTGATGAATGCCCAGGGCTTCTTCGCGCCGGCCGTAGGCCTGGCTCGGTACATCGACAATGGCGATCAGCGGACGCTTGTTGACTGCATCGCGGTCGGCATCGATGGCGTCATCCACTGCCTTGGCCAAACCCCAGCCCTCCAGCAAACCGACTTCGCCCTGGCGAGCACGGGGAAAGCGACTGTCGGGATCCGCCACCACCGCCAGCAGGCGCACGGTTTGCTCGCCCAGCCGGACGTCAGCGGCTTTCAACGAAGCCGGCAGGCCTTCCAGCGGTCTGGCGTCGCCACCCAAGGCTTCGAACCAGCGCAAGCCTCTCAATGAATACGAACTCATGGGCGTTCTCCCTGATACAGCTGACGAACCGTGGCCGGCTCGATTTGCACTTCAGTGTCCAAACGGGCCAGGCGTTGCAGGAACAGCTCGGCCTGGCCGCTGCGGTGTTGCGCGGGAACGCCCAGGTGCAACAACTGGCCAACCTGTTGGCGGATCTGCGCCACATCATCGGCGACGTAACGGTCCACCAGCCCACTGGCGAAACGTTGTTCGCCGCCGGTCAGGCTCCAAATGAACGGCCGGTCGCGGGAGTCGTATTCGTCGATCCCGGCCTCCTGTTCGATCACTTGTGGGCCGTTCAGGCCCAGACGCGCTTCCTGGGTCACCAGCAGATAACTGCACAGCCCGGCGGCGATGGACATGCCACCAAAACAGCCGACGCTGCCGGCCACCACGCCGACCACCGGTTGGTATTGGCGCAGGTCGACAATCGCCGAATGAATCTCGGCGATCGCCGCGAGCCCGAGGTTGGCCTCCTGCAAACGCACGCCGCCGGTTTCCAGCAGCAGCACGGCGCGGGTCGGAATGCCCTTGCGGTTGTCCTCGGCGGCCAGTTCCAGCGCCCCGGCAATCTTCGCCCCGCCGACTTCGCCGAGGCTGCCGCCCTGGAACGCGCCTTCGATGGCGGCGATCACCACGGGCAGGCCATCGAGCGTACCCTTGGCGATCACCACGCCGTCATCGCTTTGCGGCACAACGCCCTGGCGCAACAGCCACGGCGACATGATCCGCTGGAACGGGTCGAGCAGTTCGCGGAAAGTGCCGTCATCGAGCAAGGCCTTGGCCCGCTGCCGGGCGCCGAGTTCGACGAAGCTGTGCTTGTTGAGCAACGCTGCACTGTCAGTCATGCCCGATCTCCTCGAAGCCTTGCTCCAGGCGCAAACGCACCACGCCGGGGGTGGCGCCGAAATCGTGGATGTCGATAGACAAGGCCGGCGGTGTCTGGCCGTCGAACATGCGGGCGAACAGGTGCTGCCAGCGTTGTTCACTGCCGTTGACCGAGGTCTGCACCTGAATGGTCAACTTGCCCGCCAGGCCGGGTTCGATCAGCACTTCAAGGTCGCCCGAGCCGACACAGCCCACCAGCGCCCGGCCGCGTGGCGGCTGCCCGGCGGGGAATTCAAAGGATAAGGTTTCCATCAGCACACTCCAGGGAAGAGGCCATCGCCGCGTTCGATACGATCGAGGAACAGGCAGGCGGCGAGCAGGTCGGCAGCGCCGCCGGGCGAGGCGTTCAAGGCAATCAGTTGTTGGTCCAGCGCGTGCAAGTGGCGACGACCACCCAGGCTCGCACTGCCACCGGCATCGAGCACCGCCTTGGCGCCCTGTTGCATGGCCTGCAAACCCGGCTCGCCGGCGCGGTAGAGCACGCAGGTGTCGGCCAGGGTGGTCATGATCGCCAGCAAGGCATCAAGCCGGGCGTTCTGCTCCCCCGCGCCCGCCGCGCGACTGCGCTTGAGCTGCGGCAGACCCAGGCCAGTCACCGCTGGGAACGCCAGTTGCGCTTCTTCCCGGGCGCCGCGCACGCCGTAGCGTTCGGCTACCTGGGCGCCGTGGCTCAAAGGTTGGGGCGCATAGCGGTCGTTGAGCAAGGCCAGGCGGGCAGCACGTAAAGTCACGGCACCAGCGACGCTGGATTCAGGTTCCAGCGCTGCCGCAGCGACCAACAGGCCCAAGGCCCAGATCGCCCCGCGATGGGTATTCACCCCACCAGTGGTGGCGAGCATCGAGGCTTCCCCCTCACGGCCGATGCGCCCGAGGGCTTCGCGTAGCGGCAAGCCGATCTCGCCACAGTCGAGGGCGGCTTCGGCCATTTCCTTGAACGCCGGCCACAGCGACAGTGCCGAAGCATGCATCAGGCCCAGGTGCAGATCGGTGTGGGCGCCATTGCCACGACGGTCCACCAAGGCCGGTTTAGGCGACAGGTCGGCTTCGTCGATCAGCGCGTCCACCGCCATATCCGCCAGGCGCTCGGCCAAGGACAGTTTTTTCGGTTGCAGGTTAAAGGCGTGCATTTACCAGCTCCTGAACTTGGCGGGCGGGTTGTAGAGGCCACCGGACCACTCCACCAGATCGGCCACGCTCTTGGCCGCGAGCAACTCGCGGGTGGCGTCGGTGCGACGGATGCCGAGGTCTTCGGGCAAGGCGATCAGCCCTTCGCGGCGCATGCGCGCGGTGTCTTTCGGGTCATGGCGCAGGCCAATGGCAGTGACGCCGGCCACGGCCGCGATCATCGCCTGACGCTCTTCCAAGGTGCGGGCCTTGTAGAGGTAGGCGATGCCCTCTTCGGTCAGCAGGTGGGTGACGTCGTCGCCGTAGATCATGATCGGCGCCAGGGGCATGCCGGCTTTCTTCGCCACGTCCACCGCGTCGAGGGTGTCGACGAAGGTCGGTTTACCGCCCTCCTGGAACGTCTCGACCATCTGCACCACCAGCTTCTTGCCGCGTTCGAGCAACGGCGCCTCGCCATCGCCATGGCGCATGTCGAGCCAGGCTGGCGTGCCGTGACGGCGACCGCGCGGGTCGTGACCCATGTTCGGCGCCCCACCGAAGCCGGCCAAGCGGCCACGGGTCACGGTGGAGGAATGGCCATCGCCGTCCACTTGCAGGGTGGCGCCAATGAACAGGTCCACTGCGTACTGCCCGGCCAGCTGGCAGACCATGCGGTTGGAGCGCAGCGAGCCGTCGTGGCCGGTGAAGAACACGTCCGGCCGGGCGGCGATGTAGTTTTCCATGCCCAGCTCGGTGCCAAAGCAATGCACGCTCTCGACCCAGCCGCTTTCGATGGCCGGGATCAAGGTGGGGTGCGGATTGAGGGTCCAGTTGCGGCAGATCTTGCCCTTCAGGCCGAGGGATTCGCCGTAGGTCGGCAGGATCAATTCAATCGCAGCGGTGTTGAAGCCGATGCCGTGATTGAGGGATTGGACGTTGTGTTTTTCGTAGATCCCGCGGATCGCCATCATCGCCATCAGCACATGCACAGGCTTGATGTGGCGCGGGTCGCGAGTGAACAGCGGCTCGATGTAGAACGGCTTGTCGGCCACCACCACGAAATCGACCCAGGACGCCGGGATGTCGACGCGCGGCAGGTCGCTGACGTCGTCTACCAGCTGATTGACCTGGACAATGACGATGCCATCGCTGAAGGCCGCCGGCTCGATCAGCGCCGGTGTGTCTTCGGTGCTGGGGCCGGTGTAGATATTGCCGGCGCGGTCGGCCATGAAACCGGCCGAGAGCACCACATTGGGGATCAGGTCCACCACCAGCCGGGCATAGAGTTCGATGTAGGTGTGGATCGCGCCGATTTCCAGCAGGCCGTCTTCGAGCAACTGGCTGATGCGCAGGCTCTGGGTACCGGCGAAGGAGAAGTCGAGCTTGCGGGCGATGCCGCGTTCAAACAGGTCCAGGTGCTCGGACCGCCCGACGCTGGGCATGATCATGTGCAAATCGTGCAACTTCGAAGGGTCGACTTTCGCCAGGGAGCGGGAAAGGAAGTCCGCCTGCTTCTGGTTATTGCCCTCCAGCACCACACGGTCACCGGGCAGGATCAACGCCTCCAGCGCAGCAACGATCTTGTCGGTGGGCAGCACCACACCGTCGGCAAGCCCCTTCACCAGCCCGAGACGCCGCTGCTTCTCGCTGCGCCGCCGCGTCCAGCGCGAGTCGGGGGATATTGTTGTTGTCATGACCACTCCACGGGTTCGCTGTCGTGGGAGTCACATTAGGAGTGTTATGGCGGGGGCATCAATCAAGCTCGACGGCGGATCGTTACGGTTGGAGTAATGGTTGAATGCCGCAGCGGACAATGCTTTTGTGGCGAGGGAGCTTGCTCCCGCTCGGCTGCGCAGCAGTCGTCGCTTTTGGGGCCGCTTCGCGGCCCAGCGGGAGCAAGCTCCCTCGCCACGGATATCAAGTCTTGGCCATCAATTGCCGGACCCGTTCGAGCAGTTGCGCAGCGCTCTCAATCAGTTGGGTAAGAAGTGCATCATCTTCATCCATGTACCCCTCGTACTCGGCAAGGTTGCGCCGCTCATGACACAACGCGAATAACCGGACCTGCACATTGCTGATTTCCGTCGTGTGAATCAGGCACTGGAAGACCAGATAGCGCTTGTCCGACCGATAACCACTCAAGCGTAGCGCCGTGAGCGCCAAGGCATGGGCAGCGTTGTATGCCAGGTCGAACCGGCTGGCGAAAGAAAGGGAAGTTGTTTGTGCATCCTTCAAGCGATCCGTTGCCGAACGCATCAGGCCCTCGCATTCCTGACGATCCGATGGTTCAGCTTTCAGGCCGCCACTACGTAGCAGATTCTCCAGGTTTTCTTGCTTGCCCATCCTTGGTTTCCAAAGGGTCTGCACCCAGCAAATTGATCTTGTCCTGTTGCGCTACACGCACCACGAAACTGTTGCCAGCGGCAAGTTTCGTGGCCCAGTCCTGGGGGGTGTAGAGCGTTGGGTTTAGCGGGCGGCCCAGTTGCTCTTCCAGAGGTAGAAGCCGCTCCATCACTTCACTGTAGTGCAGGCCTTCGCCGATCAGCATGAGATCTATGTCACTGGATGCGTTTGCCTGGCCCTTGGCGATAGAGCCATAGACGAACGCCCAGCGCAGTTGTTCTGAAAAAGGCTCCAATGCCTGGCGTAACGGTTCGGCGATGCCGATGGTTTTGCGCACGATGCCTAGCAGCTCAGCGTAAATCGGGCAGTGTGGGTTGGCTTGATAATGGGTCTGATTGCCCAGACGAGTCATGGTGAGCACGCCTGAGCGTTGCAGGCGTTCCAACTCTCGCATGAGGCTGCCTTTACCTATTTGGGCCCAGCGGGCAATTTCGTTGGCATAGAAGCTTTGGTCCGGCTTACCAAACAACAAGCCCAAGACCCGTTGCTGAGTGGCCGTGAACAGCGCGTCGCTGAGAGAAAGGTGGTTCATATAAGCAACACAAAGTCCCAAAAAGGGAACGATAGGTCCCTTATTGGGACTTAGCAAGTCTTGTCGCTTAATCCGGTCCCATAAAGGGACTTAACAGACCCTTTATGGGACCTATCTATCAAGCGCGACAGAGAAGGTATTACTTGTGATAGCTGCGGCATACTCAATATTGATGTCGCCTGACCAACCGCTATCGCGAGCAGGCTCGCTCCCACAGGTCCTGCGCACACAAGTCTGATTGGGGCACAGCCACAAGAGCCAGGCCGGCTATCAGGCCGCCTCGCGAGCAAGCTTTACTCCCACAGGTCCTGCGCACACACGTCTGGTTGGGGTACAGCCGCAAGAGCCAGGTCGGCTATAAGGCCGCCTCGGCGTGGACGTTGATCTGGGGCGCCCCGTTAACCACGATGGCCGAACGCAGGCATTGCGCAGTGGGCACCTCGGCATGGATGCCGAGGTAGCCGCGCTGGGCCATGGATGGCCCTTCGCGGCGGGCCCACGGAGCAATGCCGGAGTGAGGGCATGCCGAGCCCTAGCGAGGCACCGAGTGGTGGGGCAAAAGCGTTTTGCTTACTTTTGCGCTCTTCAAAAGTGAGCCGCTGTAAGAGCGGAACCCTAAGCCGCCGTTACCGCAGCAATGGATATGTACCCGATCAACAAAATCCTGGCCAGCTGTCAGGCAGCCATCGCGAGCAAGCTCGCTCCCACAGTTTGATCAAGTACAACCGGGAGAAACAGGTCGGCTCGCTCCCACATCGGAACTTCGTATATCTCAGGTGTTGTAGGGTTGAATCAGGCCCGCAGCCATCACCAACTCCTCCAGCGCCAACAGGTCCGGCACTTTCGCCACGTGGTCCCCGACCTGCACTGCAGCCTGTTCCAACCCGCACAGCGGCACGTCGACATAGCTCAATTGGCTGTCGAGCTTGTAGGAGCGCGGGATGCCTTGCACCAGCAGGGCAATGAAACGCAGCTCCGACCGTCCGCCGAGGGCGTTGAGCACGACGATGCGCGCTCGCTCGCCAATCACGGTCTTCTGGCCGCAGGCCGACTCGAAGCTCAACAACGGGATTTGCCGTTCGCGCCAGCTCACCCAACCCAGGAACCACGGCGGGGTGTCCATATCGAATACGCTGCTCTGGTAGTCGATCAGTTCGGCCACGGCCACGTTGGGCAACACCAGGTGCCGGTCAGCCAATGGCAACAACAGGCCGGTGAGCGGGCTGGTGCGCGAGTGAAGATGCAGGTCATGCATGGGTTTTGCTCCAGTACGCGATGCTATCGAGCAGCACCGATTCCTGGTACGGCTTGCCCAGGTAGTCGTTGACGCCGATGGCCATGGCGCGGTCGCGGTGTTTCTGGCCGGTGCGGGAGGTGATCATGATGATTGGCAAGTGCGCCAGGCGCGGGTCGTTGCGCACTTGGCTGGCCACTTCGAAGCCGTCCATGCGCGGCATCTCGATGTCCAGCAGCATCAGGTCCGGGGCGTGCTCGGCCAGCAGCGCCATGGCATCCACGCCATCCTTGGCAGTCAGGACGTGCATGCCGTGGCGCTCCAGCAGGCGACTGGTGACCTTGCGCACGGTCACCGAGTCGTCCACCACCAGCACCAGCAACGGCCGTTGCGGTTCGCCCTCGCCTTCTACCGGCACCTGGCGACGCGGGACCTGGTGGGGCAAGGCGCGGATCGGCGCGAGCAGGTCGAGAATCAACACCACCCGGCCGTCCCCCAGGATCGTCGCCCCGGACAGGCCCTGTACCGCCGAGAACTGCGGACCGAGGCTCTTGACCACGATCTCCCGGGTCCCGACGGTAGCGTCCACCTGCACCGCGACATGCCGCTCGTTGCACTGCACCAGCAGCACCGGCAAGGGTTGGCTCTGGCCCAGCAGTTTCGGCCGGGCGCCGGTTTTCAATAGCTCACCGAGGTAGCACAACTCGTAACGCTGCCCGGCGTAGGTATAGGTTGGCGGATCGAGCTGGTAATGGCCGTCCAGTTCGGCGGGCAACACCCGGACAATGCTCTCGATAGTGTTCAGCGGGATCGCATACTGGTCTTCGTGACAGTGCACCATCAACGCCCGGTTCACCGCCACGGTAAACGGCAGGCGAATGCGGAAATGCACGCCCTGCCCCGGCGTGGAATCGATGACCATGCTGCCGCCCAATTGCCGCACCTCTTCGTGGACCACGTCCATGCCGACGCCGCGCCCGGAGATCTGGGTGATTTTCTCGGCCGTGGAAAAGCCTGGTTGCAAGATGAACTGCAGCACGTCGCGGTCGCTGATGTCGCTGTCCGGTGCCAGCAAGCCACGCTTGATCGCCTTGTTCCGCACCGCCTCCAGCGGCACGCCGGCGCCGTCGTCGCGGATGTCGAAAATGATGTCGCCGCCTTCCCGGGACAGGTCGAGGCTGATACGTCCTCGTGCCGGCTTGCCGGCGGCAATGCGCACGTCGGCCGGCTCCAGGCCGTGGTCGACGGCGTTGCGCAGCATATGTTCAAGCGGTGCAGCCATGCGCTCCAGCACGTTACGCTCCATCTCGCCGTCGGCATTGCCGACCAGGAATTCCACGTCCTTGCCCAGCTCCTGCGCCACTTGCCGGACGATGCGCTTGAGCCGGGGCAGCATGCGCTCGAACGGCACCATGCGCGTACGCATCAGGCCTTCCTGGAGCTCGGTGTTGATACGCCCCTGCTGCTGCAGCAGGACCTCGGCATCGTGATTGCTGCGATCAAGGGTTTCCTTGAGCTCGAGCAAGTCCGAGGCGGACTCGAACAGTGCCCGGGACAGCTGCTGCAACTGGGAATGGCGGTCCATCTCCAGCGGGTCGAACTCTTCATAGCCCAGGCGCTCGGCCTCGACCTGTTGCCGGCTGAGAATCCGCCCCTGGGTTTCGGTATCCAGGCGCCGCAACTGATCGCGCATGCGCTCGATGGTGGTTTCCATTTCGCCCAGGGCCACACGTGCGTCGTTGACCTGCTGTTCGATACGCCCACGGAAGATCGACGTTTCGCCCGCCAGGTTCACCAGGTCGTCGAGCAGTTCGGCGGAGACCTTGACCATGTCCGCACCGTCGCCCGGTGCACTGGGATCGAGTCTTGCGGGCGCCGTTGGCGGTGCCACGACGGGCACCGGTTCCGGCGCCGATTCAGCCTGCGGCGCAGCGTTCTCCTGGGGATGATTCACCGCCTGGATCTGTGCGATCAGTCGGTCGGCCAGCGGGCACGGGTGACCGGCGCGCACGGCGTCGAGCATCTGCGCCAGTCGGTCATGGCTGCTTTGCAACAAGGCGAACAGCGCCGGGGTCGGCTGAAGCAGACCGGCCGACAGGCCTTCATAGAGGTTTTCCAACTCGTGGGCCAGGTCGCCGATGGGCACGATTTCCACCATGCGCGCACCGCCCTTGAGGGTGTGCAAATCCCGTAGCAAGGTTTCCACGGCCTGGCGATTCGACGGTTCTTCCTGCCAGCGCAGCAGCGCCGCGCCCGAGCTGTCGAGGATGTCGAAGCCTTCCTCAAGGAAGATTTCCAGCAACTCGGGATCATGGCCGGCGCCGTCGGCCTGGGCCGCTGCGCTCGTCTCGATGGCGTTCGGCTTGTCCTGGCGGAACCGTCGAATGGCGTCGATCAGCGCAACGGGATCGCCCAACGGCTGGCCCTGCTGCAACTGCCCGAGCAACAGGTCGAGGCGTTCATGGCTGCTGGCGAGCAGTTGCGCCAGTTCCTCGCTGTAGCTGTAGCGCCGGTCCACCAGTCCTTCGTAAAGGTTTTCCAACTCCTGGGCCAGATCGCTCACCGGCCGGATGTCGGCCATTCGCGCACCGCCCTTGAGGGTGTGCAAGTCACGTTGCAGCGAAGACAGCGGTGCGCCGTTATCCGGATCGGCCAACCAGCGTTGCAAGGCCTGGGCGGCGCTTTCGAGGATGTCTTGGGCTTCTTCGAGGAAAATCGCCGCGAGGTCATCATCCATCGAGGTATCGACGGGCGCGTCACGCTCCATTTGCGCCGTCGCGTGGCCCAGTTCGCGGATGCTCAGGGTGCGGCTGCCGTCGCTGCGGATCAGACCGGTGGCCGACGGATCGAGGCTCTCCTGGAGCAGGCGGCGCAAGGCTTGTACCCGCTCGGGCTGCGGATGCACATGCTGCCCGGCCGCCAGCTCATCGAGCATGTCGATCAGCGCTTCATGGGCGCGCTGGGCCTCCTGGAAAAATTCATCGCTGACCGCCAGGCTGCTTTCCTCTACCGCACCGTAGAGGTCGAGCAAGGCTTCGCAGAGTTCGTCCACCGGGTGCAAGTCGGCCAGGTGCGCGCCTTCGCCGAGGGTGGTCAGCTCATCGAGCAGCGCACTCAGTTCCTGGCCTTCGCCGGGGTGCTGCTGCCAGCGCTGCAAAAGGCTTTCGGCGTCCAGCAGGATGTCCATGCCCTGGGCGAGGAAGTTGTTGATCAGTTGAGGGTCGCGCTTGGTCCGCAGCACTTTATCCGGCGCACTGTTGGCGGCGTGCAGACGCTCGGCCAGCAGGGCCTGGGCGCGCAGGATCAGATCCTCGGCCCCGGGGATCGCCGCCAGCGGCTCGCTGTGCAACTGGCGCAAGCCACGGCGCAGCAGCCCTTCGGCTTCCAGCAGCAATTCGACCTCATCCAGGTCGAGGGCAATCAGGTGTGCCCGGTATTCCCGGGCCAGCTCATCCATCGCCCCGGCCAGCTCGGCGATCGGCAGCACGCCGGCCATCGAAGCGCTGCCCTTGAGCGTATGCAAGGCCCGCTGCAATTCATCACTGGCCTGCAAGGGCAGGTGGTCGGCCGACTGATCGAGAAAGCGATTGAGGCTGGCGAGGTGGCCCTGGGCTTCGTTATCGAAGATCTTCAACAGCAGCGGATCGAGAGCGGCCACGTCCTGCTCGTCTTCATCCTCCTCATCGCCGCCCTTGGCCAGGACATGGGCACGGGCGGCCAAGCGGTCGACGTCGTCGCGCTGGCGCTGGTGATTGGCCGCGAATTCGGCCACCAGGGCCGGCAACAACTGCACCGTGTCTTCGATCAACTGGCGGACCGAGGCCTGCGGCTCGACACTGCGCTCCAGGACCCGGTTGAGCAGGTTTTCCACGGCCCAGGCCAGTTCACCCAGCACCAGCGCCCGGACCATCCGGCCACTGCCCTTGAGGGTGTGGAAGGCCCGGCGCAGTTCGCTCAGGGCGCCGTGGTCGGCGGGATGAGCACTCCAGCGCGGCAGGTATTCACGCAGGACGTCCAGCACCTCGCCGGTTTCCTCGAGGAAGACTTCGCGCAACTCGTCGTCCACCGGACTTTCATCCAACGGTGGCGGCAACAGGCTGCCCGGGGTGCTCCTGGCCGGCGGATTGACCGCCGAGATCGGGCTGGCCAGCACCTCGGCCAAGGATTGCACCGTCTGCGGGTCGTCCAGTTCCTGCAAGTCCTGCATGACCTGGGCTTCGTTGGGGCTCAAGACATCGTCGAGCACCGGCACCCGTGCTTCGTCAGGGAAATAACCGAGCGCAGCCAGGCTCCGCTCGACCCCATCGAGCAACGGCTCGCCAGGGGTTTGCGGGTCCTCGCTCAAGCGCTCCAGGTAGTATTCGAGGCCGGTGATCACGTCGGCCAGGTGGTCGAGTTCTTCCCAACCCGGCTGGGCCTGGTCCAGCAACAGGTGGTCGCGGATGAAACCGTTGCAGGCCTCCACCAGGCTGGCGGCACGGCTCAGGGGAATCATCGCCAGCGCGCCGCGCACCTGGGTCAGCAGCGCCGGCAAGGGCTGCAGTTGCTCGCTGTTCCAGTCCGCGTCGATGTAGTCGACGATCATGTCCTTGGCCTGTTGCAGGCAGGTGTGGGCTTCCTTGATGACGATCTGGTGGATCTGGGTCAGGTCGGTGGTGGGCAGGTGGGTGTCTTCGCGGCTCTCGGGCTCGACGGTGCCGACCATGCCGGCCAGGGTCGCCTCGACGTAGAGCAAGGCCCCGGCGACGTCCATGAGGGTCGCGTCATCCGGCTCGCGCTGGCCCTGGGCGAGGCTCAGGACCACCGCCAGTTGATCGATGATGACCTTGCGCGGCTGGCCGAAACCGAGCACCGCCAGAGTGTCGGCGATCTGCCGCAGCGGCGCCAACAGGCTGTCCAGTTCCGAGGCGTGCTGGCGATCGCTGCGCACGAACAGGTCCAGGCGCTCCTTGACCCGTACCAACTCCTCGCACAGCGCGGCAAGCACCGAGCGCATGGCATCGCGGTCGGGCCCGGCCAGGCGCGCGCGTTCTTCGTCGACCATGGCGCTGTCGGGTAGCGCGTCGTCCAGTGAGTAGCGTTCTTTCATGATCTGCATCTGCCCGCTGGGATGTTCGGCCTTGGCAATATAGAACAACAAACTCTTGAGCAGGTGGGGCGGTGCCGGCTGATTGATGCCTGGCATGCCTTGGTCCAGCAGGCGCTTGAGTTCCTTGTCGGCTTCCTTGAACAGGCTGCGCAGCGCCGGGCTGTTGGTAATGCGCCCGTCACGCATGCCTTCGACCAGCGCCGAGGCCACCTGCCATAACGCATTGAGCGGCGCCCCAGTACACAAGGTTTCCAGGCGATGGAAGACCTTGGCCAGGTAACCGAGGTGGGTCGCGTCATCCTGTTCGCGCAGCAGGCCCACCAGGGCCATTTGCAGGGTCTGGCGCAATTTGCGCAAGGTGTTTGGCAGGTCAGCGGGTTCGAGGCGCTGCAAGGTCTCGTCGCTGAGCGGCGCAATATCGGGCAACTCGGGGCTGAACAGGCTGGTTTCCGACAACAGGCTCTCGCCCCGGGCACTGCGCAGGTCATTGATCAACGGCAGCACCACCAGCGGCAGGTCGCGACGGGCACCTTGTACGCGGTCCAGGTAGATCGGCAACTGCCCCAGGGCCTGGCTCAACAGGCTGACGGCTTCGTCGCGATGAGTGACGCGGTTGTCCTGCAGGGCGGCGCACAGCTGCTCCATCTCCTCGGCCAGCAGCGCCGCACCGTAGAACTCGACCATCTGCAGGCCGCCGTGGACCTGGTGGATGCAGGCCAGGCATTGCCCGAGGGCGTCCGACGCCTGCGGATCGTCTACCAGGCGGTTGAGGGCCAGATGAGCCTGCTTCAGCGTTTCGGCAATCTCGCCCTTGACCCATTCCAGGGCCACATAGTCGTGCCGATCACCCATAACCACTCCAAATCAACAGTCGTATGCCGAGGGCAAAAATAAAACCCTGTGGCGAGGGAGCTTGCTCCCGCTTGAGCGCGCAGCGCTCACAAAGTCTGTGGGGGCCGCTGCGCAGCCCAGCGGGAGCAAGCTCCCTCGCCACAAAAGCTTCCTCGCCACATGACCCTTCTCAATATGCAGATCCGGCCAGTCACGACTTGTCCTCATCCACCACAGGTGCCGTCGGCAACGTGAACCCCGACACCGAACGACGCAGCTGGCTGGCCATTTTCGCCAGGTTGCCGATGCTCTCGGCAGTGGCGGTGGAACCGGACGAGGTCTGCGAGGTGATCTGCTGGATCACGTTCATGGTCAAGGAAATCTGCCCCGCCGAGGTGGTCTGTTGCTGCGCCGCGTTGGAAATGCTCTGGATCAGCGCCGCCAGGGTCTTGGACACGCCTTCGATTTCTTCCAGGGCGACACCGGCGTCCTGGGCCAGTCGCGCACCGCGCACCACTTCGGTAGTGGTCTGCTCCATGGAAATCACCGCCTCGTTGGTGTCGGCCTGGATCGCCCGCACCAAGGTCTCGATTTGCCGGGTCGCCGCCGAAGAGCGCTCGGCCAGGCGCTGCACTTCATCGGCCACCACCGCGAACCCGCGCCCGGCATCACCGGCCATGGACGCCTGGATGGCGGCGTTGAGGGCCAGGATGTTGGTCTGGTCGGCGATATCGTCGATCAGGCTGACAATGTCGCCGATTTCCTGGGATGACTCACCCAGGCGCTTGATGCGCTTGGCGGTGTCCTGGATCTGCTCGCGAATGTTGTCCATGCCATGAATGGTGTTGTGCACCACCTCGTTGCCCTTGTTGGCAATCTCCACCGACCGCTCGGCCACCGCCGACGACTCCGCGGCATTGGCCGACACCTGGTCGATGGACTGGGCCATTTCATTAATTGAAGTCGAAGCTTCGGAAATTTGCTGGGCCTGGTGTTCGGAGGCCTGGGCCAGGTGCATCGCCGTGGCCTGGGTTTCCTGCACCGCAGCGGCGACCTGGCCGGCGGTGAGGTTGATGGTCGCCACCAGATCGCGCAGCTGGTCCACCGAGTAGTTGATGGAGTCGGCGATGGTGCCGGTGAAGTCCTCGGTGACCGAGGCCGTGACGGTCAGGTCGCCATCGGCCAGGTCTTCGATCTCATCCAGCAACCGCATGATCGCGTTCTGGTTGCGCTCGTTCTTTTGTGCGGTTTCGTGCAACTGGCGGTTGGTTTCGCGGACCATCACCAGGCCAATCAGGATGATCGACATCAGCGCCAGCAAACCCAGCACATAGCCGCCGATGGTATTGATGGAGCGCCCGCCGGCGAGGTTTTCGAAGGCCGTGGCCAGGTGCGAAGCCTCGTCGAGCAGGGTCTGCGACAGGTTGAAGATGTTGCCGGCCGATTCGCGGACCTTGAACAGCTCCGGGGAGGTCTCGAGGATTTCGTCCACCGAGCCGGAGACGAACTCGAAGAGCTCGCTGATTTCGCTCAGGCGTGCCCGGGCATCGCGGTCCTGGACCTGGGATATCTTCAGGGCCGGGTCACCTTGCAACATGCCATTGAGCACCTGGCCAAAACGCGCGGCGTCGCGACCGAAAGTGTCGGCGGCCTGGCTGGCGTTTTCGTCCCCCGCCAGCACGGTATTCACCGCGCCGAGGATTCGTTCGGCCAGCAGCGACTGGCGCTGGGCCATGGCCACCTGGGCGGCCGGCGCGCCGCGTTGCAGCAGGATCTCGACGACTTTTTCGTACTCGACCTGCAACTGCGGCACGGTTTCGGCCAGGGTCGCCGCCACCTGGTGCAACGACAGCACGGTCTGTTCGCTGGAGAGGATGGCATCGGTGTTCTTGAGCAGGCGCTCCCAATCCAGCTGCACGGCGCGCATCTGCGGACGCAGGGTGGCCGGCGCAGGGGGCAGGCCGGTCACCGGGTCGCCCTGTTTCAGGGAGCCCCAGCGCTGGGCGAAATCATTGCGCGCATCGCTCAGCAGCTTGAACGCCGCGGGCTTGCCGGCGGCGGCCTCGGTGGCGTTCTTGGCGATGCGCTGGGACAGCACCCGCAGCTCACCGGCATGGCCGATGTACTGTTTGTCATAGGTGGATTGGGTGTTGAGGTAAGCGAAGTTGGCGAACAGCAGCATGATGAAGACGATCAGCGCGACGAACAGCACGATGATCTGCGAACGACTGCGCGATGCTTCCAGTGGCTTGCCTGTTTTTGCTTTGATCATCGGTTCTCGCCTGTACTGCCCAATCCAACTTACTGCTATTAACTGTAGTGTTGTGCAGTCTGCTCAATCAGTGTGGCTCTGTGGGAGCAAGGCTTGCCCGCGATGAGAACGACACAGTTTTTTCGTCAACCGAGGCGCCGCCATCGCGAGCAAGCTTTGCTCCCACAGGTTTGCTCCCACAAGGGGGCCTGCGCTGCATCTCGTTAAATCGCCACATCCATGAACCCCGGCGACCGCGCCAGGGCAAACGGGCTGAACACTTGCCACTCGCGCTCGCCGCCAAACCGGCCCTTGACGAAGGCCGCTTCCGGGCCGTCGAGGTCGTCCACCAGAGTCGGTTCCAGGCTGTCCTGGGCAAAATGCTGCAGCCCAAGGACCTCGTCCACCAGCAACCCGGCGAACACCTCGTCGTGATCCACCACCAACACGCGCCGCTGCTTGCGCACGGTCGACAGCTCGTGACCAAAGAACCCGCACAAGTCCATCAACGGCAACAAGCGCCCGCGCAGGTTAGCCACTCCACGCACCCACGGCTTGACCCCGGGCAAATGCGTGTGACGTGGTTCGTGCAGCACTTCGCTGACTTCGCCCATCGGCGCCACGTACCAGTGCTCGCCCAAGCGAAAGCCGATGCCGCTCCAACCGGCGCGATGGGTCGGCTGGGAGGGCAGGTCCGCCCCCAGCAACCGGCAGCGCCGGTCGATCTGCAGCAGCAGTTCGAATGCGGTCAAGGATTGGCTCATGGCCGCGCCGTCAGCCCGCCAGCACTTTGTTCAGGGTCGCGATCAGGGTTTCTTCGTCCACCGGTTTGGTCAGGTAGTCCTTCGCCCCTTGGCGCGTGCCCCAGACCTTGTCGGTGTCCTGGTCCTTGGTGGTGATGATGATCACGGGGATGTGGCCGGTGTCCGGGTCCTTGGTCAGCTGGCGCGTGGCCTGGAAACCGTTGAGGCCGGGCATGACGATGTCCATCAGCACCGCATCGGGTTTTTCCTGGCGGGCCAGGGCCACGCCATCGGCGCCATTCTCGGCCTTAAGGACCTCGTGGCCGTGCTTTTCCAGCATGCCGGTCAGTTTGTACATTTCAGTCGGCGAATCATCGACGATCAGAACTCGTGCCATGGTGTTCCCCATTTTCTTGTTGACCCCAGGCCCGTTGGCCAAGTGTCATTAATGTGCCTGGTGCGGCTGGACAGCGGCAAAGCCCGGAACATGGGCCTGTATCGCGCCCAGCAGTTCTTCCTTGCTGAACGGCTTGGTCAAAAACTGATCGGAACCGACGATGCGTCCCTTGGCCTTGTCGAACAACCCGTCGCGGGACGACAGCATGATCACCGGCGTGGCCTTGAACGCGCTGTTGTTCTTGATCAGGGCACAGGTCTGGTAGCCATCCAGGCGCGGCATCATGATGTCGACAAAAATGATGCCCGGATGATGGTCGGCGATCTTGGCCAGGGCATCGAAGCCATCGACGGCCGTGATCACCTCGCAGCCCACGTTGCGCAGCAAGGTTTCGGCGGTGCGGCGGATGGTCTTCGAGTCGTCGATGACCATGACCTTCAAGGCGCTGGGTTGCTGCTGCGTGAGATGCTCTGCCATTGCCACTGCGAACCGGTTTTTAACGCGTAAGTGTGATCGACAGCGCAAACCCTTGATGTTCAAGGCCCGCACGTCACATGGCAGCCTTTTTAGCACAGTCTCCATCGCCGATCTATCGGCCGCTCGGCGCGGTGGTTTTTCCTTGACCGCCAATCTTCCGGGCGCCACTCTGACGCCACTTTTTCGCACCAATATGTGCCCATCACATTTCGAGGAACCAAGCCATGAGCGTACGCGTCGGCATTGTCATGGACCCTATCGCCAGCATTTCCTATAAAAAGGATAGCTCGCTGGCCATGCTGCTGGCCGCTCAGAAGCGCGGCTGGGAGCTGTTCTACATGGAACAGCGCGACCTCTACCAGGCCGAAGGCCAGGCTCGGGCGCGGATGAAACCGCTGAAAGTCTTCGCCAACCCCGAGAAGTGGTTTGAGCTGGGCACCGAGAGCGACGCGCTGCTGAGCGACCTGGACGTGATCCTGATGCGCAAGGATCCGCCGTTCGACATGGAGTTCGTGTATTCCACCTACCTGTTGGAACAGGCTGAAAACGCCGGTGTGCTGGTGGTCAACAAGCCCCAGAGCCTGCGCGACTGCAACGAAAAGCTGTTCGCCACGCTGTTCCCGCAGTGCACGCCACCGACCATCGTCAGCCGTCGTCCGGACGTGTTGCGCGATTTTGCCGACCATCACGGCGACGTGATCCTCAAGCCCCTGGACGGCATGGGCGGCTCCTCGATCTTCCGGCACACCGCCGGCCACCCGAACCTCTCGGTGATCCTGGAAACCCTGACCTTGCACGGCAAGCAGCAGATCATGATCCAGGGTTACCTGCCGGCCATCGTCGATGGCGACAAACGCATCCTGATGATCGACGGCGAACCGGTGGACTATTGCCTGGCGCGCATCCCGGCAGCCGGCGAAACCCGCGGCAACCTGGCGGCTGGCGGGCGTGGCGAGGCGCGTCCGTTGACTGACAAGGATCGCTGGATCGCCGCCCAGGTCGGCCCGACCCTGCGCGAAAAAGGCCTGCTGTTCGTGGGCCTGGACGTGATCGGCGAGCACCTGACGGAAATCAACGTCACCAGTCCGACCTGCATCCGCGAGATCGACAATGCCTTTGGCACCGACATCGGTGGCATGCTGATGGATGCCATCGATCAGAAGCTCAAGGCTCGTTGATCCAGATCTGCTGAAGGAAACCCACATTGCGTTATCATGCCCGGCCTGAAAAAAACGCGATGTTGGTTTCCTTGTCATGACACTCCCGTCCGATCTGCCCCAAGAGCTCGCCCATCGTGGCGTGCGCCCGGCTGATCGCCTCGGTTTTACCCTGTTCCTGGCGGCGCTGATCCACCTGGCCCTGCTGCTGGGCGTCGGTTTTGCCACGGTCGAGCCCAAGCAGATCAGCCAGACCCTGGAAATCACCCTGGCCACCTTCAAGAGCGAGACCAAGCCCAAGAAGGCCGACTTCCTCGCCCAGGACAACCAGCAAGGCAGCGGCACCCTGGAAAAAAAGGCGATCCCCAAGACCACCGAGATCGCGCCGTTCCAGGACACCAAGGTACAAAAAGTCACCCCGCCGCCGGCCGCCAAGCCCGAGGTGCAGGAGACGGCGCCCAAGGCCGCCGTGACCACCGTGGCGCCGAAGCCGAAAAAGGCCCCGGCCAAGGAAGAGGTCAAGCCTGATCCCAAGCCCAGGGCCCCCGAGCCCACCTTCGACAGCTCACAGTTGTCCAGCGACATCGCCAGCCTGGAAGCCGAACTGGCCCAGGAGCAACAGCTCTACGCCAAGCGCCCGCGCATCCACCGCCTGAGCGCCGCCTCGACCATGCGCGACAAGGGCGCCTGGTACAAGGACGAATGGCGCAAGAAGGTCGAGCGCATCGGCAACCTCAACTACCCCGACGAAGCGCGGCGCAAACAGATCTACGGCAACCTGCGGCTAATGGTCTCGATCAACCGCGACGGCTCGCTGTATGAAGTGCTGGTGCTCGAATCTTCCGGCCAGCCGCTTTTGGACCAGGCCGCCCAACGGATCGTGCGCCTGGCCGCACCGTTCGCGCCGTTTACCGGGGACCTGTCGGACATCGACCGGCTGGAAATCATCCGCACCTGGAAGTTCGCCCGTGGCGACAAGCTTTCCAGTAACTGATTGACCGCCCAATCCCCTTGTGGGAGCGAGCGGTGTGGGAGCAAGGCTTGCCCGCGATGAAAACGCCGCGGTCTCTTGAGGACCGCAGCGCCTGGATCGCGAGCAAGCTTTGCTCCCACAAAGCCCGCTCCCACATTTGATCGATGTCGCCCACCAGATCGAGGCATTTCCTGCACATCCCCAGCTTGTCAGTTCGCCCCCGCCCCGCCACACTAGCGCCTATGAAAAACGTCAGCCCCACCTACCTCAAGCATCACTTCCTGATTGCCATGCCGCACATGGCCGATCCGAATTTTGCCCACACCTTGACCTACATCGTCGAGCACACGGCCAATGGGGCCATGGGGCTGGTAATCAATCGCCCACAGGAATTGAACCTGGCGGACATCCTGGAGCAGTTGCGCCCCGAAGTGGAACCGCCTCTCTTGTGCCAGCACGTGCCGATTTTCATCGGCGGCCCGGTGCAGACCGACCGCGGTTTCGTGCTCCATCCGTCGGGCCCCAAATACCAGGCCACTGTGGATCTGGACGGGGTATCACTGTCCACCTCCCAGGACGTGCTGTTCGCCATCGCCGACGGCGTCGGCCCGGAGAAAAGCCTGATCGCCCTCGGCTATGCCGGTTGGGAACCCGGGCAACTGGAAGCCGAACTGGCCGACAACGCCTGGCTGACCTGCCCGTTCGACGCCGACATCCTGTTCAACACCAGCAGCGAACTGCGCCTGGAAGCGGCGGCCAGCCGGTTGGGGGTCAACCTCAGCCTGCTCACCAGCCAGGCAGGACACGCCTGATGGCCCTGCGCTTGCTGCTGGGCTTCGATTACGGCACCAAACAGATCGGCGTAGCGGTCGGCCAGGTCATTACCGGCCAGGCCCGCGAGTTGTGCACCTTGAAGGCGCAGAATGGCGTTCCGGACTGGAACCAGGTCGAAGCGCTGATCAAGGAGTGGAAACCCGATGCCGTGGTGGTCGGCCTGCCGCTGAACATGGACGGCACGCCCAGCGACATGTGCCTGCGCGCCGAAAAGTTCGCCCGCCGGCTCAACGGCCGCTACAACCTGCCCTTCTATACCCATGACGAGCGCCTGACCACCTTCGAGGCCAAAGGCGAGCGCCTGGTGCGTGGCGGGCAGAAAGGCAGTTACCGCGACAACCCGGTGGACGCCATCGCCGCCGCCCTGCTGTTGCAAGGTTGGCTCGACGCCAACGCCGCCCTGTTCGAAACCTGATTTTTTGAAAGCGCCGCCAAGGCGCTTTCTCTTAGCGATAGACCGCGCCACTCACCACCGGCCCGGGAACCTGAAGGAGCCAGCATGAGCCTGCCCAATCCTGCCGAACTGATCAGCCAGATGGCGATTCGTCTCAAGGCACACCTGGAACACCGCGGCATCAGCGAGCCGCGCTACATCGGTATTCGCACCGGTGGCGTCTGGGTCGCCCAGGCCTTGCTCGAAGCACTGGGCAGCCAATCGCCACTGGGCACCCTGGACGTGTCCTTCTACCGCGACGACTTCAGCCAGAACGGCCTGCACCCGCAAGTGCGCCCCTCGGCCCTGCCGTTCGAGATCGAAGGCCAGCACCTGGTGCTGATCGACGACGTGCTGATGAGTGGCCGGACCATCCGCGCCGCCATGAACGAACTGTTCGACTACGGCCGCCCGGCCAGCGTGACGCTGGTGTGCCTGTTGGACCTGGACGCCGCCGAGCTGCCGATCCGGCCGAACGTGGTCGGCGCGACGCTGACGCTGGCCGCTCATGAGCGAGTCAAGCTCTCCGGCCCGTCGCCGCTGCAACTCGAACTGCAAGACCTTGCCCTTTAACTGCCCTTGTAAGAGTCCATCGCGATGACGCCTCTCGAAACCAAGCGCCCGCTGCAGCTCAACGATCAGGGCCAGCTGCGGCACTTCCTGTCCCTCGACGGCCTGCGCCGCGAGCTGCTGACGGAAATCCTCGACACTGCCGACTCGTTCCTCGAAGTCGGTGCCCGGGCGGTGAAAAAAGTCCCGTTGCTGCGCGGCAAGACCGTGTGCAACGTGTTCTTCGAAAACTCCACCCGCACCCGCACCACCTTCGAACTGGCGGCCCAGCGGCTGTCGGCGGACGTGATCACCCTCAACGTGTCCACATCCTCGGCGAGCAAGGGTGAAACCCTGCTCGACACCCTGCGCAACCTCGAAGCCATGGCCGCCGACATGTTCGTCGTGCGCCACGGCGACTCCGGCGCAGCGCATTTCATTGCCGAACACGTCTGCCCGCAAGTGGCGATCATCAACGGCGGCGACGGCCGTCACGCCCACCCGACCCAGGGCATGCTGGACATGCTGACCATCCGTCGGCACAAGGGCAGCTTCGAAAACCTGTCGGTGGCCATCGTCGGCGACATCCTGCACTCGCGGGTGGCCCGTTCGAACATGCTGGCCCTCAAGACCCTCGGCTGCCCGGACATCCGCGTGATCGCGCCGAAGACCCTGCTGCCCATCGGCGTCGAGCAATACGGCGTGAAGGTCTACACCGACATGACCGAAGGCCTCAAGGATGTGGACGTGGTGATCATGCTGCGCCTGCAACGCGAGCGCATGACCGGCGGCCTGCTGCCCAGCGAAGGCGAGTTCTACCGCCTGTTCGGCCTGACCACCGCACGCCTGGCCGGGGCCAAGCCGGACGCTATCGTCATGCACCCGGGGCCGATCAACCGCGGCGTGGAGATCGAGTCGGCGGTGGCCGACGGGCCGCACTCGGTGATTCTCAACCAGGTGACCTACGGCATCGCCATCCGCATGGCCGTGCTGTCCATGGCCATGAGCGGGCAAACGGCCCAGCGCCAATTCGACCAGGAGAACGCCCAGTGAAGCTCAGCATTCTCGGCGCACGCGTGATCGATCCAGCCAGTGGCCTGGATCAAGTGACTGATATCCATATCGATGCCTGCAAGATCGTCGCCCTTGGCGCGGCGCCGGCCGGTTTCGTCGCGGTCGAGACCCTCGACGCCCAAGGCCTGGTGGCCGCTCCGGGCCTGGTGGACCTGAACGTCGCCCTGCGCGAACCGGGCTACAGTCGCAAAGGCAGTATCGTCAGCGAAACCCGGGCCGCCGCTGCCGGTGGCGTGACCAGCCTGTGCTGCCCGCCGCAGACCAAACCGGTACTGGACACTTCGGCCGTGGCCGAACTGATCCTCGACCGTGCCCGCGAGGCCGGCAACACCAAGGTCTTCCCGATTGGCGCACTGAGCAAGGGCCTGGACGGCGAGCAACTGGCCGAACTCATCGCCCTGCGGGATGCCGGTTGCGTGGCATTCGGCAACGGCCTGAACAGTTTCCGCAACACCCGCACCCTGTGCCGCGCCCTGGAATACGCGGCGACCTTTGGCCTGACGGTGATCTTCAACTCCCAGGACCACGACCTGGCCGAAGGTGGCCTGGCCCACGAAGGCCCGACCGCCAGTTTCCTCGGCCTGCCAGGCATCCCGGAAACCGCCGAGACCGTGGCCCTGGCCCGAGACCTGCTGTTGGTCGAGCAAAGCGGCGTGCGCGCCCACTTCAGCCAGTTGACCAGTGCTCGCGGTGCGGCACTGATCGCCCAGGCCCAGGCCCGCGGCTTGCCAGTAACCGCCGATGTGGCGCTGTACCAGTTGATCCTGACCGACGAAGCGCTGATCGATTTCAACAGCGTCTACCACGTCCAGCCGCCACTGCGCACCCGCGCCGACCGCGATGGCCTGCGTGAGGCGGTGAAGTCCGGGGTGATCTCGGCCATCTCCAGCCATCACCAACCCCATGAGCGCGATGCCAAGCTGGCGCCGTTCGGCGCCACCGAGCCGGGCATCAGCAGCGTCGAACTGCTGCTGCCGCTGGCCCTGACGCTGGTGGAAGACGGTTTGCTGGACCTGCCGACCCTGCTGGCACGCCTGAGCGCCGGCCCGGCCCAGGCGCTGCAACTGCCGGCGGGGAAACTCGCGGTTGGCGCCGCGGCGGACCTCGTGCTGTTCGACCCTGCCGCCTCCACCGTGGCCGGTGAAGCCTGGCGCTCCAAGGGTGACAACTGCCCGTTCCTCGGCCATAGCCTGCCGGGTGTGGTGCGTTACACCCTGATGGATGGGCGGATTACCCACCAGGCCTGAAAAACTGCGTCGCCTGCTTCGCGAGCAGGCTCGCTCCCACAGGTGGATCTTTGGTGAACCTCGATCCAGTGTGGGAGCGAGCTTGCTCGCGATGCAGGCGACCCGGTCTTACTGAAAAGCCCCACGCTTCTGCGCATTACGGATCGACACCTGATCATTCAGCGTCCAGAAGTCATACAGCACCCCCAGGAAAAACACCCCGCCAGTCAGCAGGTAAAGGATCCCGCTGAGCCATTTGCCCTGGTACATGCGGTGTACGCCCAGCACCCCGAGAAACGTCAGCAGAATCCACGCCACGCTGTATTCGATAGGTCCCGGGGTGAAACGCAGGCCCGCTTCGCGATCCATTGCCGGGATCAGGAACAGGTCGATCAACCAGCCAATGCCCAGCAGGCCGAAGGTGAAGAACCAGATCGTGCCCGTGACCGGCTTGCCGTAATAGAAACGATGGGCACCGGTGAATCCGAAAATCCACAGCAGATACCCAATGACCTTGCTGTGAGTATCGCGGATTGCATCCTGCTGATAGCTGTTCATGAATGGCCTCTTTTGCCTCGATAGATAAATTTTTTCGGAGTTTTTGTGACTTTTTCGTGTCTGGCCGACAAGCGGTCCTGGGCGACTCGGACCGGCGAAAGCCCCGTGGCATAGGGGTTCTGTCGGACAATCAGGTCAATTTGTCGCATTTCGCTGGGTTTTGCGCTGCGTTTCGAATCGACAAACGGCCTCGGAAACGCAAAAAAAGCTGTTATAAAGTTGCGCGCTAACCTTTAAGAGCCTTGCCTAATGCGTCCATTTTTCAAGACATGGCTAACCATTTGCCTATTATTGCCACTGGCCGCCCACGCCACCAATCGTGAGCAACGTCTTCCCAACGTCAACGGCTATACCCCGAAATCCCATGTCTCTGCTTCCTTGAGCAAGGACAAGCCCGGCGCCCAGCGCTTGAGCACGACCAACAGCAAGCTGGTCCCGCCGATGGCGACCAAAACGAGCAGCAATGTGTTGAGTCGCGCCGTGAATGTACTTGGCACACCTTATCGTTGGGGCGGCAGTAGCCCAAGTAAAGGTTTCGATTGCAGCGGACTGGTGAAATACGCCTTCAACGACGCCACCTTCGACCTGCCGCGCACCTCCAACGCCATGGCCGCCGGTCATGGCGAGAAAGTCGAGCGCAAGGACCTCAAGCCCGGTGACCTGATCTTCTTCAAGCTCAAGAGCCACCGGGTCAACCACGTGGCCATCTACCTGGGCAACGACCGCTTCATCCACGCCCCGCGCCGTGGCAAGTCGGTGAGCATCGACACCCTGAACAAGCCGTACTGGGACACCCACTACGTGGTGGCCAAGCGCGTGCTGCCGAAAGAGCCGGGGGCGATGCGCGTGGTTCAGCGCTGACTCAAGGTGTACATGGCCCCTGTGGCGAGGGAGCTTGCTCCCGCTGGGCTCTGTAGGAGCTGGCGAAGCCTGCGATCTTTTGATCTTGATCTTTCGCTCTCGACTCAATTATCTGGGACAAGATCGCAGCCTCGTTGCACTCGACAGCTCCTACAGGGCCGCTCCGCGCCCCAGCGGGAGCAAGCTCCCTCGCCACAAAAGCGGTGCTGCCTTCCTGCCGCCTCTAGAAGTTATCCGGCGTACGCGCCCGCTCCCGCGCATGTTCGCGGCTGATCAGCCCCTTGTTCACCAAGTCCTTCAGGCACATGTCCAGCGTCTGCATCCCCAGCGAACCGCCGGTCTGGATCGCCGAGTACATCTGCGCCACCTTGTCTTCACGGATCAGGTTCCGAATGGCCGAGGTGCCCAGCATGATTTCATGCGCCGCGATCCGGCCGCCGCCGATTTTCTTGACCAGCGTCTGGGAAATCACCGCCTGCAACGATTCCGACAACATCGAGCGAACCATGGACTTCTCGTCACCGGGGAAGACGTCCACCACCCGGTCAATGGTCTTGGCCGCCGACGTGGTGTGCAGGGTGCCGAACACCAGGTGCCCGGTTTCCGCGGCGGTCAGCGCCAGGCGAATGGTTTCCAGGTCGCGCATCTCTCCCACCAGGATCACGTCCGGGTCCTCCCGCAGGGCCGAACGCAGGGCCGTGGAAAAACCCTGGGTGTCGCGGTGCACCTCACGCTGGTTGATCAGGCATTTGCGCGGTTCGTGAACGAATTCGATGGGGTCTTCGATGGTGAGGATGTGATGGTGCTTGTGGCTGTTCAAGTAATCGATCATGGCCGCCAGGGTGGTGGACTTGCCTGAACCGGTCGGCCCGGTCACCAACACCAGCCCGCGCGGCGATTCGGTCACCTTGCGAAACACCTCGCCCATCCCCAGGTCTTCCATGGTCAGGACTTTCGACGGAATGGTGCGAAACACCGCCCCCGCACCGCGATTCTGGTTGAAGGCGTTGACCCGGAACCGTGCGACGCCCGGCACGTCGAAGGAAAAATCGGTCTCCAGAAACTTTTCGTAATCTACTCGTTGCCGGTCGTTCATGATGTCGTAGATCAGTTCATGAACCTGCTTGTGGTCCAATGCCGGCAGGTTGATGCGCCTGACATCGCCATCGACGCGGATCATCGGTGGCAGCCCGGCGGACAGGTGCAGGTCCGACGCGCCCTGCTTGGCGCTGAACGCCAGTAACTCAGTGATATCCATAGCGCTCCTCAATTCCAGTAGAATGCCGCGAACCTCACCGCTGGCGCTTCTTTATGTCCACGATAGCAGACAACATCGCTCAGGTTAGTTCGCGCATCCGCGCTGCGGAGCAGGCCGCCCAGCGCGCCGAACACAGTGTCAAACTGCTGGCCGTGAGCAAGACCAAACCCGTCCAGGCCTTGCGCGAAGCCTATGCCGCCGGCCTGCGGGACTTCGGCGAGAACTACCTGCAAGAAGCCTTGGGCAAACAGCTCGAACTGACCGACCTGCCCTTGATCTGGCACTTCATCGGCCCCATTCAATCGAACAAGACGCGCGCTATCGCCGAACATTTCGACTGGGTGCATTCCGTGGATCGCTTGAAAATTGCACAGCGCCTGTCCGAGCAGCGTCCGGCCGACTTGCCGCCGCTGAACATCTGCATTCAGGTCAACGTCAGCGGTGAAGCCAGCAAATCCGGTTGCACCCCGGCGGACCTGCCCGCCCTGGCCAGCGCCATCAGCGCCCTGCCCCGCCTGAAACTGCGCGGGTTGATGGCGATTCCCGAACCCACCGAAGACCGTGCCGCCCAGGATGCTGCCTTCGCCGCTGTCCAACGCCTGCAAGCCAGCCTGGCGCTACCGCTGGACACCCTTTCCATGGGCATGAGCCACGACCTTGAGTCGGCCATTGCCCAGGGCGCCACCTGGGTGCGCATCGGTACGGCCCTGTTTGGTGCCCGCGACTACGGTCAATCCTGAAACATGGCCGACTCATCTCTTTATAAGGACCTGTCATGAGCAACACGCGTATTGCCTTCATCGGCGCCGGCAACATGGCCGCCAGCCTGATCGGCGGCCTGCGGGCCAAGGGCCTGGACGCTTCTTTGATCCGCGCCAGCGATCCGGGTGAAGAGACCCGCACCCGGGTGAGCAGCGAGCACGGCGTCGAAACCTTCGCCGACAACGCCCAGGCCATCGACGGCGCGGACGTCATCGTGCTGGCGGTCAAGCCGCAGGCGATGAAAACCGTCTGCGCGGCCCTGCGCCCAAGCCTCAAGCCTCATCAACTGGTGGTGTCGATTGCCGCCGGCATCACGTGCGCCAGCATGAACAACTGGCTCGGCGAGCAGCCACTCGTACGCTGCATGCCCAACACCCCGGCGCTGCTGCGCCAGGGCGTCAGCGGCCTGTTCGCCACTTCCCAAGTGTCCGCCGCACAACGCCAGCAGGCCGAGGAGCTGCTGTCGGCTGTCGGCCTGGCACTGTGGCTGGACACCGAACAGCAACTGGACGCCGTCACCGCCGTCTCCGGCTCGGGCCCGGCGTACTTCTTCCTGCTGATCGAAGCCATGACCGCCGCCGGCGAGAAACTCGGCCTGCCCCGGGAAACCGCCGCCAGGCTGACCTTGCAGACCGCCCTCGGTGCCGCGCACATGGCGGTGTCCAGCGACGTCGATGCGGCCGAGCTGCGTCGCCGCGTGACCTCGCCGGCCGGCACCACCGAAGCGGCCATCAAATCGTTCCAGGCCGGGGGCTTCGAAGCCCTGGTGGAAAAAGCACTCGGCGCCGCCGCGCACCGCTCGGCCGAAATGGCCGAACAACTGGGCCAATAAGGAGTTATTCATGATTGGATTGAACACTGCAGCGGTCTACGTGCTGCAAACCCTCGGCAGCCTGTACCTGCTGATCGTGCTGCTGCGCTTCGTGCTGCAACTGGTGCGCGCCAACTTCTACAACCCGCTGTGCCAGTTCATAGTCAAGGCCACCCAGCCACTGCTCAAGCCCCTGCGCCGGATCATCCCGAGCCTGTTCGGCCTGGACATGTCGTCGCTGGTCCTGGCGATCCTCGTGCAACTGGCGCTGATGGCCCTGACCCTGCTGCTGACCTATGGCACCACCGGCAACCCGCTGCAACTGCTGATCTGGTCGATCATTGGCGTGACCGCGCTGTTCCTGAAGATTTTCTTCTTCGCCCTGATCATCAGCGTGATCCTGTCGTGGGTCGCGCCGGGCAGCCATAACCCGGGCGCCGAGCTGGTGAACCAGATCTGCGAGCCGGCCCTGGCGCCGTTCCGCCGCATCGTGCCGAACCTCGGCGGCCTGGATATCTCGCCGATCCTGGCGTTCATGGTGCTCAAGCTGATCGACATGCTGGTGATCAACAACCTGGCGGCGATGACCATGATGCCGGAAATCCTGCGCCTGCTGATCTGACCCAGGTGAGCTACTTTCGCTGGGACGGCGACGACCTGATCCTGGAGTGTCACCTGCAACCGGCAGCCCGCAGCGATGATTTCGCCGGGCTGCACGGTGACCGCCTGAAGATCCGCCTCACCGCCCCGCCGGTCGAGGGCAAGGCCAACGCTTACCTGATGGCGTTCCTGGCCAAGGCGTTTGGCGTGTCCAAGAGCCAGGTCAGCCTGATCAGCGGCGAATTGAACCGGCAGAAACGGGTGCGCATTCATTCGCCGAAGAAACTGCCGGAGTTGCCGGGCCTCGTCCGGCCAACCTGATCCGGCTTGGATCGGGGGCATGGTTAACCCTGTGGCGAGGGAGCTTGCTCCCGCTGGGCTGCGCCTGTAGGAGCTGCCGGAGGCTCGGGCCGCGTTCGGACGATCTTTTGATCTTGATCCGTTGTGCGTTCGCTCATGACTCAATTGTCTGGGGAAAGATCGCAGCCTCGCTGCACTCGACAGCTCCTACAGGGCCGCTTCGCGCCCCAGCGGGAGCAAGCTCCCTCGCCACAAAAACAACGGCGGACAATCAGCGGCGCCTTTGCTTGCCGCCTGCCACAGCGGTCTTTAGACTTACGCCTCATTTCAACGCGAGCAGGGTCGATGCCAGCTGCCTTTCCCCCCGATTCCGTTGGTCTGGTGACGCCGCAAATGGCGCATTTCAGCGAGCCCCTGGCCCTGGCCTGCGGCCGTTCGTTGCCAGCCTATGACCTGATCTACGAAACCTACGGCACCCTCAATGCCACGGCGAGCAATGCCGTGCTGATTTGCCACGCCTTGTCGGGGCATCACCACGCCGCCGGCTACCACAGCGTCGACGACCGCAAGCCCGGCTGGTGGGATAGCTGCATCGGCCCGGGCAAGCCCATCGACACCAGCAAGTTCTTCGTGATCAGCCTGAACAACCTGGGCGGCTGCAACGGTTCCACCGGCCCCAGCAGCCTCAACCCGGACACCGGCAAACCTTTCGGCGCCGATTTCCCGGTGCTGACCGTGGAAGACTGGGTCCACAGCCAGGCACGCCTGGCCGACCGCCTCGGGGTCGGCCAGTGGGCAGCCGTGATCGGTGGCAGCCTGGGGGGCATGCAAGCCCTGCAATGGACCATCACCTACCCGGACCGCGTGCGCCACTGCCTGGCAATCGCCTCGGCGCCCAAGCTGTCGGCGCAGAACATCGCCTTCAACGAAGTGGCGCGCCAGGCGATCCTCACCGACCCGGAGTTCCATGGCGGCTCGTTCCAGGAACACGGCGTGATCCCCAAGCGCGGGCTGATGCTGGCGCGGATGGTCGGGCACATCACCTACCTGTCCGACGACTCCATGGGCGAGAAATTCGGCCGTGGCCTCAAGAGCGAAAAGCTCAACTACGACTTCCACAGCGTCGAGTTCCAGGTCGAGAGCTACCTGCGTTATCAGGGTGAAGAGTTCTCTGGGCGTTTCGACGCCAACACGTACCTGTTGATGACCAAGGCACTGGACTACTTCGATCCGGCGGCGAACTTCGACGATAACCTGGCGAAAACCTTCGCCAACGCCACCGCCAAGTTCTGCGTGATGTCGTTCACCACCGACTGGCGCTTCTCCCCGGCGCGCTCGCGGGAGCTGGTGGACGCGCTGATGGCTGCGCGCAAGGACGTCTGCTACCTGGAAATCGACGCGCCCCAGGGTCACGACGCCTTTTTGATCCCGATCCCGCGCTACCTGCAGGCGTTCGGCAACTACATGAACCGTATAACGCTGTGAGGACGCCATGAGAGCCGATCTGGAAATCATCCAGGAATGGATCCCCGCCGGCAGCCGCGTGCTCGACCTGGGCTGCGGCAACGGCGAACTGCTGACCTGGCTGCGGGACAACAAGCAAGTCAGCGGCTACGGCCTGGAAAACGACCCGGACAACATTGCCGAATGCGTCGCCAAGGGCATCAACGTCATCGAGCAGGACCTGGACAAGGGCCTGGGCAACTTTGCCAGCAACAGCTTCGACATCGTGGTCATGACCCAGGCGCTGCAAGCAGTGCACTACCCGGACAAGATCCTCGACGAAATGCTGCGGGTTGGACGCCAGTGCATCATCACCTTCCCCAACTTCGGCCACTGGCGTTGCCGCTGGTACCTGGCGAGCAAGGGCCGCATGCCAGTCTCGGAGTTCCTGCCCTACACCTGGTACAACACGCCAAACATCCACTTCTGCACCTTCGAGGATTTCGAAGCGCTGTGCCGCGAGCGTGAAGCCAAGGTCATCGATCGCCTGGCCGTGGACCAGCAGCACCGCCACGGGTGGGCCAGCAAGCTATGGCCTAATCTGTTAGGTGAGATAGGCATCTATCGGGTCAGCAGCCCAGGCCTTACCGATTACCAGGTCGCGGTGTGAGCCCCGGCCTCACCAGGAGCACGACATGAACCGTCTAGCGTTGTTTCTTATCACCGCTTGCCTGAGCGTTGGCGCCATGGCCGCCGACGCTATCAAGGGCGAGCGCAAGGAAGTGTTCGGTGATATCACCGTGCACTACAACACCTTCAACTCCACCTTCCTGACACCGGACATCGCCAAGGCCGCCGAGCTGATTCGCAGCAAGCAACAAGGCGTGATCAACATCTCGGTGCTCAAGGATGGCAAGCCCTTGATGGCCCAGGTCAGCGGCACGGTGAAAGACCTCACCAGCCAGAGCGTCCCGCTGCAATTCAAGCAGGTGACCGAGCCAGGCGCGATCTACTACATCGCCCAGTACCCGGTGCCCCAGCAGGAAACCCGCACCTTCGAGATCAAGGTGCAAACCGGCGACAAGATCAACACCATCAACTTCAACCAGGAACTGTTCCCGGGCCAATGATCAATTTCACCCAACTCGTACTGGCCAGCCACAACGCCGGCAAACTCAAGGAACTGCAGGCCATGCTCGGCGGCTCGGTGCAGTTGCGCTCGATTGGCGAGTTCAGCCAGGTGGAACCGGAAGAGACCGGCCTGTCGTTTGTCGAGAACGCCATCCTCAAGGCCCGCAATGCCGCACGCATCTCGGGCCTGCCAGCGCTGGCCGACGATTCCGGGCTGGCCGTGGACTTCCTGGGCGGTGCGCCAGGCATTTACTCGGCCCGTTACGCTGACGGTAAAGGTGACGCGGCGAACAACGCCAAGCTGCTCGACGCCCTCAAGGACGTGCCCGAAGCCGAGCGCGGCGCGCAGTTCGTGTGTGTGCTGGCCCTGGTACGCCATGCCGATGATCCATTGCCGATCCTCTGCGAAGGCCTGTGGCACGGGCGCATTCTCACCGAAGCCAGCGGCGAGCACGGTTTTGGCTATGACCCGTTGTTCTGGGTGCCGGAGCGCAATTGCTCCAGCGCCGAGCTGGGGCCGGTGGAAAAGAACCAACTGAGCCACCGCGCCCGCGCCATGGCCCTGCTGCGTCAACGCCTGGGCTTGCAATGATCGATGACGCTCCCACACCGCTGATTCATGGCGGTGTACAAACGCCTCGGGCGCCGCTGCCAGTGCTGCCGCCCCTGGCGTTGTACATCCACATACCGTGGTGCGTGCGCAAATGCCCGTATTGCGACTTCAACTCCCACACCGCCAGCCCGCAGTTGCCGGAAGAGGAATATGTCGACGCCTTGCTGGCCGACCTCGACCAGGACTTGCACGCGGTTTATGGTCGCCCGTTGAGCTCGATCTTTTTTGGTGGCGGCACCCCGAGCCTGTTCAGCGCCCAAGCCCTGGGGCGTTTGCTCAAGGGAGTGGAAGCGCGGATACCGTTCGCCCAGGACATTGAAATCACCCTGGAAGCCAACCCCGGCACCTTCGAGCAAGAAAAATTCGTCGCTTACCGGGCCTTGGGCATCAATCGCCTGTCCATCGGTATCCAGAGTTTCCAGCAAGCCAAGCTCGAGGCCCTGGGGCGGATACACAACGGCGACGAAGCGGTGCGCGCCGCCGGCATGGCTCGCCAGGCCGGCTTCGACAATTTCAACCTGGACCTGATGCATGGGCTGCCCGACCAGTCCCTGGAAGACGCCTTGAGCGACCTGCGCCAGGCCATCGCCTTGAAGCCGACGCATTTGTCCTGGTACCAGCTGACGCTGGAGCCGAACACGGTATTCTGGAACCAGCCGCCGACATTGCCCGAAGACGACACGCTGTGGGACATCCAGGAAGCCGGGCAAGCCTTGCTGGCCGAACACGGCTACGCCCAATACGAGGTTTCGGCCTACGCCCAACCCGGCCGGGCGGCGCGGCATAACCTCAATTACTGGAGCTTCGGCGACTTCATCGGCATCGGCGCCGGCGCCCACGGCAAGCTCAGCCATCCGGACGGGCGCATCGTGCGCACCTGGAAGACCCGCCTGCCCAAGGACTACCTCAACCCGGCCAAGAGCTTCCAGGCCGGCGAGAAAACCCTGGCCAACGAAGAGCTGCCGTTCGAGTTCCTGATGAATGCCCTGCGCCTGACCGAGGGCGTGGAAGCGCGGCTGTACCCGGAGCGCACCGGGTTGCCCCTGCAAAGCCTGGCCGAAGGCCGACGCGAGGCCGAACAAAGCGGGTTGTTGCAGGTCGAACCGACACGTCTGGCGGCCACCGAGCGCGGACAGCTGTTTCTCAACGACTTGCTGCAGACATTTCTGAGCTGATCAACACAAGGAAATCGAATGGATCTGGTACTCGACCTGCTGGCCACCGTGTCCCGCTGGAGCCGCAGCAACTTGTCGGAAATCTCCCTGGCATTGATAGGCTGCCTGCTGGTGCTGTTTGGCGCCGACATCAAGGGCTGGGTCGAACAACGCCTGGGCAGCATCGCCAGCGCCTTGCGCGTCCCGCTGATCGCCCTGCTGTGCATGATCGGCAGCGGCGCAGCACTGATCTACGCCACGCCATGGGTCGTTCGGGGTTTGAGCCAGTTCAACAACTACAGCCTGGCGCCGGTGTTGTTGGTGGTGCTGGTGTTGATAGGCGTAGTCGCGGATCGGCGCTGACCCGGTCACCTAAAACAACGGTGGGAGCGAGCTTGCTCGCGATGAGGCCATAACATCCAACATCAAGGTTGACTGTTATGCCGCTATCGCGAGCAAGCTCGCTCCCACAGGGGATCCCCTTTCAGCAGGGGTTTCTGGTGTTTAAGCCAGCTTCTCGAACTTCAAATCCCAAACCCCATGCCCAAGGCGTTCGCCACGGCGCTCGAACTTGGTGATCGGCCGTTCGGCCGGGCGCGGTACGCACTTGCCGTCTTCAGCCAGGTTGCGATAGCCCGGGGCGACGTTCATCACTTCCAGCATGTATTCGGCGTAGGGTTCCCAGTCGGTGGCCATGTGCAGCACACCGCCGACCTTCAACTTGCTGCGCACCAGTTCAGCGAACGACGCCTGGACGATACGGCGCTTGTGGTGGCGGCTTTTGTGCCAAGGGTCCGGGAAGAACAGCATCAGGCGGTCGAGGCTGTTGTCGGCCACGCAGCGGTTGAGCACTTCGATGGCGTCGCAATCGTAGACCCGCAGGTTGGTCAGCCCTTGGGTCAGCACGCCGTTGAGCAGCGCACCGACACCGGGACGGTGGACTTCCACACCGATGAAATCCTGCTCCGGCGAAGCGGCGGCCATTTCCAGCAACGAATGGCCCATGCCGAAGCCGATTTCCAGCGAGCGCGGGGCCGAGCGGCCGAAGACCTGGTCAAAATCCACCGGGGCATCGGCAAGTGGCAGGACAAACAGCGGCGCTCCCTGCTCCAGGCCGCGCTGCTGGCCTTCAGTCATGCGCCCGGCGCGCATCACGAAACTCTTGATGCGGCGGTGCTGGCGCTCTTCGCCTTCTTCCGGCAGGACCGGCGTGTCGTTCGATTCAGTCATCAATGGCTCTTACTTGATCAGACCATCCAGCGGCGAGGAGGCGCTGGCGTAAAGTTTTTTCGGCATGCGGCCAGCCAGGTACGCCAGGCGACCGGCGACGATGGCGTGCTTCATGGCTTCGGCCATGAGGATCGGCTGCTGGGCGTGGGCGATGGCCGAGTTCATCAGCACAGCTTCGCAACCCAGTTCCATGGCGATGGTGGCGTCGGAAGCGGTACCGACACCGGCATCCACCAACACCGGGATCTTGGCTTCTTCCAGGATGATCTGCAGGTTGTACGGGTTGCAGATCCCCAGGCCTGTACCGATCAGGCCGGCCAGCGGCATGACCGCGATGCAGCCGATTTCCGCCAATTGACGGGCGATGATCGGATCATCGCTGGTGTAGACCATCACGTCGAAGCCTTCCTTGACCAGGGTTTCAGCGGCCTTGAGGGTTTCGATCACGTTGGGGAACAGGGTTTTCTGGTCCGCCAGCACTTCCAGCTTCACCAGGTTGTGGCCGTCGAGCAGCTCACGGGCCAGGCGGCAGGTGCGCACGGCCTCGATAGCGTCGAAGCAACCGGCGGTGTTCGGCAGGATGGTGTAGCGGTCCGGCGGCAGGATATCCAGCAGGTTCGGTTCGCCCGGATTCTGGCCGATGTTGGTCCGGCGCACGGCGACGGTCACGATTTCGGCGCCCGAGGCCTCGATGGCCAGGCGGGTTTCTTCCATGTCGCGATATTTGCCGGTGCCTACCAGCAAGCGCGACTGGTAGGTACGACCGGCCAGGACGAAGGGCTTGTCGCTACGAACGATGCTCATGGGAAATCCTCTGTTGGGGTGAGGTTCTTGCGAAATGCTGCGAAACCGAGGCGACTAGCCGCCACCGATGGCGTGGACCACTTCGACGCTGTCGCCATCGTTCAACGTGGTTTCGGCGTGCTGGCTGCGCGGGACGATATCCAGATTGAGTTCCACCGCGACGCGGCGTCCGGTGAGTTCCAGACGGGTCAGCAGGGCCGCAACGGTTTCACCGTCGGGCAGATCAAGGGGTTCGCCGTTCAACTGAATGCGCATGCCGGATGCCGCCATCATTTTTAGGGGCTGGCATTCTAGCCCGATCAGTCTGGGTGACCCAAGCCATTCGTCATGAAATGGACCGCCCGGTCAGCCCAGCCGCCAGGCGGCAAGCCCCAGGCATACCCAGCCGATCAGGAACGCCACGCCGCCCAACGGCGTGATGATGCCCAGCTTGCTGATGCCCGTGAGGGTCAGCAGGTACAGGCTGCCGGAGAACAACAGGATGCCGACCACAAATGAAACTCCGGCCCAGGTGACGATGCGGCCGGGAATGTGCGTGGCCAGCAGCGCAACGCCCAGCAACGCCAGGGTGTGCACCAGTTGATAGGTGACGCCGGTGTGGAAAACCGCCAGGTATTCGGCGCTCAGGCGATCTTTCAGGCCATGGGCGGCGAACGCCCCCAGTGCCACGCCCGTGAAGCCGAAAAAAGCAGCCAGCATCAGAAAGCTACGCAGCATGAGAACTCCAGTCAGACTCGGTGGACAGGGTCTGTATAATGGCCCGCTCGACGGGTTCGGCCAAGCCATCTCTATGCTGCGTTTATTATTTCGACGGTTCCTTAAAGCCCTGCTCTGGTTCGCCGTTGGCAGCGTTGTGCTCGTGCTGTTGTTTCGGGTGGTGCCGCCGCCGTTCACGGCGCTGATGATCGAGCGCAAGGTTGAATCCTGGTTCGGCGGCGAACCCATCGACCTGCAACGCACCTGGCAGCCTTGGGACCAGATCTCCGATAGCCTGAAAGTGGCGGTGATTGCTGGCGAAGACCAGAAATTCCCCGAGCACTGGGGCTTCGACATCGGCGCGATCCAGGCCGCGTTCGCCCACAATGGGCGTGGCGGTTCGATTCGCGGCGCCAGCACCCTCAGCCAGCAAGTGTCCAAGAACCTGTTCCTGTGGTCGGGCCGCAGCTGGCTGCGCAAGGGGCTGGAGGCCTGGTTCACCGCACTGATCGAAGTGCTCTGGCCCAAGCAGCGGATCCTCGAGGTGTACCTCAACAGCGTCGAGTGGGATGACGGTGTATTCGGCGCAGAAGCGGCGGCACGCCATCACTTCCGCATCAGCGCCGACGCCTTGTCCCGGCAACAGGCCAGCCTGCTGGCGGCGGTATTGCCCAACCCGCGAAAATGGAGCGCCAGCCGGCCGAGCCCCTATGTGCTGCGGCGGGCGGGCTGGATTCGCCAGCAGATGAGCCAGTTGGGGGGCGACAGTTATCTGCTGGAACTCAATAATTCGCGGCGAGCGCCTTGGGCCCAGTAGCAGCAACACCGAAGCCCCCCACAGGGGATTGCATCGCACAAACAAAAACGCCCCGATCATCACTGATCGGGGCGTTTTTATGGCCGCTATCGCAGTCAGGCGGCGATCGACACCTTGAGCTTGTTCATCGCGCTCTTCTCAAGCTGACGAATCCGCTCGGCCGACACGTTGTACTTCTGCGCCAGGTCGTGCAGCGTGGCTTTTTCCTCGGCCAGCCAGCGCTGGTAGAGGATGTCGCGGCTGCGCTCGTCCAGCACTTCCAGGGCTTCGTGCAGGTTGGTGTTGGAGTTGTCGCTCCAGTCGGCGTCTTCCAGTTGACGCGCCGGGTCGTACCGGTGGTCTTCCAGGTAGTTGGCCGGCGATTGGAAAGCGCTGTCGTCGTCCGCTTCGGCGGCCGGGTCGAAGGCCATGTCATGGCCGGTCAGGCGGCTTTCCATCTCGCGCACTTCCCGAGGCTCTACGCCCAGGCTCTCGGCGACACGATGGACTTCTTCGTTGTTCAGCCAGGCCAGGCGCTTCTTCTGCCCGCGCAGGTTGAAGAACAGCTTGCGCTGGGCCTTGGTGGTCGCGACTTTCACGATGCGCCAGTTGCGCAGGATGAACTCGTGGATTTCCGCCTTGATCCAGTGCACCGCAAACGACACCAGGCGCACGCCCATTTCCGGGTTGAAACGCTTGACCGCCTTCATCAGGCCGACGTTGCCTTCCTGGATCAGGTCGGCCTGGGCCAGCCCGTAGCCGGAATAGCTGCGGGCGATATGTACGACAAAACGCAGGTGGGCGAGCACCATCTGCCGAGCCGCCTCAAGATCCTGCTCATAATAGAGACTCTCGGCCAGTTCACGCTCCTGCTCGGGGGTCAGCAAGGGAATGCTGTTCACCGTGTGCACATAGGCCTCCAGGTTCGCACCCGGGACCAGAGCATAAGCAGGTTGCAAAGAAGTGGTCATACGAAAAAACCTCCGACTCACATAACTCGTGCAGTTCAGCACTGCGAAAATTGACCGGGAACCCTAGGACAAGTTCCCACAAAAATTGAAAGGTCAATACACGCAAAAAAACACTTATTTTGGCGCAAGCTCACGCAAGTGGCGTGCGACCGCAATCCATGCACCGATATAACCCAACAGCACCGCGCCAAGCAAGAGCGACAGACCGTCGGCGACTGGCACGCCGGCCAGCGAGAAATCACTGCCGTACAAACCGGCCAACCCTGTTACCGCATCGTTCAGCCAGTCCAGGCCGAACGCCAATACACCCCAGGACAGAATCCCGGCACCGAAGCCATACAGCGCGCCCATATAAAGGAAGGGCCTGCGTACATAACTGTCCGTACCGCCGACGAGTTTAATCACTTCTATCTCGGTGCGGCGGTTTTCAATATGAAGACGAATGGTATTGCCTATCACCAAAAGTAATGCAGAAACCAGCAGCACCGTCAGACCGAAGACAAACCGGTCGCCGAGCTTGAGGATCGCCGCAAGACGCTCGACCCAGACTAGATCAAGTTGCGCCTGTTGTACCTTCGGCAACTCGGAAAGTCTTTGTCTTAATGCTTCAAGGGTAGGCTTGTCGACTTCATTTGGCGTCACTAGCACCACGCCCGGCAGCGGGTTCTCCGGCAGTTCCTTGAGGGCTTCGCCCAGGCCGGACTGCTGCTGGAATTCCTCAAGCGCCTGTTCGCGCCCGATGTATTCGGCATCGGCCACGCCCGGCATGGCCTTGATCTGCTCGCGCAACGCCTGGCCTTCGCCGGGGCTCGCGTCCATCTGCAGGTACAGGGAAATCTGCGCCGCGCGCTGCCAGGAACCGCCCAGGCGCTCCACATTATTCAGCAATAATGACAGCCCCATGGGCAGGCTCAAGGCAACCGCCATCACCATGCAGGTAAAGAAGCTGCCGATGGGCTGCTTGCCCAGGCGCCGCAGGCTGTCCAGCAGGCTGGCGCGATGGCTTTCGATCCAGGCGCGCAGCAGCGTGGCGAAGTCCGGGCCGTCATCATCGTCGCGCTTTTTCTTTTTCGGCTGCGGATCGGAGGCCTTCGGGGCCACGCGTTCGGCCACTTTCGGGCTGCGAGTAGCACTCATACACCAGCCTCCCCGTCACCAATCAGGCGTCCGCGCTGTAACGTGAGCATGCGGTGACGCATGCGTGCGATCAACGCCAGGTCGTGACTGGCAATCAGCACACTGGTGCCCAGGCGGTTGATGTCTTCGAATACGCCCATGATCTCCGCCGCCAGGCGCGGGTCGAGGTTACCGGTGGGTTCGTCCGCCAGCAGCAAGGCCGGGCGATGGACGATGGCACGGGCGATGCCGACGCGCTGTTGCTGACCGGTGGACAGGTCGCCCGGGTACAGGTCGGTCTTGTCCGACAGGGCCACACGCTCCAGGGCCGAGTCCACGCGCTTGATGATCTCGGCCTTGGACAACCCGAGGATCTGCAACGGCAACGCCACGTTGTTGAACACCGTGCGATCGAACAGCAACTGGTGATTCTGGAACACCACGCCGATCTGCCGCCGCAGGTAGGGGATCTGGGCATTGCTGATGGTGCTCAGGTCCTGGCCGGCCAGCAGCAGTTTGCCGGTGGAGGGCCGCTCCATCGCCAGCAGCAGGCGCAGCAAGGTACTTTTACCGGCGCCGGAATGGCCGGTGACAAACAGAAACTCGCCCCGACGGACCCGAAAGCTCAGCTCATGCAAGCCGACGTGACCGTTCGGATAGCGTTTACCGACCTGCTCGAAACGAATCATGAATGCTCCCGTTCGGCAAACAGTGCCTGGACAAAGGGCTCGGCTTCAAAGGTGCGCAAGTCGTCGATGCCTTCACCCACGCCGATATAGCGGATGGGCAGGCCGAACTGCTTGGCCAGGGCGAAAATCACCCCACCCTTGGCGGTGCCGTCGAGCTTGGTCAGGGCCAGCCCGGTCAGTTCGACGGTCTGGTTGAATTGCCTGGCCTGGTTGATGGCGTTCTGGCCGGTACCGGCGTCCAGCACCAGCAGCACTTCGTGAGGTGCGTCGGCGTCGAGCTTGCCGATCACCCGGCGCACCTTCTTCAATTCTTCCATCAGGTTGTCTTTGGTGTGCAGGCGACCGGCCGTGTCGGCGATCAACACATCGATGCCACGAGCCTTGGCGGCCTGCACGGCGTCGAAGATCACCGAAGCGGAATCGGCGCCGGTGTGCTGGGCAATCACTGGGATCTTGTTGCGCTCGCCCCACACTTGCAGTTGTTCGACCGCGGCGGCGCGGAAGGTGTCGCCGGCGGCCAGCATGACTTTCTTGCCTTCGAGCTGCAGCTTCTTGGCCAGCTTGCCTATGGTGGTGGTCTTGCCTGCACCGTTGACGCCGACGACCAGGATCACGAACGGCTTGTTCTGCGACGCGATCACCAGCGGTTTTTCCACCGGCTTGAGCAGACTGGTCAGCTCGCCTTGCAGGGATTTGTACAGTGCATCGGCGTCGGTCAGCTGCTTGCGCGCGACCTTCTGGGTCAGGCTCTGGATAATCACCGAGGTCGCCTCTACACCGACGTCGGCGGTCAGCAGGCGGGTCTCGATGTCTTCCAGCAATTCGTCGTCGATGACTTTCTTGCCCAGGAACAGGCTGGCCATGCCTTCGCCGATGCTGGCGCTGGTCTTGGACAGGCCTTGCTTGAGGCGAGCGAAGAAACCGACCTTGTTTTCCTCGGCGCTACGGACGGGCTCGACGGGGGCAATGCTTTCCAACAGCGCAGGTGCCGGTTCGGGCGCGGCTTGCGCAACCACGGGCGCAACGACGGCGACAGGCGGCTCAATGACAGGGTCGACGACTGGCGCCTCGACAACCTGCGTCGGCGCTGGAATCGGCGGGGTGATATGGGGCGCCATTTCCTCGACCAGCGCCACCGGCTCTTCCGCCACCGGCAAGGTCAACCAGGGGGTTTGCTCGACGGGAGGGGCCAGCGGCTGCTCGGCCACCGGTTCAGCAACGGTCCCGGCCTCGACCGGTTGCAGCACCGGCTCGGCAATCGGCAGGACGATGGGCGCGGTTTCTTCGGCCACGGCCTCGGCGGCGGGTTCAGGCAGCGGTTGTGGCTGTTCGACGACGGTTTCCTGCGGCTTCTTGCGCAGCCATCCGAACAGGCCTTTTTTCTCACCAGCCGCAGCTGGGGTCTTCTTGTCGTCGTTGGAACCAAACATGGAGGACGGCTATCTCACGGTAGCGACGCGCCACAAGGGCGCCTCGGTGATAAATATTCAATGCTGAACAGACTGCGTTTCATCCAGCTTGTTCACGCGCAACATTTTGTCGAGGCGTCCCAAGGACACCCCAAAGTCGATTTTTTCGAAGGACTGGTACGGCATCATCGGCGAAAACGCCGGGATCAACGAGAAAACCCGATGTTTCTCCGGGGAACCCAGACAACCCCGGGCCGATAAAAGGCCCGATAGGCGTGGCCGCCAGTAAAACGGATCAGTATCCTAGCACCTCCTCGCCTGCTGAGGCTAAGGCCAAGCAGGCAACCCAACAGGTTTAAACACGAATGAATGCTCTTGCCCGCCGCGCCGCAGGCCTGCTGCTCAGCACAGTTTGTCTGCCCTTTTCAGCCTTGGCTGCCGACCCACAACCCACCCACGAATTTACCCTCGACAACGGCCTGAAGGTCGTCGTGCGCGAAGACCATCGTGCGCCGGTGGTGGTCTCCCAGGTCTGGTACAAGGTTGGCTCCAGCTACGAAACGCCAGGCCAGACCGGTTTGTCCCACGCCCTTGAGCACATGATGTTCAAGGGCAGTGAAAAAGTCGGTCCCGGCGAAGCGTCGCTGATCCTGCGCGACCTCGGTGCCGAAGAGAACGCCTTCACCAGCGATGACTTCACCGCCTATTACCAGGTTTTGGCCCGAGACCGCCTGGGCGTGGCCTTCGAACTGGAGGCCGACCGCATGGCCAGCCTGCGCCTGCCGCCGGAGGAGTTCAGCCGCGAGATCGAGGTGATCAAGGAAGAGCGCCGCATGCGCACCGACGACAAGCCCATGTCCAAGGCCTACGAGCGCTTCAAGGCCATGGCCTACCCGGCCAGCGGCTACCACACGCCGACCATCGGCTGGATGGCCGACCTGGACCGGATGACCGTCGAGGAACTGCGTCACTGGTACGAATCCTGGTACACCCCGAACAATGCGACCCTGGTGGTGGTCGGCGACGTGACGCCGGACGAGGTCCAGTCCCTGGCCCAGCGTTATTTCGGCCCGATTGCACGGCGCGCGGTGCCGGTCGCGAAAATCCCCCTGGAGCTGGCCGAACCCGGTGAGCGCCAGATCACCCTGCATGTGCAGACCCAACTGCCCAGCGTGATGCTGGCCTTCAATGTGCCGAGCATCGCCACCGCGACGGACAAGGGTGCGGTCAACGCGCTGCGGCTGATATCGGCCCTGTTGGATGGCGGCTACAGCGGGCGGATCCCGACCCAGCTGGAGCGCGGCGAAGAGCTGGTGTCCGGCGGCTCGTCGAGCTACGACGCCTACACCCGTGGCGACAGTTTGTTCACGTTGTCGGCGACGCCCAACACGCAGAAAAACAAAACCATCGCCCAAGCCGAAGCCGGTCTGTGGCGCTTGCTTGAACAGTTGAAAACCACCGCGCCGACGACCGAAGAGCTGGAGCGTGTGCGCGCCCAGGTCATCGCCGGCCTGGTGTATGAGCGCGACTCGATCACCAGCCAGGCCACCGCCATCGGCCAGTTGGAGACCGTCGGTTTGTCCTGGAAGCTGATGGACACCGAACTCGCTGAACTGCAAAGCGTGACCCCGCAAGATATCCAGAAGGCAGCCCAGCTGTATTTCACCCGCTCGCGCCTGAGCGTCGCGCATGTCCTGCCCGAGGAGAAAGCTCATGAGTGAGCGCAAATCACGGCGCCCGGTGCTGATCGGCCTGGCGCTCATCGCCCTGGCCGGCTCCCTGGCGTTCTATCTGTCGCCGATCACCGACGTCACCGCCAGCCAGGCATTGGATAACGCCAAGTCCGGCAAAAAGTTGCAATCGTTGGCGGAACTGGACGGTAAGGCCCCCAGCCACCGCCAGCTCGACGTGCAGACCTGGAAAACCGCCGACGGCGCCAAGGTGCTGTTCGTCGAAGCCCGCGAATTGCCAATGTTCGACCTGCGCCTGACCTTCGCCGCCGGCAGCAGCCAGGACGGCGACGCTCCCGGCCTCGCACTGCTGACCAACGCCATGCTCAACGAGGGCGTGGCCGGCAAGGACGTCAGCGCCATTGCCCAAGGCTTCGAAAGCCTCGGTGCAGACTTCGGCAACGGCGCCTACCGGGACATGGCCGTGGCGTCCCTGCGCAGCCTCAGCGCAGCCGACAAGCGTGAGCCGGCATTGAAGCTGTTCGCCGAGGTCGTCGGCAAACCGACCTTCCCTGCCGACTCCTTCGCCCGCATCAAGAACCAGATGCTCGCCGGTTTCGAATACCAGAAACAGAACCCAGGCAAACTGGCCGGCCTGGAGCTGATGAAGCGCCTGTACGGCGATCATCCTTATGCCCACTCCAGCGACGGCACCGCCGACAGCATTCCACCGATCACCCTGGCCCAGGCCCGGGCTTTCCACGCCAAGGCCTACGCCGCCGGCAATGCAGTGATCGCGCTGGTGGGGGATTTGTCCCGCGCCGAAGCCGAAGCGGTTGCCAACCAGGTATCCGCCGCGCTGCCCAAAGGCCCGGCCCTGGCGAAAACTCCGCCACCGGTGGAGCCCAAGGCAAGTATCGGCCACATCGAATTCCCGTCCAAACAGACCAACCTGATGCTCGCGCAACTGGGCATCGACCGCGACGATCCGGACTATGCCGCCGTGTCCCTGGGCAACCAGATCCTCGGCGGTGGCGGCTTCGGCACACGGCTGATGACCGAGGTGCGGGAAAAGCGCGGCCTGACCTACGGCGTGTATTCCGGCTTCACGGCGATGCAAGCCCGCGGCCCGTTCATGATCAACCTGCAGACCCGTGCGGAGATGAGCGAAGGCACCTTGAAACTGGTGCAGGACGTGTTCGCCGACTACCTCATGAACGGTCCCACCCAGAAAGAACTCGACGACGCCAAGCGTGAGTTGGCCGGCAGTTTCCCGCTGTCCGCCGCCAGCAATGCCGACATCGTCGGCCAGCTCGGCGCCATGGGTTTCTATGACTTGCCGCTGAGCTACCTGGAGGACTTCATGCGTCAGTCCCAGGAACTGACGGTCGAGCAGGTCAAGGCCGCGCTGAACAAGCACCTGAGCACCGACAAAATGGTCATCGTCACCGCCGGCCCGAGCGTGCCGCAAAAGCCGCTGCCGCCCCCCACTGACAAACCTGCCGAGCAGCCGCTCGGGGTTCCGGAGCACTAATGGCCCGCCCATCGAATTCCAGCAAAAAACCCGTGCACAACGGTGTGAACCAGTTGCGCATCATCGGCGGCGAATGGCGCAGCCGGCGCCTGAGCTTCCCGGATGCCCCGGGCCTGCGCCCGACCCCGGACCGCGTGCGCGAAACCCTGTTCAACTGGCTCGCCCCCTACGTGGCGGGTGCCCGGGTGCTCGACCCGTTCGCCGGCAGCGGCGCGCTGTTTCTCGAGGCCCTGTCCCGTGGCGCCGCCATGGGCCAGGCGCTGGACGCCAGCAACCTGGCGGTCTCCAGCCTGAAAGAACACTTGGGCACGCTGCGCTGCACCGTCGGCCAGGTGCAGACCGCCGACGCCCTGCGCTACCTGGACAGCCAGCCGGCGACGCCTTTCGACCTGGTATTCCTCGACCCGCCTTTCAACCAGAACCTGTTGCCGACGGTCTGCACCTTGCTCGAGGAACGTCAGTGGTTGGCCGAGGATGCCTGGGTCTACACTGAAAGCGAGACCGCCCCGTCCACCCTGGGCTTGCCGGGCAATTGGCGCTTGCATCGCGAGCAGAAATCCGGACGGGTGTATTACGCGTTGTGGCAGCGTTTGGCAAAGGACATTGACTGAACGGCTGACCAGTGCATCGAGAATAATAATGATGTCCGCCGCATCCGAACGTTTCGTCCCCGCCCCGGGCCTTGGCAACCCGCACTTGCAAACCCTGTGGGGCCCATTGTGGCGCCAGACCACCCACATCGAGCGCCATCGCGAGCGCTTGTGGCTGGAGGACGGTGATTTCCTCGACCTTGACTGGCACGGCCCCCACAGCGCCGAGGCACCACTGGTGCTGGTGCTTCACGGGCTGACCGGCTCTTCCAACTCGCCTTACGTGGCCGGGCTGCAACAGGCTCTCGGTCGCCAGGGCTGGGCCAGTGCGGCCTTGAACTGGCGTGGCTGCTCGGGTGAGCCGAACCTGTTGCCCCGCAGCTACCACTCGGGCGTCAGCGAAGACCTCGCCGCCGCCATCACCCACTTGCGCGCCCGTCGGCCCTTGGCGCCGCTGTTTGCGGTGGGTTATTCACTGGGCGGCAATGTGCTGCTCAAGCACCTGGGGGAAACCGGCCGCGACAGCCAGTTGCAAGGGGCGGTGGCGGTCTCGGTGCCGTTTCGCCTCGACCAGTGCGCCGATCGCATCGGCCAGGGATTCTCCAGGTTCTACCAGGCGCATTTCATGCGCCAGCTCGTGGCCTATGTGCGCAACAAGCAACGCCAGTTCCAGCACGACGGACGCCACGAAGGCCTGGCGACCCTGGCGGCGCTTGGCCCGCTGGAAAACATGCGGACCTTCTGGGACTTTGACGGCCGGGTGACGGCGCCGCTGCACGGGTTCTCCGATGCCGCGGATTACTACCGCCGTGCCTCCAGCCGTTATTTCATGGCGGGCATCAGCACGCCGACCCTGGTCATCCAGGCCGCCGACGATCCCTTTGTGTTTCCTCACAGCCTGCCCGAACCGCGCGAATTATCCGCTTCGACCCGGATTGAACTGCACGCCCAGGGCGGGCATGTGGGCTTTGTCGACGGAACCCTGCGGCGCCCAGGGTATTACCTGGAGCGGCGGATTCCCGATTGGCTGGCCAGCCTGGGCCAGGGCTGAAGATTCGCAGACAACAAAAAATCCCCTGTGGGAGCGAGCTTGCTCGCGATAGCGGCGGGTCAGCAGCATTGATGTTGACTGACACACCGTCATCGCGAGCAAGCTCGCTCCCACATTGTTTCGGGGTGTTTGTTATTCGCCCTTCGCCACGCCCCGCTGCGGATCATTGATCCACTCACTCCACGAGCCGGCGTACAGCCGCCCCAACGGGTAGCCTGCCAGGCTCAAGGCAAACAGGTTATGACACGCCGTCACGCCGGAGCCGCAATAGGCCACCAGGTCGGTGGGCGAGCGCTCGCCCAGTTTTTCGGCGAAGCGCTGCTTGAGCTGGTCGGCCGGCAGGAAGCGGCCATCGGCGCCCAGGTTGTCGGTGAACGCCGCACACTGTGCGCCCGGAATATGCCCGGCTATCGGGTCGATGGGCTCGACTTCCCCTTTGAAGCGCGGTAACGCCCGGGCATCCAGCAGGGTCATGTCCGGTTGACCCAGGCGTTGTTGCAGCGCTTGGGCGCTGAGCACCAAGCTCGCATCCGGCGTCCCGCTGAAGGTCCCGCGACTGTTCTGCGGTGGATCCAGGCTCAAAGGCAAGCCAGCGGCATGCCAGGCCTTGAGCCCGCCGTCGAGGATGTACACGCCCTCGCGCTTGCCCAGCCAGGCCAGCAACCACCAGGCCCGCGCGGCATAGGCGCCGGGACCGTCGTCGTACAGCACGACATCGCTGTCGTTATCGATTCCCCAAGCCTTGAGGCGCTCGATCAAGGCCCCCGGCTCCGGCAGCGGATGACGTCCTGTCACACCTTTGGTCACCGACCCGCTCAGGTCGCGCTCAAGGTCTGCGAACGCCGCTCCGGCGATGTGGCCCTCGGCATAACTGCGCTGACCGTAATCGGGGTCTTCCAGGGCAAAACGGCAATCGAGAATGACCAGCCCGGGTTGTGATCGCCGCTGTTCGAGGGCTTGAGGGCTGATGAGTTGCGCAATCGGCATGGTGAGCTCCTGTGGCTAAGTCGCGGATCGGTCCTACTGCCCTTCCTCCAGGGTCTGGGCCAGGGGGACGTAATACTCTTTGAACAGTGCATCCACCTCTTCGCGGGCCTGATCGGTCACGAAACCGGCCTCCAACACCAGGACCTGATAAACGCCACGCTTGATGGCCTGCTCGCTCAGGTGGCTGAAGTTTTCCCGCGTGGTGCACAGGAATCGCACCCAGGACGTGAGGATGATCCAGGCATTGAGGGTCAGGGACTCGATCTGCACCCGGTCCATCTTCAGGATGCCGGCGGCAACGAAACCTTCGTAGATCGCGGTGCCGTGGATCAGGCAGCGCTGGGAAAACCGACGATAGCGCGCCGCAAGCTCCGGATCGCTGTCGAGCAGATGCTCCAAGTCCCGGTGCAGGAAGCGGTAGCGCCACATGGCCGCCAACAGCTCCTGCAGGTAGAAGCGCTTGTCATCCACCGTGGCCGCCCGGCCCTGGGGCGGACGCAGGAAGCTGTCCACCAGGTTCTCGTATTCACTGAACAGCACGGCGATGATCGCCTGCTTGTTGGGGAAGTGGTAATAGAGGTTGCCTGGGGACATGTCCATGTGGGCGGCAATGTGGTTGGTGCTGACGCTGCGCTCGCCTTGCTGGTTGAACAGCTCGAGGCTGTTTTGCACGATGCGCTCGCTGGTTTTCATTCGTGGGGCCATGGTTTGGGCTTTAATTCGACGAAGGCATTGATCGGCATCTTACGACCTATCGGTCACAGGAAAAACCCATCGCCGTTACGGATGCCATTGACTTTCTAGAGTATAAGCTCTAGAAAACACCCACTCTAATAATATCCGGTGCCCGACGATGCCTGCCGACGTTGCCTACCTGCACGAGTCTCAACAACTGGACGAGCTGCGGTCGCTCTTCGATGCCCAGCGCCAGGCCTACGCCGCCCATCCGATGCCACCGGCCGAACAGCGCCGACAATGGCTCAAGGCACTGCGCGAGGTATTGAGCAACGAACGACAAGCCTTGATCGACGCCATCAGCCAGGACTTCAGCCACCGCAGCGCCGACGAAACACTGCTGGCCGAGCTGATGCCGAGCCTGCACGGTATCCATTACGCCAGCCGGCATCTCCAGGGTTGGATGAAACCCTCCCGGCGCAAGGTGGGCATGGCCTTCCAGCCGGCATCAGCCAAAGTCGTATACCAGCCGCTGGGCGTGATCGGCGTCATCGTGCCCTGGAACTACCCGCTGTTCCTGGCCATCGGGCCGCTGGTCGGGGCATTGGCGGCGGGCAACCGGGTGATGCTCAAGCTCAGCGAGTCGACACCGGCGACCGGCTTGCTGCTCAAGCAATTGCTGGCCCGGGTCTTCCCCCAGGACCTGGTCTGCGTGGTGCTTGGCGAGGCGGAAATCGGCATGGCGTTTTCCAAGCTGCCCTTCGATCACCTGTTGTTCACCGGCGCCACCAGCATCGGCAAGCATGTCATGCGCGCAGCTGCCGAAAACCTGACCCCGGTCACCTTGGAGCTGGGTGGAAAGTCGCCGGCCATCGTGTCGGTCGATGTCCCCATCAAGGATGCCGCCGAACGCATTGCCTTCGGAAAAACCCTGAATGCCGGGCAAACCTGTGTCGCCCCGGACTACGTGCTGGTACCGCAGAATCGCGTCGGCGAGTTCGTTGAGGCGTATCGCGAGGCGGTACGCGGTTTTTATCCGACCCTGGCGAACAACCCGGACTACACCGCAATCATCAACGAACGACAGCTGGCGCGACTCACCGGCTACATCAGCGACGCCACCAGCAAGGGCGCGCTGCTGATCGAACTGTTCGACCAGGGCCAGGACCGCCGCATGGCCCACAGCCTGCTGCTCAACGTCAGCGACGAGATGACCGTCATGCAGGACGAGATCTTCGGCCCGCTGCTGCCCATCGTGCCCTATGACAATCTGGACCAGGCGTTTGCCTACATCAATCAGCGCCCCCGCCCGCTGGCGCTCTACTACTTTGGCTACAACAAGGCCGAACAGAATCGCGTGCTCCACGAAACCCACTCAGGTGGCGTCTGCTTGAACGACACGCTGCTGCACGTCGCCCAGGACGACTTGCCGTTCGGCGGCATCGGTCCCTCGGGAATGGGGCATTACCACGGGCATGAGGGTTTCCTGACCTTCAGCAAGGCCAAGGGCGTGCTGACCAAACAGCGATTCAACGCCGCGAAGCTGATTTATCCCCCTTACGGCAAGCCTTTGCAGAAACTGATCCAGAAGCTGTTTGTCCGCTGACGCGTCTCTTCCCGGGTAATAACAATAATGAACCCAAGCCTCACCGATACACCCGCGCTGTCACGGCGCGGCCTGCTGAAGTTCAGCCTCGGCGCCAGCGCCTTCCTGGCCACCGTCGGCCTGGGCGCCAGCCTGAGCGGTTGCTCGCCAAGCCAACCGGCCAACGGCCTGGCGGCCCTGCGCGACAGCGACCTGCCATTTTTACGCAGCGTCATTCCCGTGATGCTGGACGGCGCAGTGGCCGTCGGACAGATCCCCGCCGCCACTGACGCAACCCTGCGAAGCCTGGACAGCAGCCTGGCCCACCTGTCCCCCGCCATGCTCAAACTCACGCGCCAGCTGTTCGACGTGCTCACGCTGGGCATTACCCGCGGGCCGCTGACCGGGGTCTGGGGCCCGTGGGAAAACGCCAGCGCCGATGACATCCGCCTGTTCCTCGGGCGATGGGAAAACAGTTCGTTGGACCTGCTGCGACAAGGCCATTGCTCATTGCTGCAATTGGTGATGATGGCCTGGTACAGCCAATCCGAAGCCTGGGCGCATTGCGGGTATCCAGGACCGCCAGCGGTCTGAGAACCAAGTTAAACCCTGTGGGAGCGAGCTTGCTCGCGATGGCGGTGTGTCAGTCAATTACATTTGCTGCTGATCCGGCGCCATCGCGAGCAAGCTCGCTCCCACAGGGGGCATCGCAAACTCAAAACAATAAGAGACTCTCAACATGCCCGTACCCGATCCCTTCCGCGAAGGCCTGGCCCGTGGCTGGACCACCTACAACGGCGCGCAGCTGACCCAGGACCTGACCCTGGAAGCGGACGTGGCCATCGTCGGCAGCGGTGCTGGCGGCGGCACCACGGCAGAAATTCTCAGCGCCGCCGGCTACCGCGTGTTGCTGATCGAGGAAGGTCCGCTCAAGACCAGTCATGACTTCACGCTGCTCGAAGACCAGGCCTACAGCAGCCTGTATCAGGAAGGCCTCGGGCGCATGAGCAAGGACGGCGCCATCACCATTCTCCAGGGCCGGGCCGTCGGTGGCACGACGCTGATCAATTGGACCTCCAGCTTCCGCACCCCCGACCAGACCCTCGACCACTGGGCCGCCGAGCACAACGTAAAAGGCCACGGCCGCGCTGAAATGGCGCCCTGGTTTACGCAGATGGAACAACGCCTGGGCGTGGCGCCGTGGCTGATTCCGCCCAATGCCAACAACGACGTGATCCGCAAAGGTTGTGAACAATTGGGCTACGCCTGGCACGTCATCCCGCGCAACGTACGCGGCTGCTGGAACCTGGGCTATTGCGGCATGGGCTGCCCGACCAACGCCAAGCAATCGATGCTGGTCACCACCATCCCGGCCACGCTGGACAAGGGCGGCGCGCTGCTTTACCTGGCGCGGGCCGAGCGTCTGACGATCAAAAACGATGCCGTCATCGGCCTCGAGTGCCAAGCCATGGACGAACGTTGCGTGGCGCCGACCGGGCGGCGCATCACCGTCAAGGCGCGGCACTACGTGCTGGCGGGCGGCGGCATCAATAGCCCCGGGTTGCTGCTGCGCTCCGATGCGCCAGACCCGCATGAACGCGTGGGCAAGCGCACCTTCCTGCACTTGGTGAACATGTCCGCCGGGCAATTCGACGAGGTCATCAACCCGTTCTACGGCGCGCCGCAATCGATTTATTCGGATCATTTCCAATGGCAGGACGGCACCACCGGAAAAATGTCCTACAAGCTTGAAGTCCCGCCCTTGCACCCGGCCCTGGCCGCCACGCTATTGGGCGGGTTCGGCCCCGAGAACGCGTTGCACATGTCCCGACTGCCCCATACCCATGCCATGCTGGCGCTGTTGCGCGACGGTTTTCATCCGGACAGCCCCGGCGGCAGCGTCGAGTTGCGCAGCGACGGCACGCCCGTGCTCGATTATCCCGTTACGCCGTATGCCTGGGATGGCTTGCGCCGGGCCTTCCACAGCATGGCCGAGATCCAGTTTGCCGGCGGCGCCAAGGCGGTCATGCCCTTGCACGGCGATGCCCGCTACGTAAAGACCCTGGCCGAAGCCCGCACACTGATCGACGGACTCGACCTGGCGTTGTACCGCACACGCCTGGGCAGCGCCCACGTGATGGGCGGTTGCGCCATGGGGGAGGACCCGAAAACCGCTGTCACCGACAGCCTTGGCCGCCATCACCAACTGGGCAACCTGTCGATCCATGACGGCTCGCTGTTCCCCACCAGCATCGGCGCCAACCCGCAATTATCGGTGTACGGGCTGACCGCGCAATTGGCGACGGCCCTGGCCGAGCGCCTGAAAAATCCATGAACAATTTATTGAGAAAAACAACGAACCCGTGGCGAGGGAGCTTGCTCCCGCTGGGCTGCGCTGTAGGAGCTGCCGAGCGGAGCGAGGCTGCGATCTTTTGATCTTTCGCTTGAGATTCAAGCGTCAGGGGAAAGATCGCAGCCTCGCTCCGCTCGACAGCTCCTACAGGCCCAGCGGGAGCAAGCTCCCTCGCCACAGGCTTACCGAACGTCTGAATATCCGGATTACTCGCACCGTCTATAGTGCTTTCTTACGCAACAGCCGACTTGGCCGACCGAGAAGGCTGCGATACCATCCGACTCCCCAACGGACTCCCGCCAGGACGACGCGATGAACCGAGTGTTGTACCCAGGTACCTTCGACCCTATTACCAAGGGCCATGGCGATCTGGTCGAACGCGCCGCGCGCCTGTTCGACCATGTGATCATTGCCGTCGCCGCCAGCCCGAAGAAAAACCCGCTGTTCCCGCTGGAGCAACGTGTGGAACTGGCCCGCGAGGTCACCAAGCACCTGCCCAACGTGGAAGTGGTCGGTTTCTCGACGCTTTTGGCGCACTTTGCCAAGGAAAAGAACGCTAATGTGTTCCTGCGCGGCCTGCGTGCGGTCTCGGACTTCGAGTACGAGTTCCAACTGGCCAACATGAACCGCCAACTGGCACCGGACGTCGAGAGCCTGTTCCTGACGCCGTCAGAGCGCTATTCCTTCATTTCCTCGACCCTGGTCCGGGAAATCGCGGCGTTGGGCGGAGATATCACCAAGTTCGTCCACCCGGCCGTGGCCGATGCGCTGACCCTGCGCTTCAAGAAATAACCGGCTGGCGCTGCGAGCCACCTCGCAGCACAGCGCAGTCCATCGCGCCCGCGTGCACTGCGCTCGCCAATGCGGCACAATTGCGCCCATACGTTTTCATATGCCCGGGCCCAACGCCCCGGCAGGAGCCTGCATGTCCCTGATCATCACCGACGACTGCATCAATTGCGACGTCTGCGAACCCGAATGCCCGAACGAGGCCATTTCCCAAGGCGAAGAGATCTACGTCATCGACCCGAACTTGTGCACCCAGTGCGTCGGCCATTACGACGAACCCCAGTGCCAGCAGGTCTGCCCGGTAGATTGCATCCCCCTGGACGAGGCTCATCCGGAAACTGAAGAACAGTTGATGGCCAAATATCGCAAGATTACTGGCAAGGCTTGAGCCAGGTGGTTTTGTAGCGTCTGTACCGACGTCTTCGCGAGCAAGCTCGCTCCCACAAGGGATTTGCTTCAGGCGCAAAGGGTGTAGACACAGCTGTCCATTGTGGGAGCGAGCTTGCTCCGGGCGGCGATCCGACGATGAGGCCATCAGCCGCACCGAACGCCTCACTCCTGCCGCTCAAACCCCTCTCCAATACACCCCAGGCACCGCACAAACGTGGCCTTCGCCGGGTCCACCACCAGCGCCTTGCCCGCATCGCCGACCCCGCCGCCCAGCGCGGTAAAGGGCAACGACACCACGAATGCCCCGGCGCCAATCACTGTGGCGGCGAGCAGCAGCGGACGGGCAATCAGCAGGTCGCCGATCATGGCGAAGGCCGGCGGGTTCTGGATGGTGTAGCGCGGGTCGCCGCTGCCGTCGCTTGCCAGGGCAGGCAAACCGACACTCAGCAGCAGCGCTAGAACGACAGGTCGAAGCAGTTTCATGGGCGATCCTTCGGCTAAATACTGACTATAGACCGTAGGACAAATCAGCTCTGACAGCGTGGACACCAGACGCTGGCGCGCTGGCCGAGGCGGATTTCCCGCAGTCCCGTACCACACACCTTGCACAACTCCCCGCCCCGGCCGTAGACGAACAGCTCCTGCTGGAAATAGCCGGGCTGGCCATCCCCACCGATAAAGTCCCGCAGCGTGGTGCCACCGCGCTCGATGGCATGGGCGAGGATGCGCTTGATCTCGATCGCCAGCTTCAGGTAACGCGCCCGGGAAATGCCTCCGGCGGCCCGACGTGGGTCGATCCCGGCGGCGAACAGGGCCTCGGTCGCGTAGATATTGCCCACCCCCACCACCACCGCGTTGTCCATGATGAACGGCTTGACCGCCATGGACCGCCCCCGCGAGAGCTGGAACAACCGTTCGCCATCGAACAGGTCGGTCAACGGCTCGGGACCCAGGCGAATCAACAACTCGTGATTGAACGGGTCGAGGCTCCAGAGCATCGCGCCAAAGCGGCGCGGGTCGGTGTAGCGCAAGGCCAGGCCGGATTCCAGCTCGATGTCCACGTGCTCGTGCTTGGCGGCCGGCATGCCGACTTCCACCAAGCGCAGGTTGCCGGACATGCCCAGGTGGCTGATCAACGTGCCGACCTCGGCATTGATCAACAGGTACTTGGCCCGCCGCTCCACCTGCACGATGCGCTGGCCCGAAAGCCGCACGTCGAGATCTTCCGGGATCGGCCAGCGCAGGCGGCGGTCGCGGACCACCACGCGGCTGACCCGCTGGCCTTCAAGATGGGGCGCGATTCCGCGACGGGTGGTTTCGACTTCCGGCAGTTCTGGCATGAGGCTCTCGAGTCAGGCGAAGCCCCGCACTCAACGAGTGGCGAGGTCGCGAATTTCCTGTTTCTGGGTCTGGAAGTCGTATTCCGACAACCCGATGTAATCGAGCACAAGGCTCCCGACGCAATCCCACTCGTGGTCTTCGGCCTGATTGCCGAGCACCCGGTGGGACGCACAGATGTTCTCGGACATCTTCAGGATCGCCAGCAGGTTCTTCAACGGGCTGTTGTTGCGTGAAGACTCGTCGCTGAAGATCGCCAGGGCATTGTGGTGGTTGGCGATGGCCTGGCTGACGTGATCCGGCAGGCGCCAGGATTTGGAAGTGTAGTAACCGACCACCGCATGGTTGGTGTTGAACTCACGGTTCTCGGTGTCCACTACCCGGCACTCGGCGCTGGCATTGGCGTAGGCCTCTTCCAGCACGCCCATGTAGCTGGGGAACTGCTTGAGCATCAACGGCACGCCGCAATCGTGGAACAACCCCAGCGCATAGGCTTCGTCACCATTCTCCAGGCCGACACGCTTGGCCAGGGTCAGGCAGGTCATCGCCACGTCCTGGGCGGTATCCCAGAAACGGTTCAAGGTGACGATGGCGTCGTCGTGCAACTCGCCCTTGATCGACAGCGCATTGATCAGGTTGATGATCGAACGGCTGCCCAGCAGGTTCACCGCGCGCTGGATCGAGGTGATCTTGTTGCGCAGGCCGTAGTACGGCGAATTGACGATCTTGAGCAAGGCCCCGGAAAGGCCCGGGTCGTGGGAGATCAGCTTGGCGATGGTCTCCAGGTCCGGGTCGGGCATGTACTGCTCCATCTGCAGATCCACCATGATCTGCGGCTGGGGCGGCACGCTGATGCCTTGCAGGGACTGTTGGATCTGTTCGGCGGAAAGTTCTTTGGACATGCGTACACACTCCGGTGTCAGGCGGGGATTCTAACCCTTAAAGATGGATCCGATACACCGCCGGGTAGATCGGCGGAACTTTCCTTCAGGCATCGGCTTCGGACTTTACAGGGCCGACAGCCACGCCTGCATAAGGCTTGAGTCGGCAATCCAGCCACTCAGCTTGAGGAGATTTTTCCATGCCTCTTAACAACAAACGTGTCGCCATCCTCGTGACCGATGGTTTTGAACAGGCCGAACTGACCGGCCCCCAGCAGGCGCTGGAACAGGCCGGCGTCAAGGTAGACATCGTTTCGGCCCGCGAAGGCCAGGTCAAAGGCTGGAACCATGACCAGCCGGCCGACGACTTCCGGATCGACCTGACCTTCAAGGCCGCCAATGTCGAACAGTACGACGCCGTGGTGCTGCCCGGTGGCGTGCAGAACTCCGACACCATCCGCATCGACGCCGATGCCCAGAAACTGGTCAAGGGCTTCGAGGCGGCGGGCAAGCCCATCGCGGTGATTTGCCATGGCGGCTGGCTGCTGGTGTCGAGCGGATTGGTCAAGGGCAAGACCATGACCAGCTACAAGACCCTCAAGGATGACCTAGTCAACGCCGGCGTGAACTGGGTCGATAAGGAAGTGGTCAAGGACGGCACGTTGATCAGCAGCCGTCAGCCCGATGACATTCCGGCGTTCAACCGCGAGTTGATCAGCGCGTTGTCCGCCTGAAACCTGGGGCCTTCTGTAGGAGCTGGCGAAGCCTGCGATCTTTTGATCTTGATCTTTCGCTTACGATTCAAGTGTCTGGGGAAAGATCGCAGCCTCGTTTCACTCGACAGCTCCTACATAGCTTCTATGGTCAAGCGAGAGTGTGCTCCCCCCACCACATGTCCACCGCAAGCCCCGCCAAGGTTGCAACACGGTATACTCCCGCTCTTTTTTCCGGAGCGACGTCATGTCCCTGCCTAGCCTGCGCCTCAAAGCCAACGCCGACCGTCGCCTGCGCGCCGGCCACCTGTGGGTCTACAGTAACGAAATCGATGTAGCCGCCACCCCGCTGCACGGCTTCAAGGCCGGCGACCAGGCCATCCTCGAAGCCGCTGGCGGCAAGCCGCTGGGCATCGTCGCGATGAGCCCCAACAACCTGATCTGCGCCCGGCTGCTGTCCCGCGACGTGAAGCTGCCGCTGGACAAGTCCCTGCTGGTGCATCGCCTCAACGTGGCGTTGTCCCTGCGCGAGCGGCTGTTCGACAAACCGTTCTATCGCCTGGTCTACGGTGATTCCGACCTGTTGCCAGGCCTGGTGGTCGACCGTTTCGGCGACATCCTGGTGGTGCAGATCGCCTCCGCCACCATGGAAGCCCACAAGGACGACGTGATCGCCGCCCTGACCCAGGTGCTCAAGCCCAGCGGCATCCTGTTCAAGAACGACTCCGCGGCCCGTGACGCCGAAGGCCTGAACCGCTACGTCGAGACCGTGTTTGGCCTGGTGCCGGAGTGGGTCGCCCTGGAAGAGAACGGCGTGAAGTTCGAAGCGCCGGTCATGGAAGGCCAGAAAACCGGCTGGTTCTACGACCACCGCATGAACCGCGCACGCCTGGCCCCGTACGCCAAGGGCAAGCGTGTACTGGACCTGTTCAGCTACATCGGCGGCTGGGGCGTGCAAGCCGCAGCGTTCGGCGCCAGTGAAGTGTTCTGCGTCGATGCCTCGGCCTTCGCCCTCGACGGTGTCGAGCGCAACGCCGCGTTGAACGGCTTCGCCGAGAAGCTGACCTGCATCGAAGGCGACGTGTTCGAAGCCCTGAAGGAACTCAAGGCCAGCGAAGAACGTTTCGACGTGATCGTGGCCGACCCACCCGCTTTCATCAAGCGCAAGAAAGACCTGAAAAACGGTGAAGGCGCCTATCGCCGCCTCAACGAACAAGCCATGCGCCTGCTCAGCAAGGACGGCATCCTGGTCAGCGCGTCGTGCTCGATGCACCTGCCCGAAGACGACCTGCAAAACATCCTGCTGACCAGCGCTCGCCACCTGGACCGCAACATTCAACTGCTCGAACGCGGCGGCCAGGGGCCGGACCATCCGGTACACCCGGCCATTGCCGAAACCCGCTACATCAAGAGCATCACCTGCCGGTTGTTGCCCAACAGCTGAGGCCGGGCGGGGCCAGGGCCGTAGCGCTGTGCCCCTGTCGCCTGGCAACCTGATCGCAGCCTTGGCTGCGATTTTTTTTGCGCGGTTGATTGATCCCCGCCTGGCAGGTCACCCTCTGCCTGGTACTGCCCAGCCTGCTGGGCTGGCACTCAATGCCCTGGTCCGGCACCGCTACCGAGGGTTGCTGGCCGATTGAATCCTGCCAGTCGTCATCCCGCGCACGACATTGGCGCCCGATCGGCGCTTTGCGTCATTTCATCCTGGCGCCAGCGGTGTAGAATCGCGTCATTCATCGCCATTCATCCCCGGCGGGTTTATGAGCTCATGCTGAGGCGCGCAGTGATCCTGCAAAGTCATCAGCCACTTGCGGACACACGGCCAAACCCGGGTGCTCCAGACGTCGACAGAAGCTCACTTCCCCATTGATACCTGATAAGTACCTGATTAGCCGCCCGGAGTGCTCCATGCCTGATTACCGCTCGAAAACATCCACCCATGGCCGCAACATGGCCGGCGCCCGTGCCTTGTGGCGCGCCACGGGGATGAAGGATGACGACTTCAAGAAGCCGATCATCGCCATTGCCAACTCCTTCACCCAGTTCGTACCGGGCCACGTCCACCTCAAGGACCTCGGCCAGCTGGTTGCCCGGGAAATCGAGCGCGCCGGCGGCGTTGCCAAGGAATTCAACACCATCGCCGTGGACGACGGCATCGCCATGGGCCACGACGGCATGCTCTATTCGCTGCCGAGCCGCGAGATCATCGCCGACTCCGTCGAATACATGGTCAACGCCCACTGCGCCGACGCCATCGTGTGCATTTCCAACTGCGACAAGATCACCCCGGGCATGCTCATGGCCGCCCTGCGCCTGAACATCCCGGTGATCTTCGTCTCCGGCGGCCCGATGGAAGCCGGCAAGACCAAGCTCGCCAGCCACGGCCTCGACCTGGTCGACGCCATGGTCATCGCCGCCGACTCCAGCGCCTCTGACGAGAAGGTTGCCGAGTACGAGCGCAGCGCCTGCCCGACCTGCGGTTCGTGCTCCGGCATGTTCACCGCCAACTCGATGAACTGCCTGACCGAAGCCCTGGGCCTGGCCCTGCCGGGCAACGGTTCGACCCTCGCCACCCACAGCGACCGCGAACAGCTGTTCCTGCAGGCCGGCCGGACCATCGTCGAGCTGTGCAAGCGCTACTACGGCGAAAACGACGAGTCGGTGTTGCCACGCAACATCGCCAACTTCAAGGCGTTCGAAAACGCCATGACCCTGGACATCGCCATGGGCGGTTCCACCAACACCATCCTGCACTTGCTGGCCGCTGCCCAGGAAGCCGAGATCGATTTCGACCTGCGCGACATCGACCGCCTGTCCCGTCACGTGCCGCAACTGTGCAAGGTCGCGCCGAACATCCAGAAGTACCACATGGAAGACGTGCACCGTGCCGGCGGGATCTTCAGCATTCTCGGCTCCCTGGCCCGTGGCGGCCTGTTGCACACCGACCTGCCGACCGTGCACAGCAAGACCATGGCCGAAGGCATCGCCAAGTGGGACATCACCCAGACCACCGACGAGGCCGTTCACCACTTCTTCAAGGCTGGCCCGGCGGGCATCCCGACGCAAACCGCGTTCAGCCAGTCGACCCGTTGGGAAACCCTGGACGACGACCGTGAGAACGGCTGCATCCGCAGCGTCGAGCACGCCTACTCCCAGGAAGGCGGCCTGGCCGTGCTGTACGGCAACATCGCCCTGGATGGCTGCGTGGTGAAAACCGCCGGTGTCGACGAGTCGATCCATGTGTTCGAAGGCAACGCGAAGATTTTCGAAAGCCAGGACAGCGCCGTGCGCGGCATCCTCGCTGACGAAGTGAAGGCCGGCGACATCGTGATCATTCGCTACGAAGGTCCGAAAGGCGGCCCGGGCATGCAGGAAATGCTCTACCCAACCTCCTACCTGAAGTCCAAGGGCCTGGGCAAAGCCTGCGCCCTGCTGACCGATGGCCGGTTCTCCGGCGGCACCTCGGGCCTGTCCATCGGCCACGCTTCGCCGGAGGCTGCGGCGGGCGGCGCCATCGGCCTGGTGCGCGATGGCGACAAGGTCCTGATCGACATTCCGAACCGCTCGATCAACCTGTTGGTCAGCGACGAAGAACTGGCCGGGCGCCGCGTCGAACAGGACAACAAGGGCTGGAAACCGGTGGAAGTACGTCCACGCAAAGTCACCACGGCCCTCAAGGCCTACGCCCTGCTCGCCACCAGCGCCGACAAGGGCGCGGTGCGGAACAAGGCGATGCTCGACGGCTTGTAAGCGCTGCAACCGCCCATAAAAAAGCCCCGCCAAGTGCGGGGCTTTTTTTTGGCTCCTGTTCGGTCCCTTGGAGCCAAGTGATCTTTTGTGGCGAGGGAGCTTGCTCCCGCTGGGTCGCGAAGCGGCCCCAAAATTCGCCCTCACCTCAATGTGTGAGCTGACGACCTTGGGGCTGCTGCGCAGCCCAGCGGGAGCAAGCTCCCTCGCCACAGGGTTCCTTGGTATCAATGTGGGACAGGACTTACTGAATGTCTTCAGGTTTGACGATCACCCAGTTCTTGTCCGCTGTCACCGGCAGTCCTTCCTTGGCCTGGGCGGCAGCGTGCTTGGCCATCATGTTGTTAATCTGAGTCATGTATTTGTCCTTGCGGTTGACCCACAGGTGGATGCCGCCCTTGGCTACGTCCACATCGTGGAACAGCATGTAGCCATCGCTGCTGGGTGTGTCGCCGCCCACCAGTACCGGTTTTTTCCATTCGTCGATGTACGTCAGGATCGCCGCGTGCTTGCCGGCCATCCAGGTCGCCGGGGTCCACAGGTAAGGCGTGTACTCCAGGCCGAGGTTGGCCTTCTCGTCATATTTGCCTGCGGTGATCTGCTTGCGCGCGGTGGTCAGCTCGCCGGTCTTGCGGTCCTTGAGCAGCGTGGTCACGCCGATCACGTTCTGCGGCTTGAGGTTGTAGCCGTACTTCGGATCGGAGGCGACCATACGCACCAGTTCTTCGGAAGCGGCGGTCATGACATAGACCTCGATGCCGTTTTCCATCAGCTTGTTGTACAGCTCAGCCTGGCCGGTGAAGACTTTCGGCGGGTTGACGTTGTACTGGACCACCTTGTCGCCCTCGTAATAGGTGGTCGGCACTGGCTTGCCGGACGCCATCAGCTCGTCGACATAGCCCTTGAGCTCCTTGAGGGTAAAGCCGGAGAACACCTGGGCCACCCACGGATAACAGACCATGTCATCCACTTCGCACAGGCGGTAGTAGTAGCTGAACAGGCTTTCCTTGTGGTCGGCGGTGTCCTTGAACGGCATCAGCTTCAAGGATGGGTCCAGGGTTTCCCGGGTGATGAGGCCCTTGTTCTCCATGAACGGCAGCAACGACTCTTCCAGATCGTAGCGGTAACTGGTGTTGTCCATGTCGAACACCGCGTAGTTACCCTTGTTGGCGTTGGCCGCGATCATCGTCTCCAGGGCCTTGGCTTGTTCCGCCGGCCAGTGTTTGAGATCGGTGGCGAGTGCCTGGCCGGCGAGACCAAGGCTCAAGGCGACAGCGAGAAAACGAGGTGCGAGTTTCATCGGCATTTCTCCCGGGTTCAAAAGAACTCGACGCTAACAAATGCTTGTGACAGTCCTCGCCTACCCGCGACCGCTTGCGTCTTGATTGCGCCAGCGACATATCCGTAAACGTCGTTGCCTTATTCCATAAACGACAATCTACATGCGTTTTTAGTATTAATTCATTAGTTATCAGGCTGTTAGGCTTCCCGGCTTACAGTCGCGGCTTCGGGCGACTGGCACGTCTTATCGGAGACTCTTTTGATGAATCTGCCGCTGATCCTCAATCTTCTGGTGTTCCTCGCCTTGCTGTTCGGCCTGGCACAAACCCGTCACCGCACCTGGAGCCTGGCCAAGAAAGTACTGCTGGCACTGCTGCTGGGCGTGGTATTCGGTCTCGCCCTGCACACGATTTACGGCGCCGGCAACCCGGTGCTCAAGGCCTCGATCGGCTGGTTCGACCTGGTGGGCAACGGCTACGTGCAGTTACTGCAAATGATCGTGATCCCGCTGGTCTTCGCCTCGATCCTCAGCGCCGTGGCCCGCCTGCATAACGCCTCGTCCCTGGGCAAGATCAGCTTCCTGACCATCGGCACGCTACTGTTCACCACCGCCATCGCCGCACTGATCGGCATTGGCCTGACCAACCTGTTCGGCCTCACCGCCGAAGGCCTGGTGGCCGGCACCCAGGAACTGGCGCGCCTGCAAGTGATCCAGAGCGACTACGCCGGCAAGGTCGCCGACCTGAACATCCCGCAATTACTGCTTTCGTTCATCCCACAGAACCCCTTTGCCGACCTGGCCCGGGCCAAGCCGACCTCGATCATCAGCGTGGTGATTTTCGCCGCGTTCCTCGGAGTCGCGGCGTTGCAATTGCTCAAGGACGACGTGGAGAAAGGCCAGAAAGTGATCAACGCCATCGACACCCTGCAAAGCTGGGTGACGCGCCTGGTGCGCCTGGTGATGAAGCTGACGCCGTACGGTGTACTGGCGCTGATGACCAAGGTGGTGGCCGGTTCCAACCTGCAGGACATCATCAAGCTCGGCAGTTTTGTCGTGGTGTCGTACCTGGGGCTGGGCCTGATGTTCGTGGTCCATGGCCTGCTGGTGTCCGCTGCCGGGATCAACCCGTTGCGCTTTTTCCGCAAGATCTGGCCGGTGCTGACCTTCGCCTTTACCAGCCGCTCCAGCGCGGCCACCATCCCGTTGAGCATTGAAGCCCAGACCAGCCGCCTCGGCATCCCGCGGGCGATTGCCAGCTTCAGCGCCTCGTTCGGCGCCACCATCGGCCAGAACGGTTGTGCCGGCCTTTATCCGGCCATGCTGGCGGTGATGGTCGCACCGACTGTGGGCATCAACCCGCTGGATCCGGTGTGGATCGCGACGCTGGTGGCGATCGTGACGTTGAGTTCGGCTGGAGTGGCCGGGGTCGGTGGCGGCGCGACGTTCGCCGCGCTGATCGTGCTGCCGGCCATGGGCTTGCCGGTCTCTCTGGTCGCCTTGCTGATTTCCGTCGAACCGCTGATCGACATGGGCCGTACGGCATTGAACGTCAGCGGCTCGATCACCGCCGGGGCGATTACCAGCCAGGTGATGCAGCAGACTGACAAGGCGTTGCTCGATGCGCAGGAGCATGGGGAGTTGGTGCACGCTTGATGGGGAGTGCCTGCTGAATCGCTATCGCGAGCAAGCTCGCTCCCACAGTTAACCGAGTTCTATCAGGAAAAATCGGTCGACTGTGGGAGCGAGCTTGCTCGCGATGCTTTTAGCGCTTCTCCCACACCTCAAAACTGTAGGCCGGCTTGTCCCCTTCAGCCGGGTTCGGCTGGTTCGAAACCAGCGTCCACTGGCTCGCATCAAACGCCGGGAACCACGCATCCCCTTCCGGGCTCAGCGCCACGCGGGTCAGGTACAGCCGATCCGCCTGCCCCAGGGCCTGGGCGTACAGTTGGGCGCCGCCGATCAACATCAACTCGTCGACGCCCTGCTCCAGTGCCCACGCCTCGGCCCGCGCCACCGCAGCCTCCAGGGTGGAGAACACTTGCGCGCCCTCCAGCACCAGGCCCGGCTGGCGGCTGACCACAATGTTCAGGCGTCCCGGCAACGGTCGACCGAGGGAATCCCAGGTCTTGCGCCCCATGATGATCGGCTTGCCTAGGGTGGTGGCCTTGAAGTATTTGAAATCCCCCGGCAGGTGCCAGGGCATGCTGTTGTCGACGCCGATCACACGGTTTTCACCGAGGGCTGCGATCAGGCTTAAAGGGAGAGTTTTGTTCATGGCCGCGAGGATACCAGAGGCTCGGCGTACCCCGACAGGCATCACAGCGGTTATGCTCAACCCTCATTCGAGCAACGGAAGCACCCGTGACAGCACTGCAGAACCTCTGGTTGACCGAGACGATACGCCTGCGTGAAGAACACGCTGGCCCGCTCGAGGACCAGGAAGCCAATCGCCTGGCCCGTGCGGCCGGCGGCGACTTAGCCACGCGCATCCACCACCGTGCCCGCTGGCTGGCTGAGCGCGATGGCCTCACCGAGGCCCTGCGCCATTGGCTGCAAGGGGCGCGCCTGGCGCTGATCGCATTGGCGCTGCTCGCCGTCATCAGCGGCGCCGGCCTGGGCTTTGCCGCACTCGGCGACGGGCAGGCAGCGGTCAATGTGTTCTGGGCCTTGGGCAGTCTGTTGGGACTGAACCTGATCCTGCTCAGCGGCTGGGCCCTGGGCCTGATATTCGCAGGCGAGCAAGGTGCCACGCTGGGACGCCTGTGGCTGTGGCTCAGCGAAAAACTCGCCCGCGACGCCAAGGCCGCCCAACTGGCACCGGCCCTGCTGCTGTTGCTGCAACGGCACAAACTCAATCGCTGGGCCCTCGGCGTGCTGGTCAATGGCCTGTGGCTGCTGGCGATGCTCAGCGCGCTGGTCATCGTCCTGCTGCTGATGGCGACCCGGCGCTATGGCTTCATCTGGGAAACCACCATCCTCGGCGGCGAGACCTTCGTCGCCATGACCCAGGCCCTGGGCGCACTGCCCGCCCTGCTGGGTTTCCGCGTGCCGACGGTGGAAATGATCCGCGCCAGTGGCGATGCCGCCCTGAACATCGAAAGTGCCCGCCAGGCCTGGGCTGCCTGGCTGGTCGGTGTGCTGCTGGTCTATGGCCTGTTGCCGCGCTTGTGCCTGGCACTGTTGTGCCTGTGGCGCTGGCGGCGCGGCCGCACCACGCTGCGCCTGGACTTGAACCTGCCGGGCTACGCCCAATTGCGCGAACGGCTGATGCCCAGCAGCGAGCGACTGGGCGTTAACGACGCCGCCCCCGCGCAACTGCATCCCATCGAAAGTACTGTCAGTGCCATGGACAGCGACGGCGCGTTGCTGGTGGCAATCGAGTTGGACGATCGACCCTGGCCGCCCAAGCTGCCCGAAACCGTGAAAAGCGCCGGCATTCTCGACAGCCGCGAGTCGCGCCACAAACTTCTCGAACAACTGTCGCGCTTTCCGCCGGCACGCCTGGCCATTGCCTGCGACCCACGCCGTTCACCGGACCGCGGCAGCCTGGCGCTGATCGCCGAGCTGGCCCGCAGCGCCAGCGCCACCCGCGTCTGGCTGTTGCAGGCGCCGTCCGGCGAAGCGCTGGACGCCGAGCGCCTGGGCGACTGGCACACCGCACTGCAACAGTTGCAGTTGCCCTTCGCCGACTGCATGCCCTTGAACTGGCTGGAGACCGGCCATGACTGAGCCCATGAAGCCGCTGAAGCTGGCGGTCGTCGGCCACACCAATGTGGGCAAGACCTCGCTGCTGCGTACCTTGACCCGCGATGTCGGCTTCGGCGAAGTGTCCCATCGCCCGAGCACCACCCGGCATGTCGAAGGCGCGCGCCTGTCGGTGGACGGCGAAGCGCTGCTGGAACTGTACGACACGCCGGGCCTGGAAGACGCCATCGCCTTGCTCGATTACCTCGAGCGTCTGGAGCGTCCTGGCGAACGCCTGGACGGCCCGGCGCGCCTGGCCCGCTTCCTCGAGGGCAGCGAGGCGCGGCAACGCTTCGAACAAGAAGCCAAAGTGCTGCGGCAACTGCTCGCCAGCGACGCCGGGCTGTATGTGATCGACGCCCGGGAGCCGGTGCTGGCCAAGTACCGCGATGAATTGGAAGTCCTCGCCAGTTGTGGCAAGCCGCTGCTGCCGGTGTTGAATTTCGTCAGCAGCGCCCACCATCGCGAGCCCGACTGGCGCGAAGCCCTGGCGCGATTGGGGCTGCACGCCCTGGTACGTTTTGACAGCGTCGCCCCGCCCGAGGACGGCGAGCGACGCCTGTATGAGAGCCTCGCGCTGTTGCTGGAAAGCGCCCGCGGGCAACTGGAACGCCTGGTCGCCGATCAACAGGTCCAACGCCTGGCCCGCCAGCAGAGCGCGGCGCGCTTGATCGCCGAACTGCTGATCGACTGCGCCGCCTGCCGACGCAGCGTCGCCAGCGACGCCGAGCTGGAACGCGAAGCCATCAGCGAACTGCGCAGCGCAGTGCGTCAGCGTGAGCAGCGCTGCGTCGAGGCCCTGCTCAAGCTTTACGCTTTTCGTCCCCAGGACGCCGCCGCCAGCGATCTGCCGCTGCTCGACGGGCGCTGGGGCGATGACCTGTTCAACCCCGAGACCCTCAAGCAACTGGGCGTACGCGTCGGTGGCGGAATCGCGGCGGGCGCAGCGGCCGGGGCCGGCGTCGATTTGCTGGTGGGCGGCCTGACCCTTGGCGCCGCCGCCCTGGCCGGGGCCATTGTCGGCGGCACCCTGCAAACCGCCCGCAGCTATGGCAACCGGCTGATGGGCAAGCTCAAGGGGCAACGGGAATTGACGGTGGACGACAGCGTGCTGCGCCTGTTGGCCCTGCGCCAACGCCAACTGCTGCAAGCCCTCAACCAGCGCGGCCATGCGGCAATGGACAGCATCCGCATCGCCACGCCCCAGGACAAGACCTGGCGCGAGGGCAAGCTGCCCGAAGCCTTGAACAAGGCGCGGGCGCATCCGCAATGGTCATCCCTGAATACTCAACCGCGCTTGAGCCAGGCAGAACGCCAGGAGCTGATTGAGCAGTTGGCTGAGCAGCTCTGAACGACACAAAACCCTGCGCCCACGTACACAAAACCCCTGTGGCGAGGGAGCTTGCTCCCGCTGGGTTGTAGGAGCTGGCGAAGCCTGCGATCTTTTGATCTTTCGCTTGAGACTCAAGTGGCTGGGGAAAGATCGCAGCCTCGTTGCACTCGACAGCTCCTACGGCCCAGCGGGAGCAAGCTCCCTCGCCACAAAAGCAATCCATCAATCGCTGTTCAAGGCCTTGAGGGCCGTCGCCGCTTCAGCCAACTCCAACTCACTGAACACCTTCACGCCATGCCGCTTGAGCAACGCCGCCGTCACGCCTTCGCCGCTGACCTTCACACCGCTGAACGTTCCGTCATAGGTCAACAGGTTGCCGCACGACGGGCTATTGGCCTTGAGCACGGCGATGCGGATGCCGTGTTCACGTACCCGCTCCAGCGCTTGATACGCGCCTGACAGGAACTGCGCACTCACATTTTCGCCGTCGGTGGTGATGACCCGTGCCTGGCCGTCGAGCACTTGCCCGCCCTGTCCGCCAGGAATCTCCGCCGCCGCCCGAGGCGTAGGCAAGCCGCCGGCGACTTCCGGGCACAGCGGCACGATCCGGCCTTCGTCGAGCCACTGCTGAAGTTGATCGAACGGCCCGCTGGCACCGCCGTCGTAACGCACGCGATGCCCGAGCAGGCAGCGACTGACCAGGATCTTTTCCATCGTCAGAACAACTCGTTGCCGCGACGGCGGAACCAACCGGTCAAGGACAGGCGATCGCGCGTGGCCGGCAGTACTTCATGGGGAATGTCCCCCGACAGGAACACCACCAGGCAACCGCCGTTGGGCACCACGTCCTGCTCCAGGCTTTCGTCCAGGTACATGCGCAACTGGCCGCCGTGTTCCGGCAACCAGTCGTCATTGAGGTAGAGCACCGCCGACACCATGCGGCGGTCGTCATCGCGAAAGCGGTCGACGTGCTTGAGGTAGAACGCGCCGGGTGGATAGAGGGCAAAGTGGCTTTCGAAGTCTTCCAGGCCCAGGAACAACCCGCGATTCATCGCTTCGCGCAGGCTGTCCATCAGCCCCAGGTAATGGTCGCAGGCTTGCGCCTGGCCGGGTTCGATCCACTGGATGTGATCACCCCGGATCCCTTCGCGGATCTCCGAGAACGGCCCGCGCCCGACCGCTGCCGGGGCCAGTTCGCCCTCGGCGGCCCGCTGGCGGCATTCGGCCGCCAGGGCGCGGGTCAGCGCATCTGGCAGGAAGAGGTTCTGCTGCGACCAGCCGCGCTCGGCCAGATCGTCGACGATACGTAACAGCAGCGGGTGATCAGAAGGTATTTGCATGGCGCGCATAGTATGCCTGTGCCTGCAAAACCGACAGCGCCACGCAGCGGGTTCGCAGTGTCAGTTCGCTGCGTCAAATTGCACCGCCGTACGAACTTGATACGAATTCTCGACAAGACCCCACACCCCACGGAGAATAGTCGGCTGCTGACAGGAGTCCCTATGCGCCGTTTGCTTTTCTCACTGTTGATGTTCTGCGTTTTGCCCGCCTGGGCAGACAGCTACGACCAGTTGTACAAGGTCGCCGGCTGGCCGGAACAGCGGGCGCATTTCAATGACGCCTTGAGCGCCGCCCAGCAGCGCTATCAGAGCAGCCTGCCGCCGGCGGTGTTCCAGGCCCTGGTGAACAACAGCAATCAACGTTTCGCCCCCCAGGCCATGGACCAGCGGGCCGAGGCGCAAATGCGCAGGAATTTGCGTGACCCCAGCCCGGCCCTGAGCTTTTTCCAGTCGCCCCTGGGCCGCAAGGTCGTCGCGGCCGAATTACTCGCGACCCGGCGTGATCAATTGGCGAAAAACGCCAAGGGCCTGCCGAAGATGCCTGCCAGCGACAACCGCCTGTTGATCATCGGCCACCTGGCCCAGGCCCTGCCCGCCCGCGAGGCCGGCGCCGAAGTCAGCCTGGCGATCGCCGGCGTGGCGGCCGACAGCCTGAGTTCGATGATCCCGGGGCTGCTGGGCGCCGGCCAGGCCCAGGGCATGCTCAACGGCCAACGCCAGCGGTTAATGGAGCAGATCGGCACGGACCTGAACAACACGCTGCTGTACGTCTACCGTGACCTGACGGATACCGAGCTGGAAGAGTTCGCCACCTTCGCCGAATCGACCGAGGGCCAGGCTTATTATCAAGCGGCCCTGGCGGCGATTCGGGCGGGGTTGGCGGTGGGGCAGAATCTCGGGCAGTAGCTCTTCAGTGTCCTTGAGACCGCTATCGCGAGCAGGCTCGCTCCCACAGGGTATTTGGATGAACTCAGGTTTTGTGATCGATTAAGATCCAGTGTGGGAGCGAGCTTGCTCGCGATAGCAATAGCCCGGTCACCGCCGAACCCGGCTCATCCGCTTGGTCAAGAACCCAAACATTTCCTGCCGCAACGCCAGCGCCTCATTCGCCAAATGATGGCGTCCCTCGGGCAACATCAACACCTGCGGCCGATCGAACTTGCTGCGCAGCACTTGCAGGTTGTGCGCCCAATCCACCGTCATGTCCGCCTGCCCCTGCACGATCAATGGCTGGCGCGGGCTGCTCGGAGCGGCTTCGATACGCTTGATCCATTGCCCCAATGCGCCCACCCAGGCGGTGGGCAGGCGCAGTGGTTGCAGCGGGTCGGCTTGCAGGAACGGCAGGAAGTCCGGGTCGGTGGAGTTCTCGCTGAAACGCCGGGCAATCCCCCTCACGAAGGGCTTGAGCAGGTAATAACTCAGGCGCGACCAGCCCCAGGCCCGTGGCCGCACCAAGGGCGACAGCAGGATGACCTGGCCCTGGGCCGGGCTCTGCGCGCCCTGGTTGAGCACGTGATCGACGACGATTGCCCCGCCGGTGCTTTGCCCGCACAGATGCCAGGGTTGCGGCAGGTCCAGCGTCCCGGCCTCGGCCAACAGGCCCTGCAAGGTGGCCTGGTACTCGGCAAAATCCTCGATGCTGGCGCGCTCGCCACTGGACAGGCCGTGGCCCGGCAGGTCACAGGCGATCACCACGAACTTCTGCTCCAGAGCCCACTCGATCAAGTGGCGATACAGCCCCATGTGATCGTAGTAACCGTGGAACACAAACAAGGTCGCCACGGCTTTTTCCGGCCACCAGACCTGGCTGACCAGCTCATACCCACCCACCTCGAAACGCCCCAATCCCTTGCGCACGCTGCGCTGGGGAAAGTCCAGGCCATAGAACCGCTGGTAGGCCTGGGCTTGCTCGGACAGGGCTTGCCACTGGGCCAGCGGTTGCAGGCTGGCACGCAGGAGATCGGGGTCGAAAGTGGCAGGCATCAAGATTTCCAGGCATAGGCGCATCGCGCGAAACAGACTTTATAGGCTGCGATATTCATCTGTCGCGGCAGGCATGGCAAGCTACGCGGCTTCAGAGGATCGACTCCATGCGCCCGTCCCACCGCACGACCCTGCTCGCCAGCCTGCTCGCCCTCGGATGCGCCGTCGTTTTGTGGATGGCCTACGACTGGTTCCAGGGCCGTTTCCTGCGGGCTTTCAGCCAACACACCGCGGTGTTTTCCGGCGACCCGCTGCGCCTGCCTGCCGAGCTGGCCGGCCCCGGCGCCATTCGCCTGGTGCATTTCTGGGATCCGGCGTGCCCGTGCAACGTCGGCAACCAGCAACACCTTGCCGAGCTGGTCGATAAATATGTACCGCAAGGCGTCGAGTTTTATGCGGTACAAAAAGCCGGCAGCCAAGGTCAGCTGCCGGCCACGTTGAGCCACTTGAAAAGCCTCCCGGCGCTCCCCGGTTCAAGCCAAATTCCTGCAAGCCCGGCCGTAGCGATCTGGGATCGCAGCGGCAAACTCGCGTACTTCGGCCCCTACAGCGAAGGCCTGACCTGCAACTCGAGCAACAGCTTCATCGAGCCGATTCTCGAGGCGTTGAGTGTCGGCCGGGAAGTTACTGCGACTCACACGTTGGCTGTCGGCTGTTATTGCCCATGGTCGGTTTCAAACTGACGAATTAACTACAACGCGTATTGCCGACCGCCTCTAGGCTGATGCCACTAAGTTATGCCTGGTGTTTGTTTTTTAGAGCTCTTGCTCAAAGTAAGGGCCTGGGCTGAACCGTTTGTCGGATCCAATTTTTGCAAACGGCGCCATTACCGATCCTTTTCGGCCTGTGCCCCATGCCAGACGGCTTGTGCAGGGCATTTGAGCCCGGCTGACCGTTTAGCTGAATCGATTAACAGCGACCGTGCCAGCATGAACTTTTTTTTAATCTCTTCTCTAAACCTCGTGACCAGCAAAATGTTCATTACCCATGCAGTCGCACGGCGGCGCTAACTCGAGGAAGTTTCACACGCCTTTTCATCGTTCAACTTGTCGACCCTTCTAACCAAACAAGAAATGGAATCGTCAGTGATGCAAAAGCTGCTATGCGCTGCACTTTCCAATCCCTATAAAGAAGATGCCCTCAACCTTGAGGCGTTCGTCCAAAGCGTCGCTCCGCTCATGATCGACGTGTTGCTGCGCGGCGAAACGGGTACCGGTAAAGACACGCTGGCAGAAAAGATCCATCGCATGTCCGGCTGCTCCGGCAAGTTCGTTGCCATCAACTGCGCCGCCATTCCCGAAACCCTCGCCGAGAGCCAGCTTTTCGGGGCCAACACCGGCGCGTTTACCGGGGCCAGCCAAAATCGCGCGGGGTTCGTCGAAGCCGCACATAACGGCACGCTGTACCTGGACGAAATCGACAGCATGCCGTTGGGCCTGCAAGCCAAGCTGCTGCGAGTCCTGGAATCCAGGACGGTCCAGCGTCTGGGCTCGACCCAGAGCATCCCGGTGAACATGCGAGTGATCGCCTCCGCCCAGTGCCCGCTGGGAGAAATGGTCGAACGTGGCGAGTTTCGCAGGGATCTTTATTTTCGCCTGAACATCATCAGCCTCAAGCTGCCTCCACTGCGCAGCCGCAAGGAGCGCATCGTGCCGCTGTTCCAGTCGCTGGTGCGCCGGGAGGCCCAGGCACTCGACCGGCCCTACGTCGCGCCGTCGCCAGCGCTGTTGCGCCAACTGCTCGGCTACGCCTGGCCTGGCAACATCCGCGAGCTGCAGTCCGCCGCCAAGCGATACGTACTCGGCTTGCCGGCACTGCCCCGCGCCGAGCAACTGGAACACAACAGCTCGACGCTCAAGTTGAAAGAGCACCTGCAGCAGTTCGAAAAAATCCTCATCGAGGACTGCATGCGCCGCCACCATCATTGCATCGACAAGGTCATCGCCGAACTGGGTATCGCCCGACGCACGCTGTATTACCGGATGAAGTGCCTGCAAATATCGACGAGTTGAGTGGGATCGGTGGAACCGTTTACACAACGGTCGCCACTTAACCATCGAGACGTTCACGTTCGTCTCGCCATTCCACAACCCGGAGATACGACTATGAGTTTTGGTGGAGCTTCTCTCGCCGCTTCCACGGCTGCCATGCAGCAGATGGACGCGACCTCGGCTGCGATGACAACCATGAAATCCCAATTCGACCAGAAAAAACTGGTCGCCGACACCATGAACGCAATCGCGGCAGGGTCGATGGACACCGCAACCAAAGCCATCACTGCCATGGGGGAGGCCTCGAAAAACATACGATTCTGACCCTCTCGCTTCAGCCCCGCTCCGGCGGGGTAACTTCAAGCGCGATGCGAGGAGGCCCCTATGCACATCGACTTGCCAGACAGCCTTCGTGCCCAGAGAGACCTGCCCCATGACGAGCCAACGCGGCGCCCCGCCCCGACCCCGCCGGGCCTGGCAAACGTGGTCGCCGAGCATCTGGCACTGCACGGGGCCGGCGACCGGTTAAGGGAATCGCTCATCCAGTGGGGCAACGAAAAGGGTTCGGCGGGCGGACAGTCTCGGTCTGGCTGGCCCAGCCCCCAGGACAGATTGGCCGCAGAGACCGAAGACCCTTTGCGCCTGGTACTGGAAGACATCCTGGAGGAGATCAACGGTGGTACCGGCTCCAATCTCGAGGTCGACATCGATGACGCCTATTCCAATGAAGACCTGTTCAGCGATCTGGCACAGATGTTCGCCCATCGCCGGCAGCCCATCGGTGACAACGATGTCGACAGCCAAAGTGATTTCGGCAATGCCAACAACCCCTTCTGTGGCGCGCTGTTCGGCGCCTGGGAGATGGAGGGCGACCACGCCACGCGGCGCAGTCGTCATGACGCGAGCCTGTCGCTGCTGCTCAAGATCATCGCGGTCCTGGGCCGCAGGAAACTGCTGACGCTGCTGGACATCGACGAAGGTGACGACCAGGCGCGGTATGAACCAGACGACCAGGACCTGTTGTTCGAGATCGCCGCCTTCATGGACCAGCACCCGGCGCGCTATCCCCCACCGGCGACCCCCGACGCAGAACGCTGGACATGGACCGAACGCATTGCCCGCGGCACTGCGCTGGATGCTCGCGAAACCCGATTGTTCCAGCTTGCCCTGGAAGAGCTGGACTTCGCCCTCGCCCGCCTGGCCGGCCAGCAGCCCCCGCTGCGCCAGCGTGCCCGGCGCAACCGGGAGGAAATCGAGTTTCACCTGAGCGTTACCGGTAGCGCTCGCAACGTCTTGAGGCTGATGTACGCCTGAAGGCACCCGACCTTTGAGTTTTCAAACCGACCTTTGAAACAGGAGACATTCCGTGGACATACAAGCCATCGATCCCAGCAACCTCGCCTCCACTTCCGCCAAAACGAGCGCCAAGCCACAAGCGAGCGCCGAGACCAGCGATGTCAGTTGGTTCAACGCACAAATGCGCGACAAAGCCCCCGCCCCGGACAGTGAAAACAATGTCGCGGCAAGGATCATCGATTCGTTGTCGAGCCGCTCCGGCGAATTGCAGCGGCTGGACGATCGCGCCAACCGGGACATGCTCAAGGCCATCCGCACCGCCGACCCGAAAGACATGCTGCAGTCGAACCGGTCGTTGTCATCCTTCCATCTGGAAAGCCTGATGACCGCGAAAATCGTCAGTAAGGGCTCCCAGGCCATCGAGAAGCTCACCAATCTTCAGTAAAGGGAAGGCCGGTCATGTCTATGCGCGCATTCTCAACACTGTTGCTGTGTCTGCTGCTCTCCGGTTGCGATGAACGGACGGCGTTGCACAGCCATCTTTCCGAGCAGGATGCCAACGAAGTGATCGCCGAGCTGGCGAACAAGAACGTGGAAGCGAGCAAGCAGGTCGATAAAGACGGGCTGACCGTGCTGGTCGAGCCTGCCGACATGAACAGCGCCGTCCAGGTACTCGAAGCCGCCGGCCTGCCGCGTCGCTCACGTTCCAGCCTGGGGGAGATCTTCCGCAAGGAAGGGGTCATTTCCACGCCGATGGAAGAGCGTGCCCGCTACATCTACGCGCTGTCCCAGGAACTCGAATCGACGCTTTCGCAAATAGATGGCGTGGTGCTCGCCCGGGTCCATGTGGTCCTGCCGGAGCGGGTGGCCCCGGGAGAGCCGGTCCAGCCTGCATCGGCCTCGGTGTTTATCAAGCACACCAGTGCCCTGGACCCCGACAGCATTACCCCGCGCGTGCGCAACCTGGTCGCCAGCGGGATCCCCGGCATGGCCGATGCCACCCAGAACCCGACCAAGTTATCGGTGGTCTTCGTTCCCGCCGTGCCGTATCAGGAACGGCGCAAGATGGCGTACTTCGGACCGTTCCTCATGCAGGCCGACGACATCGGTTATTGGCGGGCGGTGACCGTGACGGCAAGCATCACCTTGCTCGCCATCCTGATGGGCGTCTTGTATGGCCTCTACCGACTATGGCGCCAGGGCGTGTTGGTGCTACCACGATTTCTCGATCGCAAGCTCACCAAACCAGCCGGGACGCCCGCCGCCCCCCAAAGCAGCGCGACACCTGGACTGTTCGCCGTGAAAAACCCGGGGACCAAACCCGACAGTAACGGGACCGCCGCATGACGACGGAGATTGCATGGGTTCGCTGGTGGAACCTCGCGTGGCGCGAAGCAGACCGGGGCTGGTATTCGTCGGCGCTTTGCCTGCTGACCGCGCCACAGATCGACACCCTAGCCCGGGGGCAGCATGCCGCGCTTGCCCGCAGCTTCGGTATGACGCCGTGCACGCCCCCCCAACCCAGCCCGGCGTTGCAATCGCTGTTCTGCGGCACGCCCCGGACCTTGGCCCTTGCCTGCGAATTGGTGGCGAGCACTTGCGCACCGTTAACGGCAACACAGGCACTTTCGGCGCAGGACCGGGCCTGGTGCGAGCGCACCGCCAAAGCCCTGCGCCCAGGGCACTGGCTCGAACAAGACCAGGATCCGCTCGCCCTGCTGCGCGCCTGGCTGGGCGAACGGGCCTGGGAACGGGCGCGCCTGGCGTTCCCACGCGACAGAATCATCGCCATCGAATCGGCACCCGCCCCTCAACCGCCAGCCGCCAAGCTGAACACGCTTTGGCAGTCCGCCTGCTGGAAGGCTGAGCAAAGCCTGGCACCCTCGGCCCCTATCCAAACGGAGAGACACGATGCTCGCTCGGCGTTCGCTTGAACTGCGCCCCGATGGACAAGGCCTGTCGCAGCCCTACATCGCGCGCGAAACCCTGGTTGATTGTGCCCGCGCACAGGTCATCCTCGAACAGGCCCAGGTGCACGCCGCGCAATTGCTTGAACGCGCCAGCGCAGAAGCGGACGCAACCGTGCTCAAGGCCCAAGCGCAATTCTGGGAAAAGGCCGAAACCTTGCTCGCCGCGTGGGAAACCCAGCGCCAAGCCATGTGGGAGCGGATCGAGACGAGTGCTGCACACGTGGTCAACGAGGCCCTGGGGATGCTCTTGAACGAGGTCCCGGAGCAGGCACGCATCGATGCACTCGTCCGCCAACTGGCGTCGCGCCAGGACGACCCGGTCAGCGCCACCCTTCGCTGTCATCCTGAAGACCTGGCAAACCTGACCCAGAGCCTGGGCACCGACAGCCGACGCCCCTGGACGCCGGTGGCCGATGCCGACATGGCACGACATCAACTGAAGCTGGAAACGCCGGGCGGTACATACCTGCTCGACTGGCCCACCGCCGTCGAGGCGCTTCGCCTACCCGAACCACAACCCATCACCGCAAGCTGACCCACCGCCATCGCGAGCAAGCTCGCTCCCACAAGGGATTTGGGGTGACTGTAATGCCTATGAACACCCCGGTAAAAACTGTGGGAGCGAGCTTGCTCGCGATGACGACAGCACAGCCAACATCTCTACCAACTGACCCACCGCTATCGCGAGCAAGCTCGCTCCCACAAGGGGTTTTGGGTGACAGCGATGCCTGTGAACACCCCGGTAAAAACTGTGGGAGCGAGCTTGCTCGCGATGACGCCGGTACATCCAACATCACCGCAAACTGACCCACCGCTATCGCGAGCAGGCTCGCTCCCACAAATGGATCGAAGTACGACCGGGAGAGCCAGGTCGGCTGTCAGGCCGCCTCGCGAGCAAGCTTTGCTCCCACAGGTCCTGCTCAAACAGATCTGATGGGTGTAGGACCGGGAGAGCCAGGTCGGCTACTAGGCCGCCTCGCGGTGGACGTTGATCTCGGGCGCCCCGTTAACCACGCTGGCCGAACGCAGGCATTGCGTAGTGGGCACCTCGGCATGGATGCCGAGGTAGCCGCGCTGGGCCATGGATGGCCCTTCGCGGCGGGCCCACGGAGCAATGCCTGCGTTCGGGCATGCCGAGCCTAGGCGAGGCACCGAGTGGTGGGGCAAAGCCTTTTTGGTTACTTTTTTGGCGTCTGAAAAAAGTGACCCGCCGTAAGGGCGGAACCCTAAGCAGCCGTTACCGCAGCAACGGATATGTACCCGGTCAAAGAAATCCTGTCCGGCTACTAAGGCCACCATCACCCCACCAGCTTTTTTCCTCATTTACGCGGAACCGCCAACGGCATACCCACCACTCACATCGTGAATATGCCCAGCCCAGAGGAACCGCCCATGTCTTCCGCCGATGCCGTCCAGCGCCGCCTCGACACCTACTTCCAACGCGCAACCGACAACGTCAACAACGCTGCGATGAACGCAGCAGAAAGTCAGTCACTCGACGACATGCACTCATTCGTGACCAGCATGAACGGCATGTCCGTCGCGGTGAACGCCGCCACTCAACAGACCACAGCCCATCACAACCTCGCCAAGGCGATCATCGATGCAATGCCATGAGCTGCGCGCACAGCTCACCCGCTGGAACGCCGACGTCGATGGCCCGGAGCACTTCACCGTTGTCATCGACGATGGCGAAGCAACGTTCAGCAAGCTCGACGAAGGCCTGCTGGCATCGGTCGAGCTGAGCGTCCCGGTGACCCACGAGGTGGCTCTGGAAGACCTGCTTCGGCTGGCGCACCCAAGCCTCTCGCGATTTCCCGGCGCGCTGGCCCGTTCGCCACAAGACGGCCGGTTGTGGCTACTGGCGCAACTGCCGCCAGACAGGCACATCGACGACTTGATCGAGGTGCTCGAAGCACTGCTCAACCAGCGTGACACCTGGCAATCGATTATCAATAAAGACCAACGTGCCGTTGCCGCGCCCGTGGCGCGACGCCTCTCGCACTCTCACTTGCTCGGAACAGGAATCCGCCATGCCTAACAGGTGGCTTGCACCGTACTGCTTGATGACCGCAGGCAAGGTACACCTTCGCCAGTTGATCGCACGCCGCTGGACGAAACCTTCGCTGATCGCACTGGCATTGGCCGGCGCGCTTGGCGCTGGCATGCCGGCAGGGGCGGCCATACCGACCGACTGGAAGAACACGCCTTACGCCTACGACGCCCAGAGCACACCGCTGGCCAAGGTACTCGGCGACTTTGCCAATACCTTCGCAGTGCAACTGGTCATCGACGGCACGGTGAAAGGCACCGTCGAGGGGCGGATGCGCGCCGAAAGTCCCCAGGCGTTCCTCGACAGGCTCGGCCTGGAAAATCGCTTCCAGTGGTTCATGTACGGCAACACCTTGTACGTCAGCCCCTTGCAGAACCAGGACTCCACGCGCCTGGAAGTGTCCGCCGACGCAGTGCCGGACATGAAGCAGGCCTTGACCGACATCGGCTTGCTGGATCCGCGTTTCGGCTGGGGTGAATTGCCCGACGAAGGCGTGGTCCTGGTCTCCGGCCCGGAACGCTATGTGCGCCTGGTGGCGCAGTTTGCCGAAGTGCGCAAGACACCCGAAGAGAAGCAGGAAGTGATCAGCTTCCCGCTGCGCTATGCCACCGCCGCCGACCGCAACGTCAAGTACCGCGGCGAAACGCTGGTCATTCCCGGGGTCGCCAGCATCCTGAAAGGTTTGCTGGAAAGTCGCAGCGCCGTGTCGGGGGGCATGCAGACGGCCTCGCCCCAGGCATCGTTCCAGAACATGCAGAGCCAGCAGTCCATGACCATGGGCAATATCGAACAGTTGGCAATGAACGGCATGGGTCGGCCGAACACCAGCCGGGTGCCGTCCGGCGCGAACAGCAGTGCAGGCGCTCGGGGCAAGATCCGCGTCGAAGCCGACGTGCGCAACAATGCGGTGCTCATCTACGACGCACCCAAGCGACGGGAAATCTACACGCCGCTGATTCGCGATGTGGACGTGCCGCGCAAGCTGGTGGAAATCGATGCGATCATCCTCGACATCGACCGCACACAACTGGCTGAGCTGGCCTCGAACTGGAACGTCGAGAGCGGCGATCTGATCGGCGGCGCCTCGATGATTCGCCCTGGTGCCAGCTCGACGGTGTTCATTCAGGACTACGGCGACTTTTCCGCGCAACTGCGGGCCCTGGAGGGCCGTGGCCTGGCCTCGGTGGTGGCGAACCCGTCGGTACTGACCCTGGAGAACCAGCCGGCGGTCATCGACTTCAGCCGGACCGAGTACATCTCGGCCATCGGCGAGCGGGTAGCCACCATCGAGCCCATCACGGCAGGCACCAGCTTGCAGGTCGTACCCCATGCCATCGAGACCGGGGGCCGCAACCAGATCCAGATGTCCCTGGACATCGAGGACGGCCGCATCGAACCCTCGGAGGTCGGCCAGCAGACGCCCAGCGTGCGCCGGGGCGTGGTCAGCACCCAGGCTGTCATGGGGGAAAGCCGGTCATTGGTGGTAGGCGGTTTTCATACCGAAGAGACCGGCGACAACCTCGAGCGGGTGCCATGGCTGGGTCGCATCCCGCTGATCGGGCCGCTGCTGTTTTCCTCGACCACGCGCGAAACCAGTCGCCGCGAACGGGTCTTCATCCTGACGCCTCGCCTGATCGGCGACCAGGTCGACCCGGCCCGCTACATCTCCGCCCTTGACCGCGAACAGGTCGACAGCGCCATGGCCCGCCTGGAAGAGCGTCGCAACGGCACCCGCCCCGTCGGTCGTGTCGAGGTCAGCGACGTGCTCGCCCAACTCGCCGACGGCAACATTCCGGCCACGTTCAAGCAAGCGGCGTCGATTCCTTATTCACCCGACACATTGTGCGCGTTGCAACCCGGGTTATCCCTGGACGCTGCCCGGGCCCAATGGTTCGCCGGTCCCGATTACGGCATCGCCGTGGGTGTGGTACGCAACGATGGCCAGCGGAGGTTGCGCTTCGACGAGGCGAGCTGCGGCAGCCGCTGGGCCCTGGCCACCTCCGCCTGGCCGAAGGTTTGGCTTGAGCCCGGCGAGGAAACGGAAGTGTTCGTGGTCATGAAGCAACCCACGCGCACGCCAGGCGGCGAGCGCCCTTCTCTTCTGCAAACCAGCGCGAGGACCCTGCCATGAGTCGCACGCCACTGCTGCTCGTTTTATTGCTGAGCCTGCCGGTGTTCGCCGGCTGCGCGAACCGCTCGGGCTGCCAGGGCGATGCCTGCAGCCGCGCCGAACCGGACAACGGTCGGCTGGTGATCTGGTGGTCACCCGGCATGCGCGGCGGCCTTGGCTCCCCCGAACACCCACTGGACCATACGGTCGTCCCATTGGAGAACTGAACGCTATGTCTTTTTCAGTACACAGCGTAAGCACTCGCCAAGCCTTCCAGAAGAACATCATCGCCGGCATCGCGACGTATTGGGAAATAGCCCCAGGCATTGAGTTCTGTCTGCGACGCGAGCCTCACAGCGTGGGGCTCGCCTTACAAATACAAAGCCAGGCGCTGCGCGCAAACCAGATCCAGCATGCCCTCGAACGGCGTTTCGCCCAGCCGACCGACTACGCACAGCTGTTCGTATTTCTCGATCCGCAGCGAGCGCTCGTGGTCTGGCAGGCGCTGCCCGACGCGCCGCTATCCACTGAACTGCTCGATGAAATCCAGTCCCGTCAGCTGTCGCTGCTGGGCCTGGAAGACCTCGACGATTACTCGGCCACGTATTGAATCTGTGACCGGAGATTGCTCCCGCTCGGCTCTGTAGGAGCTGGCGAAGGCTCGGGCCGCGTTCGGACGATCTTTTGATCTTTCGCTTGGGATTCAAGTGTCTGGGGAAAGATCGCAGCCTCGTTGCACTCGACAGCTCCTACACAGCTCGTACGGCCCAGCGGGAGCAATCTCTGGCCACAGTGATTCATACAGAGACTTTATGAGGGAGGTTTTCCATGACCGTCGCACCGCTTGCCCAGCGCTTGATCTCGGCCCTCGCGGAACATTTGCATGCAGACTTGCAGTTGGAAGGTGGCGTGTGCGCGCTGTATGACGCGAGCAACCGCGAAGCCGTGGTCATCGAGTTGCCCGATCACGGCGATGTCGCCATCCTCCATAGCTCGATCGATGTACCTGCCCACGCGCCCGGCTTGCACAAGCGCTTGCTGGAACTCAACTTTCGATTGGATCTGCTCGGCGGCAGCTGGCTGGCCCTGGACGATAAGGGCAGCGTTCGCTTGTGTGCCCATTGTCCGCTGGCGATGCTCGACGAGGCGCGGTTCTGCCATTGGATCGTCGGTTTCATCGCCCAGGTCGGCGACATTCGGGCACGCTTGGCGGTGCCTGCAACGCCGGGCAGCCCTCGTCCGGCCTCGCTCAACACAAGCCGCACTCGACTGGGCTAGGCACCCGTGGCCTGGAATTACTACTGCGGGACTCTGTAGGAGCTGGCGAAGCCTGCGATCTTTTGATCTTTTGATCTTTCGCTTGAGATCCAGGTGGCTGGGGAAAGATCGCAGCCTCGTTGCACTCGACAGCTCCTACACAGCTCCTACACGACACCTACACAGGTTGATGCAGGCTCATCGCTTTATCGAAGCTTCATCGCCTCGCCACCCTCCTGCATGACTTTCCTCGCGCTGTCCATGAAGCCCTTGGTGACCTCCGTCACCGTATCGCTCATCAACTTGGCCATGTCGGCGGAGCTTTTGATCAGCATCATGGTGCTCTGGCGCTCTTCCATGCCCATTTGTATGTTGAACTGCTTTTCCATCAACTGCTTTTGACGGGTTTCCATCTCACTCATGAAAGAGTCCGGAGTGCGAGACTCCGAAGTGGGGCTGGACGTTTGCGCGTCATCCAGCGGTTGCGTGTCATTCGACGTCGCCGCGTGGTTGGCGTCCCGCGTTCGGGCGCGGCCACGCTGATGCAGCGTCGGTGGTGTCGAGGAGGAACGTCCCCGGCCATGCAGGCTTTGAGTGCCTTCGCGCTGCTGCGCCTCGCGGGGTCGTTGGCTCAGCGAGGGTGAGCGCGAGGGCGATAAGCTGTCGGTGCCGTGCAGGGCACCTGTGCCCCTTAAGGGGCTCGTCAGGGAACTGGGTTCGGGCATGGGATCCTCCACGAGGCGATGTCTGTGTGGTGGGCACTGTCGGCAGGCGGGAATCCTGCGGACGAGCCTGGCTCACTCCCTGAGTGGCAACCGCGTATGCATCGGTTCCATCGACCTCAACGCTGGTTCAATTCCGGAATCTCGATGACCTCGCCCTTGGCCTCGTCATCCAGTTCGCGCAACACCCGATAAATATGGGCAACCGCCTGGAGCGTTTCCCGGGGGATATAAGCGCCGACGTCTTCACGGTAGATCGTGCGCGCCAGCCAGATGCACTGGATGACCGGAACTCGCGCCGCCTTGGCCCGCTCGATCAGCGCCCGGGCCTCGGCATCGACGCCTTTGACGATCAACTGCGGCAGCGGCGTTTCCTCGGGGCGATACGACAGGGCGACGGCAAAGTGGGTAGGGTTGACCACCAGCATGTCGGCGTCTTCCACCGGTTTGGTCTCTTTGCTGACAGGCTGGTCGACCAATTGCCGGGCCAGGCTACGGCGATGCATTTTTACATGGGGGTCGCCTTCCATTTCCTTGAACTCCTTGCGCACCTCCTCCTCGCTCATGCGCAGGCGCTTGGCGAAGAAATATTTCTGCAGGCCGAAGTCGAGAATCGCCAGCACCAGCAGTACACCCAGGCAAATGTGCATGATGTGCCGGAACAGGCTGGCCAGCCCGCGCCAATAGCTGTGCAGGTCGCCGTTGACCAGGCTGATCAACGAGCCGAGTGCCGGCAGGGTCACCAGATAAATCACGGTGCCGATAAACACGGCCTTGACCAGCCCCATGAACAGGCTGATCAGCGCCTGGCCGGAGAACATCTGCTTGGCCTGGTTCATCGGGTTCAAGCGGTTCGGGTCTGGCTGAAGGGCCTCGGGGGCGAACAGGAAACCGAACTGTATCCAACCGGCCACCAGGCGCGTGACGATCGCCAACCCCACGGTCATCAAGGTGAAGTTGAGCAGCACGCCACCGGCATGGGCCAAGGTTTCCTCAAAGGCACGCACGAAGTCGACATCCAGCCGATGCAGCGGGAATGCCACCATATCTCCCAAAGCCTGCATGCTGTCGTCGGCCTGGGTCAATGCCACTTCGGTGATCGACGCAAGCACCAGCAGGCTGCTCAAGTCCTGGCTTTGGCCGACCTGGCCTTTGTTGCGCGCGTCGCGAATCTTCTTCGGCGTCGCCCGCTTGGTCTTTTCGCCACTGTCTTCGCTCATGGGCGAAGCCCTCCTTCAGGGCGCCTGCAACAACAGGTGAAGCAGATGCCGGATTTCGCCATAGCGGCCGAGACGGCCAGTCATCGCGTCCCACAGCGTGGGCAGGTAGAACAGCAGGAAGCCCAGGCCGATCAGGCTCTTGGCCGGCATGGCGAGGACGAACACCTGCAATTGCGGGCTATACAGGCTGAGCAACGCCAGGCTGAACTCCACCAGCAACAGCAAGCCGATAAAGGGCGCTGCGTAGAGCATCATGTGCATGAACATTTCGCCGAGCAGCCCGAGAAACACGCCGAAGCCATCCGCGCCAGGCAATGGAAACCAAACGGTGGGCGACCACACCAGGTAGCTGTCCCAGATCACCTGGGTCAACGTGCCAATGCCCAGGGTGGTGACCAGCAGCAAGATCGTCATCTCCTTGAACAGCAGGCCCAGGGGCGTGGTGTCGCTGCCGAGGGCCGGATTCAACTGGCCACCGATGAGCGCACCGCGCTGGTTGTCCAGCAGGGCGCCCACCGATTCGTACAACCAGAACGGCATCGCCAGCAGCACCCCGAGCAAGAAGCCCAGCACCAGTTCCTTGAACATCAACCCGGCCAGCGACAGCCAATTGACCTGGGCGTCGATCAGCGCCTGGCGAATACCGGGCGCCGGCAACATGCCCAGGGCAAACACCACGGCATGGCGCGGCAAGCCTCGCAGGTGCTGGAAGCAAAACACCGGGACGAGGTAGGCGACCGGGTAAATTCGCGCCATGCCCAGCGCGATCGACAGCAGCAAGTCGAAATACGGGACAAAAGCCTGGGCCGTCATCAGGTGTTGGCCATCATTTCGAATGCCCGACGCAGCAACCCCAGTAATTCCACGCCGATCCAGCGGCCCGTGACCAGCAAGGTCAGCCCGACCGCCACCAGCTTGATGCCGAAGGGCAAGGTCTGGTCCTGGATCTGCATCAAGGCCTGCACCAGGGAGGTCAGCACACCGACGATCACCGCCACGATCAAGGGCGGTGCGGAGAGCAGGACCACCAGCAGCATGCCTTCCTTAAACAACGTCAGCGCGTCCATCGCATGTCCTCAAAGATAGGAATAGAAGAGGCTGTCGAGCAATTGCGTCCAGCCCTGCACGAGGACAAAAATCAGCAGCTTGAGCGGCAACGAAATGGTCATGGGCGCGACCATCTGCATGCCGAGCGCCAGCAGCAGGTTGGACACGATCAGGTCGATGACAATGAACGGGATATAAATCAAAAATCCCATCTGGAAACCGGCCTCGAGCTCCGACAGCATGAAGGCCGGGATGAGCAGCATCAGGTCATCGCGGCTGGCCTGCTCGGCACGCTCCTTGGGCCACATCCGCTGGGTGTTCTCCAGTAGGTGGGCGAGGATGTCCGGGTTGGTATTGCGCGACATGAAGGCCTGCAGCGGCTTTATCGCGTTCAAGGCAGAACCTTGCAACGCCTCGGTATTGCTGAAATCCAACGGCTGTTCTTTCAACTGTTCGGCGATGTTGTGGCCGACCGGCGCCATGATGAACAGCGTCGCGGCCAGGGCAATGGCATACAGGGCCATATTGGGTGGTACCTGCTGCACACCGATGGCGTTGCGGGTGATGGTCAACACGATGGTTATCTTGAGAAAGGCGCTGCAGATGATCAGCAGCAAGGGGACCAACGAAATCCCACCAATGAACAGCGCCAGCAGAAAGGGGTCGACCCCCTGGAAGCTCATCCAGCCACATCCACGCGGGCGATTTGCAGGCCCAGCCGGCCATCGACCTCGACCAGCTCGCCATGGGCCAGGGCACGTTCGCCATAGAACAGCGCCGCCGTCCCCGGTGTCGCACCTTGCACTTGCAGCACTGCGCCGGGCGCCAGATTGCGCAGCTCGCCCAAGGTCAGGCTCAAGTGGCCGCAGCGTATCGTCAGCGCCAGCGGCAGGTCGTCGAAGCGCTCGGGGATTTCGGCCGCGACCGGCTCCGTCATCGGCACCTCCTCGGTTTCAGCGGCATAGGCCGACAGCGGGTGCTCGGTCGCCTCGCACGTTTGGTCGTCAGGTTCGTAGCCGGTGCTATCGTCCCAGTCCGGCGTCAGGATATCGGTGTCGGTGTCAGCGGTGGTGCTCATAACGGTCTCCTCCAGAGCGAGCAAGGTCAGGCGCAACGGTGCGGCACGACTGTGTACCCGCACCTGCAAACAATGCCGGCCCAGGCGAATCAGCCCGTGGCCGGATGAATCGAACAGAGCGGTTTGCGGCACCAACACATCACCGGGGCGCAACATCGCCAACTGCCCGGCGGCCAGCGCCAGGTGTCCCAGTTCCAACGGAACATGCAGCGCAAAGCCCTCGATCCCGGGCGCGGCTCGCCGTTGCCAGGGCACGGCGCGAAGCAGCCCCAGCAAGGTCGCACCGCTCATTTCCAGATGGCTCGTGACGCGGGCCGCGCCCACCCTCACGTCGAGCCGGCAGGCAATGCCCTGCACCGCGGGCACGGCCGCTGGCTTGATAAAACCGAATGCCTGGCGCAGGGGCTCGCTCAGGGTTTGCTGGAACAGCGACCAGAACCACGTGTCATCCGGTCCGGGCTCGGCAGGCAGGACCACCGGGCATTCACCGAACAGGCTGAGTACCGCGCCGGGCTCGTCCAAGGTAAAGGCACCATGGGCACACGCCAGCACACACGGCGAGTTCCCCGCCGCAGTGCCGCCCGGGGTCAGTTCCAGCAGCCCCGCCTCACCCGCCACCTCGAAGGGCAACCGGACGCCAACTCCCAATAGTCGCCGGGCGGTGGCGTCCTCGCTGCCCACAGTCGGCAGCACCAATGCATGGACGGTCATGTCGCGCTAACCTCTTCTTCCCGCGCTACGCGCACGCTCACCGGCTGGCCCAGGCTTTGGGTCAGCGCCTCTTCGAGACGGCCGGATCGACTCGACAGCCGCGTCTGTACGTCTGCACTTTCGCAGCTCAAGCCGATGTCCCACCCGCACGCCCCGCCCAGCCGCCGGGCGGATACCTTGATGCGGCCCAGGTTGGGAAGATGCAGCAGCAGGTCCAATTGCTGGTCGAGCGTGGCACGCAAGCGTGGCGTGAGCTGGTCGACAAACGCCTCCTCTTCGCCGCTCGAAAGATTCACCAGGCCCGACAGCGAACCGGTGCCGGCGCTGTCATCCTGCGCGCCGCCCCGTGGCGCATCGACCCACTGGCGGAACCAGTAACCGTCACTGCTTCCTGCTGTCATGTCGGGGTCGCGCCCGGCAGCAGGGGCGGACTCACGTGCCGCCGGACGACTTGCCCGGCTCACCTGGGCAGGCGGTTGCTCATACGCTCGAGGCGGTTGCCGAACGGGGGCCGCCGAGGGATTGCTGTGCGGTGTCGGCCCACCGCGCACGCTGCGTTCATTCATCGCTGGGGGGCTCCACCAGGTACTCCATCATTGCGCTGAGTTTTTCCAGATCTCGCCGGCGCCCTTGTAGCCGCTGCTGGGCAGCGGCCGTGTGCTGTGCCTGCTGCGCCTGTTCATCGTCCAGTGCCTGCACTGCCCGCGCTTGCTCGGCCAGCTCGCCGATCAAACGACGTTCCTGGGTACTCCAGGCATTCAGTTCGCACACGCTCAAGGCCCGGCCACGGTGCTCGCCGTACAACGCCTCGCGCTGCACCGCCTGTTGCTCACGGGTCGCCTGCATCTGCGCGCGCGCGGCGGCAACCGCGGCTTCGCGCTCGCGCAAAAGCTCGCGCTGCTGGCGCCACGCCCGCTCGGCTTGCGCTTCGCGGTGGCGGCGTATCGGCGCCAGGGCGTCCAGATCAACCCGGGACATAGGCGGTCAACTGCTGCAGGTGGGCGAGCGTGGGCGCAAACAGCTCCGGCTCGCGCAGGTCCTGGCGCAGGAAGGCGTCCAGGGCGCCACGCGACTCCACCGCCAGGTCGGTCAAGGGGTCGGCGCCGGCCTGGTATTCGCCCAGGCGCAACATCAGTTCGATTTGCTCATAAGCCGACAACAACCGACGCAGATTGATGCCCGCCCGCAGGTGTTCCGCCTCGGCCACGTTGGCCAAGGTTCGCGACAGGCTGGCCAGCACATCGATTGCCGGGTAGTGGCCGCGCTCCGCGAGCTTGCGTGACAGCACGATGTGACCGTCGAGCAGCGAACGCACTTCATCCGCCACGGGATCGTTCATGGAATCCTGCTCGATGAGCACCGTATAAAACGCGGTGATAGCGCCCTCGTTGGTCAGGCCGGCCCGCTCGACCAGACGCGGCAGCAAGCCGTAGACCGACGGCGGCAGGCCACCGCGCCCCAACGGCTCGCCGGCGGCCAGGCCGATCTCACGCTGGGCCCGGGCGAAGCGGGTCAGCGAATCGATGAGCAGCAGCACGCGTTGGCCCCGGGCACGAAACCCCTCGGCCAACGCCGTCGCGGTGAACGCCGCACGGGCGCGTTCCATGCTGGAGCGATCAGAGGTGGCGCACACCAGCACCGCACGGGCACGCAGTTCATCATCCAGCTCATGGTCGAGAAATTCGCGCAGTTCGCGCCCACGCTCGCCGATCAGGCCGAACACGATGACATCGCAGTCAACGTTCCGGGCAATCTCCGCCAGCAACGTGGTCTTGCCGCAACCGGCGCCGGCGAACAGCCCCACACGCTGGCCTTCGCCGAGTGTCAGCGGGCCGTCGATGGCCCGTACGCCAGTCATCAAGGGCCGTTGGATACGCGGTCGTGCAGTGGGTGCAGGCGCCTCGCCAATCACCTCCGAGGCGTGCAGCACATGCGGGCCGGCGAACGCCCCCGTCCCGCCGTCCAACAGGGGCCGGCCGAAGCCATCCAGCACTTGACCCAGCAGCTCCGGTCCCACGCACACCCGATGCGGCATGCCCAGCGGCTCCACCGCCGCACCGACCCGGATCCCCTCCAGACCGCCCAGGGCGCTGAGCAAGGCATCGTGCTGGTCGAAGCCGACAATTTCGGCCAGCAGCGGCTCGCGGGCGTCGCGCTCGACCCGGCAGAGGTCACCAATCTGCGCCCCCGGCAGTCGGCACTGCAGCAAGATGCCGCTGACCCGCTGCACCCGTCCGCGCACCATGACCGGCGCGAAGCGACGCAAGTGCGCCAATTGCCCGGCCTCCCAGGCCTCCAGTCGCGCGATGGCCGCCTGCGTCATCACCAGGTGACCTCGTAGCGTTGGTCGCCCTCGAAGGTGACTTTGCCGCTGTCGATGGCAGTCAAGCGCAGGCCATCGATCTGGTCGCCCAGGAACAACCGACGTCCATCGGCGGTGACTACGTGACCATGCTTGCCGCCCACGATCTGGGCGATCTGAAACGGCAGCTTCGTCAGCCGTTCCTTGACGTTGGCCGTGATCCCGATCGGCGTTTCGTAGCGGTCGTGGAAGCGCTCGATCAACCGTTCGACCATCGCCAGGCGCTGGCGCGGCAGCTCACCCTCCAGGACCAGCCGGTCGTCCTGGCTCTCGACCCGCACACCGGCGCCCAGATCACGTTCCTGCAACATGCGATCAAGCTCCAGGCGGACCGCCTCGACATTATCCAAGGCCACCTTGGTCTGCTTGAGCTGCTGGGCCGGGCTGCGCGCCACGGGCTGCGCCGGTTGGCTGGTAAAGGCCCAGGCGCTGGAGGCGACGGTGATCACCGCCGCGGCGATGGCCAGGCGCTTGGGCCACGATGGCCGCACGGCGGGCTTCGGGGTTTCCCGGTCCACCGACAGATGCGCAGCGTCATCCAGCGCCGCCTCTTCGGGCCAGGGCTGATCGGCCGGGGCCAGGCACAGCCAGACGCCTGCCACGGCAAACGGAGCATTGCTCTGCAAGGGCTCGGTCGCTGCCCAGGGCTGGCCTTGTCCATCGCAAACCGTGCCCTCCAGCTGTTCCAGCAGCCATTGGCCCTGCACCTGCCGCAGGCCCACGTGACGCCCACAGATGCCCGGATCGTAAAGCGCCAGGTCGGCCTCCTCCGCCGCCCCGACCACCCATTGCTCGCCAACCAGCGGCAATGCCGCACCTCGGTGCAGACCACTCAAGACTCGCAGTTCGAACATGGTCAATTCCTCAAGGGGCGACAGATGCTCGCCCACGATCCGGTTGTACGACGGGGCACCGGCGGCCCCCGTCCTCTGTCACAGCCAGGCCATCGAACACACCTGGATTTGCATCGTTACGTGGAGACACCGCTGCAGGCATGCCAAGACAAGCCCGTCACGCGGCATCCTCCATCCGTAGTTTTTCCTGCTCGAGATCAAAGCGTCCCAGCACGGTGACCTGGGCGTTGCTGTGCAGCTCGCTGAAGGCGAGTACAGGCACGTGATTGAATTCGTCGCGCAACAGATCGCGCAGCGGCGCCCGCAGGTCTTGCGCCACCAACAGCACGGCCACGCGCTTGGCGCGCAACGGGAAGCCTTCGCGCAACTGCATCACCAAGGCGCGGGTATGCAGGCTTTCCAGGGCAAAAAAGGTTTCCGTCTGGGTCTGGCGCAGCGCATCGCGCAACAGGCCTTCGGTTTCCGGCGTCAACAGCCACACGTGCAGGCCGTCTTCGTCACGGTACTGGTGATAGATCTGCGACTTCAGGGCGATGCGCGCGTAGTCGGTCAGCGCACCGACGTCACGCTCATGCTGCCCATGCTCGATCAAGGACTCGGCGATCAGCCGCACCGCGCGCAGCGGGACACCTTCGCCGGCCAGGCGCTGGAGCACGGCGGCGAAACGGGCCAATGGCATGGTCCGCTGCAGCTCCTGCACCAGCTCTGGCTGGCCCGCTTCGAGCCAACTGAGAATCGACTTGCTCTCCTGAAGCCCCAAGAATTGCGGGCCCGTGGCAAACATCGCGCGGCTCATCCGCTCCACCAGCAACTCGGCGGCCGACACCGCCTCCACGCGTTCGTCCGCCAGCAGCGGATCGTCAGGCGTCAGCCATAGCCACTGCTGCTCGTCACGCACCTCGCTGCCGACCTGCCCGTCGCGCGGTTCCAACGGCAGCGGCCCGCGCGCCACGGCCACACGTTCGCCGAAAGTGGCCCGCAACATCGGCACCTCGTGCACGCAGAAGCGGAACTCGTCGTCTTCCAGCAGTGCGCTGTATTCGATCTCGAAGGGCGGCAGGGTCAGGCCAAAGCCGGCCACCAGGGCATTGCGCTTCTTGCGGATCGCCTGGACGACTTCCTCGGCGGCCGCGTTGCCTTCCATGGCTTTGGAAAACTGCAATAGATAGGCACGGGTCGGGTCGAAGCTGCGCAGGTCCTCAGCGCCGTTCTGTGCCGGGACCACGACCTCCGCTGGCTGGTCGCCCTGGCGTGCCAGCCGGGCGCGCGAGTAGAGCTGAACGATGCCGGCGGTGCCGGTGATCAAGGCGATGACGACGAACACCAGCGTGGGCATGCCGGGCAAGGCCGCGAAGCCGAGCATGCCCACCGAAGCGATCACCCAGGCCTTGGGTTCGGCGGTCAACTGCTGGGCGATTTCCTTGCCGACGCTACTGCCCGCCGGCTGCCCTTCTGGCGACACCCGGGTGATGATCATGCCCGCAGTGAGGGAAATCAGCAGGGCCGGAATCTGCGCGATCAGACCGTCACCGATCGTCAACACGGCATACAAGTGCATCGATTCGGACGCGCCCATGTCGTGTTGCATCATGCCGACCGTAAAGCCGCCGATAAGGTTGATCACCACGATCACCAAGCCCGCGATGGCATCGCCCTTGACGAATTTCATCGCCCCGTCCATCGCACCGAACAGCTGGCTTTCCTTGTTCAATTCCTCGCGACGCCGCCGGGCTTCGCTGACATCGATCAGGTTGGCGCGCAGGTCGCTGTCGATGGACATCTGCTTGCCCGGCAGCGCATCCAGGGTGAACCGCGCCGCTACTTCGGCGACCCGCTCCGAGCCTTTGGTGATCACCAGGAAGTTGACCACCGTCAGAATGAGGAAGATGACCAACCCGACTGCAAGGTTGCCCCCCACCACAAAATTGCCGAACGCCTGGACGATATGACCGGCGTCGCCCTGGAGCAGGATCAATCGGGTGGTCGCCACCGACAATGCCAACCGGAACAGCGTGGTCAGCAGCAACACCGCCGGAAACGAGGAAAACGCCAGCGGTCGTGGCAGGTACAGCGAGAGCACAATCAGCAGGCAGGAGATGCAGATGTTGATCGCGATCAGCGCATCGACCACCGGGGTCGGCAAGGGCAGGATCAGCATGAACACGATGCCGAGCACCACGAACGCCGCAACCACCTCGATGCGCCGCACCGCTTCGTTGGCGACTTTGTTCAACAGGGCGATCATGAGCGCGCTCCAATCACGGGGGCAGCGGTCTGGCTTCGGGGCTCGCCACGGGAACGCTCATCGAGCAGCACCAACAGGTTCTTCAGCGCGGTCTGTCGGCTTTTGCTATCGCGCCAGAGGGGCAGCGGCAAACGCTTGAGCAAGGGGTACAGGCCGTTCAGGGAGACCAGTTGGTCCCGCTCCTCTTCTCCACCCAATTCACGCCCGATGCGCCGTACTTCCGCCGCCGACAGGCCACTGCTGACAAACCCCAGCATGCGTTGGAGCAACAGCACGGCCGTGAGCTGGCTGGCCGGGCAACTGTAGGCCAGTTGCTCGAGCAAACGGCGGCAGCTGTGCAGGACACTGCCCAGTTGAGTCGAGGCGGCCAGGCCGATCAACAACGTGCGCAACAGCGCGGTAGGACGTGACGGTGTGTGCGCAGCGATGTCGTCAGCCAGTGCCCGGCGCATCATGTCCAGCCCCGGCACGAATGCCGCCTCGCCGAACAGGCCAAGCAACGCCTGCATCATGGTGGGCAACGATTGCTTGAGCACCACGGTGTCGTAATAGAGCCGTCGTACCGCCTGGCGCAGTTCGGGATCGCCGCCCGCAGCGCGCAAGGCCTCGGCGATGTTCATGCCCGCCTGGATCTGCGCGCCATAACGCTCGCGCAATAGCTGCAGGTAGTCGCGAGCGCGCTGGGCTTCAACGAGACGACCTTGCACTTCGGCCTCGCGCAACGCTTGCTGCAGGATCAGGTCGGTACGGGCCGGGTCACCGCCCGTGGACTGCACCACCTCTTCAAGCACCGGCTCGCCACACAACAACAGACCCGCCTGGGCGGCCATTGCCCCCAGGCTCTGCTTGCCTGGGTGGCCGAGTTGGTCGTACCACTCCTCCAATTGCTCGCGCGTCTCGACGCGCACCTGGCCCACCTCGCTGCGGGCATTGCGTATGCGCCGCTGGCTCAGCGCCTTGGTATTGCGCTCCACATGATGGCTGAAGGTCATGCCGACCTCCTCCATCGAATTGGACTGCACGGCCTGGAACGATTCGACAGGCTTACCTATGCCCACGACGGCCGAAACGGCCTGGGCAAGGTTGGCGGCAATATGCGCATTTGTCGGGGCTTCTACTTTCATGATGGCCGTGAACGTGGTTTTGGACGCTCAGTGGGTGGCGGCGATCCAGCATTCAGTTCCATCAGCGGTCGTGGCCTTTCTGACCGGTTCGCAAGGGTTCCTGCCCGAGCGTTTGCTCGGTGCAATTTCATGCAGTGGAACTTGGGACGGCTGTGCATGCTCTTGCACAAATAGAGCAAAAGCACTAGATAAAAACACTTATTTATCAAATAGATAAGACATAAATACGGCTTGGCACAGGTCCTGCTGACAGGGGAACCGTCGACATTTTTTGATCGACGCTATGGAACCTACTCAGAGGGATTTATTGATGAACAGCCTGAATCTCATGGCCCCCCCGCAAACCTCCCCGGCACCCACAGGTGCGCCAGACATCTGCTTCGGCGAGCAACGCAAGCTGCGTCTGTTTGTGCAAAAACGCGTACTCAATCAAGACGACGCCGACGACATCATCCAGCTCACGTACCTGGAAGCCTGGCGCAACCAGCAGAAGTTCAAAGGGCTGGCGAAGCAGGACACTTGGTTGTGTGGCATCGCCCTCAACCTGATCCGCAACCACTTCCGCCGCTTCTATGCGCAGCCGCCGCTGAGCACTTTCGATGAAAGCGAGTTCAGCGAGTCCAGTGACGACATTGACCTGAGTGAACTGTGCGACAACCGTCGGCTGTTGGACCGAACGCTGTTAGCCATGGACGCGCTGCCCAAGGACATGCGCGATACCCTGTGGACCGCCGTGGACACCGAGAGCAGCTACCGCGATGCCGCCGAACGTCTGGGCGTCCCTATCGGCACCGTGCGTTCAAGGTTGTTTCGCGCGCGTGAACAACTCAAACGAAGCGTCTACGGAGAAGCCCGGCCATGACCCACAATCGCTTGAACAGCCGACCCGACCTGCCACGCGGCGTGCGCCGCTACACCCCCGACGACTTGCCGGTGATGACAGATATCTTCAACGAAAGCGCTCTGGGAGGTACCAGCTCCCCCGTGCTCAGAGCGTTTTCCCTGAAGGAAATGACGTTTTTCGTCGACTGTTTCGTCAACGAGGGTGATCCGATCTACGTACTCGAACGCGCAGGTGAAGTCATCGCCTGGTTGATCGTCAACCGCTTCTGTTGGGGCGCCCAGGCCTGCCGATTGACCGGCGAAGTGTCGATCTACGTGCGCGGCGACCACATTGGCAGCGGCGTCGGCATCCGCCTTGGCCAAGCCGCGGTGGTGTTGGCCAGGCAGTATGGTTTCGAGACGCTGGTGGCCTGGATCATCGAGCACAACGAGGCCAGCAAACGCGGCGTACAAGGGCTTGGTGCGACCCAATGGGGACGCTTTCCAGGGATCGCCCGGTTCGCTGATAACCGTGCGGACGTCGTGCTCTATGGACTGCACCTGACGCCAGGCGACACGGCATCCACCAGCCTTTCAGCGCCAGCGCAAAACGAAGAGGCCAGCCTGGTGTAAATCCACGGCTCGTCCGGCTGGACAGTCGGGCGAGCCGCCTCTTTCTCAGGCATGGGCCTGCGCTCATTCGAGCCGATGCCATTTTTTGCACAGCCCAGTGACTCCCACTGGAGGAGCTGTGTAGGAGCTGTGTAGGAGCTGTCGAGTGCAACGAGGCTGCGATCTTTCCCCAGCCACCTGAATCTCAAGCGAAAGATCAAAAGATCGCAGGCTTCGCCAGCTCCTACAGAACCCAGCGCGAGCTTGCTCGTTCTCATCAATCCACCGACCAACGCACCGACAACGCCTCCGGCCCCCTGAAGTTGGGCACATAACGCCAGCGTACGGCGCCGGGGTCGACCGCCAATTGCAGCCCAGGGCAGCACCGAAGAAGTGTATTCAATGCAATTTCCAGTTCCTGCCGGGCCAACGAGGCGCCCAGGCAATAGTGCGTGCCTTTGCCGAACGACATGTGCGGGCAGGCCGGGCGGGTGATGTCGAGCGTGTCAGGATTTGCACACAGCGCTTCGTCACGATTGGCCGAACCCACCACCGCGATCAGCAGTTGCCCGCGCAGCAAGCGTTGCCCGGCCAGTTCGGTGTCTCGGGTAACGAAGCGGACCATGGCTCGCTCCACCGAGGAGTCATAGCGCAGAAACTCCTCGACCGCGCCAGGCATCAATGCCGGCTCGTCACGCAATCGCGCAAGCGCCTTCGGGTGCTGCACGAGCATGTGCACCGCATTGCCGATCATCGATGCCGACGTTTCGTGCCCGGCGATGATCAGCAGCGCGATCATGCTGCACAGCTCACTTTGGCTGAGCATGCTGCCCTCTTCCTCGACCTGCGCCAGCGCCGACACCAGGTCATCGCCCGGCTGCGCTCGACGCTGGTCGATCAACGCGAGCATGTAGCCCGCGAATTCGGTGTAGCAATGCCGCAACTCACTCAGGTCATGCCCCACCTGCTGGACGATCATGTGGGACCAACGGCGGAAATCGTCGCGGTCCCGTGCGGGAACGCCAAGCAGCTCGGCGATGACGGTGATCGATAAAGGGAATGCATATTGGCTCACCACGTCCATTTGCCCGCTCGACCGCACGGGCTCCAGCAACGTCTCGGCGATCTGTTCGATACGCGGCCGCAGGGCGTTCACCGCCTTCAACGTGAAGGCCTTGTTGACCAGGCGACGCAAGCGGCGATGACTGTCGCCATCGCGGTTGAGCATGTGGTCGTTAAGAAACGCAATGGATTGTTCGCCACCGAGCATCGCGGCGAATTGCGCATCGATCCGCGACGGGTCACGGGCGAAGCGCTCGTTGTCCAGCAGCACCTCCTCGACTTCCCGCGCACCAGTGACGTACCACATCGGCAACTGCCCTTCGGCCTGGCTGAAGAACACCGGGGACGCCTGGCGCAGCGCCGCATAATGCCGATAAGCCTCGCCGCGAAACGCGTCGCTATTCAAATCAAGGGTACGCTCGTAAGCCATGAACACTCTCCAGGGGCATCAATCATTGCTCCTGAGTGGCAGGGCTCGCCAAAAAAGATCCCTGTGGTCCGGCGTCGGACACAAATGTTATGCACGCCTCAGTGCCAATGTGGGAGCGAGCTTGCTCGCGATAGCGGTGTATCAGTCACTTCAACGTTGGCTGACTCACCGCTATCGCGAGCAAGCTCGCTCCCACATGGGGTCTACCTGTCGGTGAACCGTTTGCACGGCCACGGTCACTCAAAGGGAAACACCAACCCTGTGTGGAGCTGACATGACGCGTGCACCTGCTATCCATGGCCAATGCGACACTCGTTTCGAACCGGTCAAAGAGGCGTTTATCCGGCTGATGCAAAGCCCCTTCGAACGCGGCGCCGCCCTTTGCATCCAGATTGACGGCGAAACCGTCATCGACCTGTGGGCCGGCACTGCCGGGCCGGAGCCGGACAGCCATTGGCAGCGCGACACGCTGCTCAATCTGTTTTCCTGCACCAAGCCCTTCACGGCGGTGGCGATCATGCAGTTGGTCGGCGAAGGACGCCTGGAGCTGGACAAACCGGTCTGCCACTACTGGCCGGCCTTCGCCAACGCCGGCAAAGCGTCGGTCACCCTGCGCCAGGTGCTTTGCCACCGTGCCGGGCTGCCAGCGCTGCGCACGCCCCTGGCACCGGAAACCCTCTACGACTGGCACACCATGACCGACCTGATTGCCGAGGAAACTCCCTGGGCCGCAGCCGGAGAACAGCAGACCTATTCACCCTTGCTGTTCGGCTGGATCCTCGGCGAACTGCTACGCCGGGTGGATGGCCTGACGCCGGCGCAAAGCATTCACCAACGTGTGGCGGTGCCGCTCGGGCTGGACTTTCACCTCGGCCTGAACGACGCGACCATCGCCCGCTGCGCCTACATGGCGCGCACCAAAGACGAGATCGACGATGAGGCCTTTGGGCGAGTACTGACGGACGTGCTCAACGAGCCGACCGCCATGAGCACACTGGCCTTCGCCAACCCGCCCATGGTGCTGGGACGCAGTAACGAGGCGGGCTGGAAACGCATGACCCAACCGGCGGCCAACGGACATGGCAATGCCCGCAGCCTGGCGGCGTTCTACGCAGGCCTGCTCGACGGGCAACTGCTGGAGTCACCGCTGCTCAACGAAATGTTGCGCGAGCACAGCGCCGAATACGACCCGACCATCCAGACCCCAACGCGTTTCGGCCTGGGCATCATGCTCAACCAGCCGGACGTGGCGAACGGCAGTTATGGCATGGGCAACGAGGCATTCGGCCACATGGGCGCCGGTGGCACCATCGGGTTTGCCGACCCTGAACGCGGCGTGGCGTTCGGCTTCGCCTGCAACACCATTGGCTCCTACGTCTTGATGGACCCACGCGCACGCGGCCTGGCCAATGTCGCGATGGGCTGCCTGTAGGCTCTGGAGATCCGAAAGATCAGGTGGTGGGGGGCTGTGGAAGATCGTTCCTCACGCTCCGCGTGGGAATGCCGCCAGGGACGCTCCGCGTTCCGCTTCTGGAAGGTGACGCAGAGCGTCACGGGATGTATTCCCACGCAGAGCGTGGGAACGATCAACATGGCGGATAATCGGCTCACACCCCTGGCGGTACTACCACCTCCGCCACCTGCGGCTCGGCCGCGCCGGTATCGGGCGAGGCAACCACTTGTTCTTCGCTACCGTCCACGCGGGGCAGCGCGGCCTTGGCGATCATGTCCGGTTGAGCCAGCAACCTGCGCGATGCGTCCAGGGGCATCAGCAAACGTCCCCTGGCCCGGCCACGCACGGCAGGGTTGAGCATGCGCAACTCTCGCTCATGCACACCGGACAACTGCGCCAGGTGCGCCAGGTCCACCGGCTGCGCCAAGGCGACCATCTGGAAATACGGCTGGTCGGCGATGGGCGCCAGGCTCACGCCATAGTCGGCGGGCGCATTCACCAGTTGCGACAGCGCCAGCAACCGCGGCACATAGTTCTGGGTCTCGCCGGGCAACGACAGGTTCCAATAGTTGGTCGCCAGGCCGCGGGCGCGATTGCGCGTGATGGCGTCGCGTACGCGCCCTTCCCCGGCGTTGTAGGCGGCCAGCGCCAGCAGCCAGTCGCCGTCGAAGTAATCGTGCAGGTAGGACAAATAATCCAGGGCGGCCCGCGTCGATGACGGAATGTCCCGGCGCTCGTCATAGTCGCCCCGCTGCTGCAATTGGTAACGGCGCCCCGTGGCGGGAATGAATTGCCAGAGGCCCAGGGCCTGGGCCGGCGATTGGGCGTTCGGATTGAACCCGCTCTCGATGGCCGGCAACAGCGCCAGTTCCAGCGGCATGTTGCGCTTGTTCAGTTCCCCCACGATGAAGTGCAGGTAACGGCTGCCGGCACGCCCGGTCTGGGTGAGAAAAGCCGGGCGATCCACCAGCCAGCGGCGCTGCTCATCGATGCGCGCCACACCCTGGGTCTTGGCCTGCAAGGAAAACCCCTGGCGCATGCGCGTCCACAGGCTGCCGCCGCTTTGCGGAGATGACTCGCCGATCTGGATGATCGTGTCCGTAGGCGCCGGCTCAAGCCAGCGCAGTTGCGAGCGGTAAGGCTCGTTGGCGGAAGGATCGCCAATGGTCAGCTGCGGTTCGAGGTGCTGGCAACCATACAGCAAGGTCGCCACGGCCAGCATGGACAACCCTTTGGGGACGAATCGAAGGGCCGACAAAGGTGCAAGTGATCGGGACATGGGCGGTCAACCTTGAGTGAGGTGGCGCCATTGGGTGGCAGATCGCAAGGCAGCGGTTCCACCCGACTCGTCCGGGACGCCGTCATCGGGCGGCAGGGGGCTCGGTTGGAACCGAAATGCCGCAGGTGTCACTCACCATGGGCAGCAGGCGCTCGTCGGCGCCTGGATGACAATGCGAGGTCACTCATGGCGTCACCCATCTATTGCAAGCTGATCGATCAGCTCTGCGAACTCACAATGATTCCTACCCCGGCAGCGTTCTACGAGCAGGCGAACCTGTCGGTCAAGGATGTCGACTTTTCCCTCAAGCACACCCCTGGCGTGGGTGAGGGAGACATCTTTATCTATTGCAGCTTCGGGCCATTGCCGGTGGCGAATCGGGAAGCGGTCCTGCAACGGCTGCTGGAAACCAACCTGTACCTGCTGAGCGGCGCGTTCTGCCCTTCCCTGTCTTACAACCGCGACAGCGAACAGGTAATCCTGATCGGCCACGTCCCCCTGGAAACCCTCACGGCCGAGCGCCTGCTCGGGCTGATGGGCGGTGCCGCCGACATGGCGTTGATTTGGCGCGATGGCTACTTCTTCGACGGCGCCAGCCCAAACGACACCGCCAAGACCACCCAGCACAAACCCACCCCCCGTAGCACCGGGCTCAACAGTGCCCTGTCAATCTAGGAGAGCACGACATGCCAGATTTATCAGTAGGACGAAGCACCAGCTCGGCGGCGTTACACCAGCAGGATGATCGGATCACGCCGGTGGGAACCAGCCTGTCCGGGCAGGTTCGGCCCTCCACCAATCCCCTGGTGCCTTATCACTTCGAAGGACAGGCGTCCGACAAGACCCAGCAAACACTCAGGACCCGGCAGCAGCGCCTGACAGGACTGGTCAACAACCTCGGCAAGAAAAACCCTGAGAGCGACCCCATCGGCTACGCACGTGAGCATATGAGCCTGGAAGGCAAAGTATTGGGCTACGCGCCAGGCACAAGTTATCAAGATGTACAGAAGCATCTCGCCGAACTCGGCGGCACGCCGCACCCGATGCTGTCGGGCCACGAAGAAACCGAGGCATTCGTCAAGGACTTCAACGAATACCTGGGCAAGAACGAGGACGACAGGAAGGAGGACGGCGGTTTCAAAGCGGTCTGGGACAAACACTGCGAGCGCATGGGTAATACCCTTGGCGCCTATCATTCGTTGTGCCAGGAAGTCATCGATAAAACCCCGGAAGGGAACGATCGCCAGCTGCTGCAAAATAGCCATGAAGCCTTCCGCGGTTATGCCAAAGGTGTCATGCAAGCCATGACGCAAGACATGCCCACGCGCTTGAATACCTTCATGGAAAGCCGAATCGAGCACGCGCAACAAGCGGCGAGCAACGAGAGCCTTCCCCCGGCCGCACGCGACCAGGCGAAGGATCAACTGGGCCAGTTACGCGAGGTCCAGGGGGAGCTTGGCGAGTTGCTCAAGACCGATGACGACAAGCCGAACACGCCAAGCGAACTGGCAACGGCGACGAAGAAAAACGAGGTGCTGGACACCGCACTGAAGAACGTCGCACGCCAGGACTATGTCGCCGACCTCAAGACCAAGAGCGGCTTTGTAACGGGCCTGGCGGTGTTCGCCGGGGCGGGGATCCCGCAGGGCGTGGCGTCTGCGGGCCACTTTGGCGCAATCACTGCCTCGATAGATGAAAAAATGGCGGACGCCTCCTACGGCAAGCATGTCGCGGCGACCTCGACGGTCCTGGGCGCCGCTCACAAGGTAATCAGCGACGGCATCCGCCCATTCGTCCAGGTCGTCGTCGACAAGACCATCGGCGCCGGCCTGGAAAAAGTCGATCCGATGTCGGTCTATCCCAAGGCCTTGCAAGTCGTCACGCAGGACGGACGTCGGGTCGAGAACGCTGGACGCGATACCCTCAACCTCACACAGGAACAAAAGCGCAACGACTTCAAGCTCAAACAGAACGCGAACAACTTTGGCACCATGAGTGGTGACTTCACCGGCTACCTCGCCTTCGGTGCCGCCCATGCTGTGCGCGATACCATTGATCAATTCACCTCGGTAAACGCCGGCGGCATCGTCGCCCGTACGACGGCCTCCGCAGTGGGCGGCACCTTCATGGCGGGTGGCCAGGCAGTGGCGAAATATGCGCAAACCCACGGTGACGAGGAGATCCCCACCTACCGGGTGACAAAGGAAAACCGCAACTGGGGCGAGTTGCTACCCAAGGCATTTTCAGAAGCGACAGGAAAGCTCAACCCGATCAGCATGACCAACATCAGCGACTACGCCAACCGGATCGTAGGCGTAGGCGAAGGGGTCGCCATGCGTACAGCCGTGGGTGACGCAGCCGCGGTGGGTGAAAATCCGGAAGTGCGGGAAAAAATGGAGCAGATTGTCACCACCTTTTTCTCCTCCGGCCTGACGCTGCTTCCGTTCTTTGCCAACAGCGTGGCGGCACCACTCGAAAACAAGGCGCTGAGCGGCAAAGACGACCTGACCAAGCGAGCAAACGTACCGCTGCAGAACGTGACAAGTCCAAACCGAGACGGCCTGCCCCACACCCAGCCGGAAGGCTGGCGGCGCGACCTCGAAAATACCTACCACGTGACCCGCGGCCTTACCCAGGTCGTTCCGCAAACCGCTATCGCGGGGCTCAACCTGGGTACCGAATGGGCCCAGAGCCTGGCAACGAGGCCCAAAAAAGCCTCTGGCGATGACATTCAACTGGCAGAGCGAGGCGAAGCGCGGACCCAGGGCGGACCGTCCAACGAACCAGCACCCACTACCCGGCCAAGCTGATGAATTCGCCGGGCCATCGTTCGATGGTCCGGCGATCACCGGTTGCAAAATTCCCTTCACCCCGCTCGCATGGCTGCTGATCTACGACCAAACTCATCTTTCAGCCAAGAGCGAACTGAACGCACGTCCGCTAAGAGATGGGTTTGTCTTCGCTTAGACTGATGCTGTCCGCGTGCTGGAAGTTGAGGAAATTTCGTCAAAATCGAGGTAACGCTTCAGCGCTTCAGGCATTTTCACCTCAGACCACATCAGGAAGAAAAAAATAGCCAGCCACATTGACCACAAAAAAAGAAACCCCCGTGGTAGCCAAAAGTATTAAATTAAACTTCTGCACCGACACACCATAGGCTTGCGCAAAGATAAACGTATTTTTTGGAGAAGGCATTGCCGATATCAGTATCAGTGCAAACAACAGCAAGCCAGACAGTCCAAAAAAATACTGTCCCACCACGAAAGAAATCGCGGGATGCAAAAAATTCTTTATAAACACACCCAGCACTATTTCATTACAGTCGTTTCTCATGGTGGACGCTACACGACCAGCATAGAACGAAGCACCTAATGCTATTAGAGCAATAGGCGCCGCAGTATCAGCAATCATCTCCATACTCTCGATGATAAAAAAATCTGTATCGATCATGTGCGAGAGCTTAATTTGCGAAATGAGAGACCCCATCAGCGCGGAAACTATCAATGGATTTTTGAAAACTACCAACAGGGCTTTCTTTAAGAAAACACCCGCAGATCCAGTTTTCGAAAAGGAAGAAGTTTCCATGACAAATATCGCAACGCTCGTAAGGACAACAGACTGAAAAATAATTATTGGCACAACCAAAGCCGAATCACCCAACAGCAATATGAAGACAGGCACCGCCAAAAAAGCGGTATTTGTTTGCCCTATTGCAATAAAATTTAAACCAACCTCCACCAGACTCTTCTTCAGACAAACCCTGTACATGATAAAAATCAGGACCCACAATATAAAAACCCCCAAAGCATACGCCTGAATATAAGCATTTATATTGACGTCCGGCGTGTAATCGGATTTCAGAGTCGTTAAAAAAATCTCTACCGGGAGCGCAATATAAAAAACATAGTCGCTCAATATTTCATCAGCACCGCGACGCATAAGACCAGCAAACGAAAGCAAACAACCCAACAGTATCAAAACAAATATAGACAACGTGGAATTCAAAGACAATATCAACATAACCAGTCCACCTGCCGATCAGCAGCAACCAAACGAACACATACTTTCAATAAAAAACTCACTCTTCCTGCAAATCACACAGCAACAGAAGCTAGAAGATCATGCTTGTGCGAAACACCTAGAAGTTTTCCCTTGTGGTCAACAACCAAGATTGCAGACACACCAACACCTATACAGTCTGCAATCAGCTCGCTTTCATATACGCATCTTAAATTGACTTCCATAACATCCGAAATCTTAAGACAAGCAATATCGTCATTTCCCCTGAGCACTCGAGCCATATCGCCATCCGTAAACACCCCCAAAGGCCTGGAGAATGTATCTACCACAACGACAAACCCAAGACGCTTATTCGCCATATAACTAACCGCATCCAGGAACAATGTACCAGGCGGTAGTGCAGGGACTTTATCCCCTCTCACCATTACGTCACGAATTTTCACCGTCAACACCTTGCCTAGATTTCCGGCGGGATGATTTTTTGAGAACGCTTCCTTCGTGAAGCGCTTAATTCTCATCAGAGCCATAGCAATCGCATCTCCAACGCCTAATGTGGCACTAGAGCTTACGGTTGGCGCCAGATTATATGGACAGGCTTCCCTATCCACTTTCAACGCCACATGCGCATTTGTTTTACATGCCAATTCCGAGTCTGAAAAATTTGTCAACGCTACGGTGTTTACACCTAGATCATGAAGATAGGGAAGCAGAGATAAAATCTCTTCACTTCTACCGCTATAGGATATTAGTACTGCGAGGTCATGCGCCGTAATCATGCCCAAGTCCCCATGCTTAGCCTCGGACGGGTGTATAAAAAAGCTGGGCGTCCCCGTAGAGGCTAGACTTGCGGCAATTTTCTTACCGACATGGCCACTTTTTCCAACCCCTAGAATCACCACGTGCCCCTTGCAGGCCAATATAAGTCGAACGACATCGACAAACCCATTACCCTCCAACTCATTGGAAAGTTTTATCAATGCCCGCCCCTCACTGATCAACACCTCTCTTCCCAAAGTGAGTAGATGCCTGTCAGACCCCATTTCCGACAATAATTTATCATTCACGAATTCTTATCTCCTTACGGTCGACATTTGGATCATTTACGAACAGAGCTCCATCCCTGTAATGATTTTTTAGATAAAACGTCACAAACAAGCTATTTCTCTCATAGGAAACACTGGGATGATGTTTAGCTCCATGCCAGCTATCGTTCGATCTCAAAAAAGCAAACGCCACATTTGGCTCATAAGGAATCCTCCTAAACTCGTCAAAACCACCGTTACTTCTCACAAACAACCCGAGCCCTGAATTTTTATGTTCTGTACTTTCTGGCAGATACCATCCAAATGTCATTGCTTTTTCAACAATATCCGTGTGCGGAGGCAAATCAAATCCGGCAAAATCTTTATACAAATGCGGATAAGGAGCCACCTCAAAATCAGAACCAAACTTGTCTAGCAAAAGACGCTTGAATTGCTCACCACAAAGAAGCTCAACAATATCAATAGCAACTTTAGACCCCGAAAAAACGTTACCAAGATCAACCGAAACTCCTTCAAGAGACAAAGGCAACTCAAATCGCGTCGAGCTGCCATTTCTCAAGGTGCTTTTATGCATCAAAGGCTTGTATAAATCCAACACTGGCAAGTTGGAAATAAACTCCTTGTAAAATCCTGCCGGAACAAAGTCCTTTACTTCAAAAAACTTGAACGGTTCACTCACCAGCTCAGCGTCTGTTACTTTTTGAAAAACATACTCCATGAGTTCGGACATGCCCACCTCCTTACGGCTTTCTCAAGATCCACCTCACACAAATGAAACACATGTAACCACTCGTATCTTTTATAGGCCTTGCCCACGCCCCCAGCAATGAGATTCTTGTAGTTCAATTCCCAAAAAAACGAAGGAAACCTCTTACACCCAACTTCTTTTAGTAGGAATCAAGCTATTGACCGGGTTATTATTTTTTCAAGATCAATGCCCTACGCTGTTTATCGATAGCCATCGGTATTAGGAAAAGGACTTTTATGAAACGCACCCTCATCGCCTTCCTGTCATTGATCGTCACCGCGATCATCGTCGCGGGCGGCTACCTCTACAGCAAGCAGCCCACCCGCCAGGGCACGGTGCAGTTGCAAGGGCTGCATGGCTCGGTGACGGTGCGCTACGACGAACGCGGTGTGCCGCATATCCGCGCCGAGAACGAAACCGACCTGTACCGCGCCCTCGGTTATGTCCATGCCCAGGATCGGCTGTTCCAGATGGAGATCATGCGCCGCCTCGCCCGTGGTGAGCTGGCCGAGGTGCTGGGGCCGAAGCTGCTCGATACTGACAAGCTGATGCGCAGCCTGCGCATTCGCGAGCGCGCCGCGGCCTACGTGACCGAGCAGGACCCACAATCCCCGGCCTGGCGCGCCATGCAAGCCTACCTGGACGGCATCAACGCCTATCAGGACAGCCACACCCGGCCCGTGGAATTCGATGTGCTGGGCATTCCCAAGCGCCCGTTCACCGCCGAAGACACCGTGAGCGTTACCGGCTACATGGCCTACAGCTTCGCCGCGGCCTTTCGCACCGAACCGCTGCTGACCTATGTGCGCGATGTGCTGGGTGCCAACTACCTGAACATTTTCGACCTGGACTGGCAGCCCCAGGGCGTGCTGGCCGAAGGTCGCAAGGGCGGTTTGCCGCTGGCTGCCGCCGACTGGAAAGACCTCAACGCCCTGGCCCGCCTGAGCGAGCAGGCCCTGGCTGATAACGGCCTGCCGCAGTTCGAGGGCAGCAATGCCTGGGCGGTCTCCGGCAGCCGCACCCACAGCGGCAAACCGTTGCTGGCGGGTGACCCGCACATCCGTTTTTCCACGCCTTCGGTGTGGTACGAGGCGCACTTGTCGGCTCCGGGGTTCGAACTCTACGGGCAATACCAGGCGCTGCTGCCCTTCGCGACGCTGGGCATGAACCGGGATTTTGGCTGGAGCATCACCATGTTCCAGAACGACGACCTGGACCTGATCGCCGAGAAGGTCAACCCGGACAATCCCGAACAGGTCTGGTATCGCGACAAATGGGTGGACATGAGCCGCAGCGAGCAGCAGATCGCGGTCAAGGGCCAGGCGCCGGTGACGCTGGTGCTGCGCCAGTCGCCCCACGGTCCGATCGTCAACGATGCCCTCGGCGCGAACGCCGGCAAGACCCCGGTCGCCATGTGGTGGGGATTCCTGGAAAGCCGCAACCCGATCCTCGAGGCCTTTTACCAGCTCAACCGCGCCGACACCCTCCCCAAGGCTCGCGGCGCTTCGGCCAAGATCCACGCGCCGGGGCTGAACGTGGTGTGGGCCAACGCCAAGGGGGACATCGGCTGGTGGGCGGCCGCGCAACTGCCCAAGCGGCCAGTCGGCGTGAAGCCTGGCTTCATTCTCGACGGCAGCAGCCCGGAGGCGGAAAAGGAAGGCTTCTATCCGTTCAGCAGCAACCCGCAGGAAGAGAACCCGACACGGGGCTACATCGTCTCGGCCAATTTCCAGCCGGTGCCGACCAGCGGCATCGAGATCCCCGGTTACTACAACCTCGCCGACCGCGGCCAGCAACTCAACCGTCAGCTCAGCGACAAGCAGGCGAAGTGGGACATCGAAACCACCCAGAAACTGCAACTGGGTACCACCACCGCCTACGGCCCTCGCCTGCTCGCGCCTTTGCTGCCGGTGCTGCGTGAGGTGATCAGCGACCCACAGGAACGCAAATGGGTGGAACAACTGGAGCAATGGCCGGGCGATTACCCCCTGGACTCCACCAGCGCCACGCTGTTCAACCAGTTCCTGTTCAACCTGGCCGACGCCGCCCTGCACGATGAGCTGGGTGACGGCTTCTTCGAAACCGCGCTGTCGACGCGGGTGATCGACGCCGCCCTTCCACGCCTGGCGGCTTCAAAGGATTCACCGTGGTGGGATGACCGCACGACTCTCGGCACGGAGACCCGTGCCGACACCGTGAAAAAGGCCTGGGACAAGAGCCTGGCGCACCTGAAGGCCGCCCTCGGCGATGACGCCACGCAATGGCAATGGGGCAAGGCCCATACCCTGACCCACGGCCACCCGCTGGGCCAGCAAAAGCCGCTGGACCGGATCTTCAACGTCGGCCCCTTCGCCGCACCGGGCACCCACGAGGTGCCCAACAACCTCTCCGCCAAAATCGGTCCGGCGCCGTGGCCGGTGACCTACGGGCCTTCGACGCGGCGCATCATCGACTTCGCCGACCCGACCCACAGCGTCACCATCAACCCCGTCGGCCAGAGCGGCGTGCCGTTCGACAAGCATTACGAGGACCAGGCCGAGGCGTACATAGAGGGGCTGTATCACCAGGCGCACCTGGCCGAGGAGGAAGTGACGGCCAATACCCGTGGCACCTTGAAACTGTTGCCGGCCCGGGCGCCCTGAAGCGGGCGCAAGTCTTTTTCATCGCCACACGGGCTTGATCGTCATTGATGGTCAAGACTACAAGGGCGCAATCCCGCCTTTCCCACCAGGAGTCAAACGCTATGTTCAATAACTGGTCCGAGCTGCTGCCTACCATCAAGAGCGCCTTTGGCGCCCTGGGCAAAAGCAATCCGAAGATGGTCAAGGCCTACATCGCCCTGGACGAAGCCGCGGCTGAAAACGACGTGCTCGATGCCAAGACCCGTGAGCTGATCTCCATCGCCGTCGCCATCACCACGCGCTGTGACGGTTGCATCGGCGTACACACCGACGCCGCCATCAAGGCCGGCGCCACCCGCGAAGAAATCGCCGCCACCCTCGCCACCGCGGTGTCCCTGAACGCGGGCGCGGCGTACATCTACTCCCTGCGCGCGCTGGAGGCCCATGACGCGTTGAAGAAGTGAGAGGCCAATAACCTGCCGGCCGCTATCGCGAGCAAGCTCGCTCCCACAATGGGATCTGCGTTTGGCCGCGGATTTATAGGCGCCCCAAAAAAACCGTGGGAGCCGAGCTTGCTCGCGATGACGGACTGGCATTCAACCTCTTCGTCGACTGTCACACCGCTATCGCGAGCAGGCTCGCTCCCACAATGGGATCTGCGTTTGGCCGCGGATTTATAGGCGCCCCAAAAAACTGTGGGAGCCGAGCTTGCTCGCGATGGCGGACTGGCATTCAACCTCTTCATTGACTGCCACACCGCTATCGCGAGCARGCTCGCTCCCACAATGGGATCTGCGTTTGGCCGCAGATTTATAGGCGCCCCAAAAAAACCGTGGGAGCTGAGCTTGCTCGCGATGACGGACTGGCATTCAACCTCTTCGTCGACTGCCACACCGCTATCGCGAGCAAGCTTGCTCCCACAATGGGATCTGCGGTTGGCCGCGGATTTATAGGAGCCCCAAAAAACTGTGGGAGCCGAGCTTGCTCGCGATGGCGCACGGGCATTCAACCTCTTCGTCGACTGCCACACCGCTATCGCGAGCAAGCTCGCTCCCACAATGGGATCGGCGTTTGGCCGCGGATTTATAGGCGCCCCAAAAAAACTGTGGGAGCTGAGCCTGCTCGCGATGGCGGCCTGGCATTCAACCTCTTCGTCGATTGCCACACCGCTTTCGCGAGCAAGCTCGCTCCCACAGATTTAGACCGACGCGGTCTCTGCCCGGCGTACTTCCGGTTGTTTCCAGGAGTCGGCGGCGCTTTCTTCGATGGCTTGCTGGATCGCCCGCTTACGGCTTTCTTCGGCGCGGCGGCTGAAGAACCAGACCAGGAAAGTCACCAGCGACACCGCCAGCAGAATCAGGCTCGCCACGGCGTTGATTTCCGGTTTTACCCCCAGGCGCACCGCCGAGAACACTTCCATCGGCAAGGTCGTCGAGCCGGGGCCGGAGACGAAGCTCGCCAGTACCAGGTCATCCAGGGACAGCGCGAACGACATCATGCCACCCGCTGCCAGTGACGGCGCGATCATCGGGATGGTGATCAAAAAGAACACCTTCCACGGCCGCGCACCGAGGTCCATGGCTGCTTCTTCGATGGACAGGTCCAGCTCACGCAAGCGCGCCGAGACCACCACCGCCACATAGGCCGCGCAGAACGTGGTGTGGGCGATCCAGATCGTGACGATGCCACGCTCCTGGGGCCAGCCGATCATCTGGGCCATGGCCACGAACAGCAACAACAGCGACAGACCGGTAATCACTTCCGGCATCACCAACGGCGCGGTGACCAGGCCGCCGAACAGCGTGCGCCCCTTGAAGTGGGTGATGCGGGTCAGCACGAAAGCCGCCAGCGTACCCAGGGCCACCGCGGCAATCGCCGTGTAGCAGGCGATTTCCAGCGAGCGCATCACCGAGCCCATCAACTGGCTGTTGTCCAGCAGGCCGACGTACCACTTGATCGACCAACCGCCCCACACCGTCACCAGTTTCGAGGCGTTGAACGAGTAGATCACCAGGATCAGCATCGGTGCGTAGATGAACAGCAAACCCAGCACCAGCATCAGGCTTGAAAAACTGAAGCGCTTCATTCCTTGCCCTCCATTTCTTTGGCCTGACTGCGGTTGAACAGGATGATGGGCACGATCAGGATCGCCAGCATCACCACCGCCAGGGCGGATGCCACCGGCCAGTCACGGTTGTTGAAGAATTCCTGCCACAGCACTTTGCCGATCATCAGGGTTTCCGGACCACCCAGCAGTTCCGGGATCACGAACTCGCCCACCACGGGGATGAACACCAGCATGCAACCGGCGACGATGCCGTTCTTGGACAGCGGCACGGTGATTTTCCAGAAACTGTTGAAGGTGCTCGAACCCAGGTCCGACGCAGCCTCCAACAGGCTGGCGTCGTGCTTCACCAGGTTGGCGTACAACGGCAGGATCATGAACGGCAGATAGGAGTAGACGACTCCGATATACACCGCCAGGTTGGTGTTGAGGATCTGCAGCGGTTCGCTGATCCAACCCATGCTCAGCAAAAAGCCGTTGAGCAAGCCGTTGTTGCTGAGGATACCCATCCACGCATAGACGCGGATCAGGATCGCGGTCCAGGTCGGCATCATGATCAGCAGCACCAGCACCGTTTGCATCTCTTTGCGGGCATTGGCGATGCCGTAGGCCATCGGATAACCGATCAGCAGGCACAAGACCGTGCTGATCAGGGCCATCTTCAGCGAGCCAAGGTAGGCGGCAATGTACAGCTCGTCCTCGCTCAGCATCGCGTAGTTGGCGAGGTTGAGCAGCACCTGCAGCTTCTGGTCGACGTAGCTGTAGATCTCAGTGTACGGCGGGATGGCGACGTCGGCTTCAGCGAAGCTGATCTTCAGGACAATGAAGAACGGCAGCATGAAGAACAGGAACAGCCAGATGAAGGGCACCCCGATGACCAGTTGGCGGCCACCGGGCGTTATTCGATCGAGTCGGCGTTTGAGTTTGCGCATGTTCATGAGCGAAGTACCACGCCGCTGTCGTCTTCCCACCAGACGAATACCTGGTCGCCCCAGGTCGGACGCTGGCCGCGGCGTTCGGCGTTGGCGACGAAGGACTGCACCAGCTTGCCGCTCGGCAACTCGACGTAGAACACCGAGTGGCCGCCCAGGTAGGCGATGTCATGGACCTTGCCGCTGGACCAGTTGTGCTCACAGGTCGGCTGCTCGGATGTGACCAGCAGTTTTTCCGGGCGGATGGCGTAGGTCACGGACTTGTCCTGCACCGAGGTGCTGATGCCGTGGCCCACGTAGATGTTGCGGTCCAGGTCCTTGCAGGTCAGCACCGCGTGGCCTTCGGCATCGTCCACCACTTCGGTCTCGAAGATGTTGACGTTGCCGATGAACTCGCAGACCAGCCGGCTGGTCGGGGTTTCGTAGATGTCGATCGGGCTGCCGATCTGGGCGATCCAGCCCAGGTGCATGATCGCGATGCGCTCGGCCATGGTCATGGCCTCTTCCTGGTCGTGGGTCACCATGACGCAGGTCACGCCGACCCGCTCGATGATCTCCACCAGCTCAAGCTGCATTTGCGAGCGCAGCTTCTTGTCCAGGGCGCCCATTGGCTCGTCGAGCAGCAACAGCTTCGGGCGCTTGGCCAGCGAACGGGCCAGGGCCACGCGTTGACGCTGGCCGCCGGAGAGCTGGTGCGGCTTGCGCTTGGCGTACTGGCTCATCTGCACCAGCTTGAGCATTTCAGCCACGCGGGCATCGACCTCGGCTTTCGGGATCTTGTCCTGCTGCAGGCCGAAGGCGATGTTCTGCGCCACGGTCATGTGGGGGAACAAGGCGTAGGACTGGAACATCATGTTGATCGGCCGCTCGTAGGGCGGCATGTCGGTGATGTCCACGCCATCGAGGAAAATCCGTCCCTCGGTGGGCCGCTCGAAACCGGCCAGCATGCGCAGCAAGGTGGATTTGCCCGATCCCGAACCGCCGAGCAAGGCGAATATCTCGCCTTTCTTGATTTCCAGGGACACATCGTCCACGGCAATCGTCTCGTCGAACTTCTTCGTGACCCGGTCGATTTTGACCAACACCTGCTTGGGTGTCTGGTCGCCCTCGAGGGCTTTCTTATAGGCGCCGGAGGCAACTGCCATTTACGAAACTCCCACAGAATTTGCAGTTCGCCCCACGTGGACGAACCTAAGAGTGTTGACGTTATTTACCCGACTTGACCTTGGTCCAGCTGCGGGTCATGAGTCGTTGGATCTTGGGCGGCAACTCGGAGTTGACGTAGAGCTTGTCGACGACCGCTTGCGGTGGGTAAACCGCTTCGTCGGTGCGTACTTTCTGATCCATCAGCTCGCCAGCCTTGGGGTTCGGGTTGGCATAACCGACGGTGTCGCTGACCTGGGCGATGACTTCAGGCTTGAGCACATAGTTGATGAAGGCATGCGCTTGCTTGATGTTGGTGGCGTCGCGCGGAATCGCCAGCATGTCGAACCAGAGGTTGCCGCCTTCCTTGGGGATCACGTAGGCGATGTTGACACCCTTGCCGGCTTCACTGGCACGGGCGCGGGCCTGGAAGATGTCGCCGGAGAAACCGGCGGCCACGCAGATCTCGCCGTTGGCCAGATCGGAGATGTACTTGGAGGAGTTGAAGTAGGTCACGTAAGGCCGGATCTTGAGGAGCTGGGCCTCGGCCTTCTTGTAGTCTTCAGGGTCTTCGCTGTTGGGGTTCAGGCCCAGGTAATTGAGCATCGCCGGGATCATCTCGTCGCCCGAGTCGAGGAACGAAACACCGCAACTGGACAGCTTCTTGATGTTTTCCGGCTCGAACAGCATGGCCCACGAATCGATCTTCTCGACGCCCAGGACCGCCTTGATCTTCTCGACGTTGTAGCCGATACCGTTGGTGCCCCACAGGTAAGGCACGGCGTACTGGTTGCCCGGGTCGTTCTTTTCCAGGCGCTTGAGCAGCACAGGGTCGAGGTTGGCGTAGTTGGGCAACTGCGCCTTGTCGAGCTTCTGGAACGCCCCGGCCTTGATCTGCTTGCCCAGGAAGTGGTTGGACGGCACCACCACGTCATAACCGGTACGCCCGGCCAGCAACTTGCCTTCCAGGGTTTCGTTGGAATCGAACACGTCATACACCGGCTTGATGCCAGTGGCTTTTTCGAAATCCGCCAGGGTGGTCTCGCCGATGTAGTCCGACCAATTATAAATATGCACGGTGGAGGCGGCCTGGACGCTGACGGCGAGCGTCAGTCCGGCGCCGACCAGCAAGGCGTTACGTAACAAAGAAAAGACTGGCACGTGGAGGTCCTCTTAAATAGTTGGGCCCAAGTTGCCCCCGTTACTTGGCCAAGAGAGGCCCTGCAACAAAACCGGCGCGCAACTTACCCTCGATAAACCGATCCAGCAAAACTTTTAGTTATTTAATTGCTCCTGTTGCCGCCGCCGCGATGGCAGCGACAACAGGAAGATGCTTCAGGCCGGCTTATTTACCGGATTTGATCTTGGTCCAGCTGCGGGTCATGATCCGCTGGGTCGCGGCTGGCAGGTCGGCAATCGCGTAAAGCTTGGCTTGCACGTCTGCCGGCGGGTAGATGCCCGGGTCGCTGGTGATTTCCTTGTTGACCAGCGGCGTGGAGGCCGCGTTGCCGTTCGGGAAGCTCACGGTGTCGGTGATTTCAGCCATGATTTCCGGCTTCTGCAGGAAGGTCATGAACTTGTAGGCACCCTCGACGTTCTCGGCATCCTTGGGGATGGCGACCATGTCGAAGAAGCTGCCAGCACCTTCCTTCGGAATGTTGTAGCTGACTTTAACCTTGCCGCCGGCTTCGGCCGCACGGGACTTGGCCTGGTAGATATCGCCCGAGTAGCCGACCGCTACGCAGATGTTGCCGTTGGCCAGGTCGGAGATGTACTTGGAGGAGTGGAAGTAGCCGATCGAAGGACGGATCTTGAGGAACAGCGCTTCGGCTTCAGCCAGCTGTTTCTTGTCCTGGCTGTCGGTCGGATAGCCCAGGTAGTGCAGTGCCACCGGGATCATCTCGGTCGGCGAGTCGAGGAAGCTGATGCCACAGGCTTTCAGCTTGGCCGCGTTTTCCGGCTTGAACAGCAGGTCCCACGAGTTGGTCGGCGCGTCGGCACCCAGCGCGGCCTTGACCTTCTCGGCGTTGAAACCAATGCCGATCGAACCCCACATGTACGGGAAGGCGTGTTCGTTGCCCGGATCGCTCACGGAAACGGCCTTGAGCAGGTCGGTGTTCAGGTTTTTCCAGTTGGGCAACTTGGACTTGTCGAGTTTCTGGTAGACCCCGGCCTTGATCTGCTTGGCCAGGAAGTTGTTCGACGGCACCACGATGTCATAACCGGACTTGCCGGCCAGCAACTTGGCTTCCAGGGTTTCGTTGCTATCGAACACGTCGTAGACGACTTTGATCCCCGACTCTTTCTCGAACTTGGCGACGGTGTCCGGCGCAATGTAGTCGGACCAGTTATAGACGTGCAGCACTTTATCGTCCGCCTGAACAGCGCCCGCCATCACGCCCATCAGGGACATGGCGAGGAGGGTCTTGCCAGCTATCTTCATACCTAATGCCTTCATGAAAAAATGCTCCAGTTATTCTTCTTAGCCACAGTTCAGTAGCCGGCTCGCGGGCAACTTGAACAGCCGGTAGTCTGGCAAGTTACAGGCCAGGCTTTCAACACAAGCCCAGCCTTTTATTCTCGCTGGGCGAGGCCCTCGCAGGCACCTCGCTCAGAGCCTAGCACTTAGCCTTGCAACGCACTGAGCGTCAGGTCCAGGCACTGCCGCGCCTTGGTCACCAATTCATCGATCTCGGCCTTGCTGATCACCAGCGGCGGCGCAATGATCATGGTGTCGCCCACCGCGCGCATGATCAGCCCGTTATCGAAGCAGAACTGCCGGCAGATCATGCCCACGCCCTTGCCTTCGTAGCGCTTGCGCGTGGCCTTGTCCTGAACCAGCTCGATCGCCCCCAGCAAACCGACCCCGCGCACTTCACCCACCAGCGGATGATCGTTCAGTTCCCGCAAACGCTTCTGCAAATAGGGTGCCGTTTCAGCATGGACGCGCTCGATGATCTTTTCGTCGCGCAGGATGCGGATGTTTTCCAGGGCCACTGCCGCGGCCACCGGATGACCGGAATAGGTAAACCCGTGGTTGAAGTCGCCGCCTTCGTTGAGCACCGCGACCACGTCGTCACGCACGATCAGCCCACCCATGGGGATGTAGCCGGAGGTCAGGCCCTTGGCGATGGTCATCATGTGCGGTTTCAACCCGTAATGATCGGTACCGAACCACTCACCGGTACGGCCGAAGCCACAGATCACTTCGTCGGCCACGAACAGGATGTCGTACTTGGCGAGGATTTCCTTCATGCGCGGCCAGTAGCTGTCCGGCGGCACGATCACGCCACCGGCGCCCTGGATCGGCTCGGCGATGAAGGCGCCGACGCTGTCCACGCCGAGCTCCAGAATCTTTTCTTCCAACTGGTTGGCCGCCCACACACCGAACTCTTCGGGGCTCATGTCGCCGCCTTCGCCGAACCAGTAAGGCTGGGCGATGTGGACAATGCCCGGGATCGGCAGGTCGCCCTGCTCGTGCATATAGGTCATGCCACCCAGGCTCGCGCCGGCCACGGTCGAGCCGTGATAACCGTTCTTGCGGCTGATGATGACTTTCTTGTTCGGCTGGCCCTTGATCGCCCAATAGTGGCGGACCATCCGCAGCATGGTGTCGTTGCCCTCGGAGCCGGAGCCGGTGAAGAACACGTGGTTCATGCCTTCAGGGGCGATGTCGGCGATGGCTTTGGACAATTCCAGCACTGGCGGGTGGGCGGTCTGGAAGAACAGGTTGTAGTACGGCAGCTCGCGCATCTGTTGACTGGCGGCGTCGGCCAGTTCCTCGCGGCCATAACCGACGGCCACACACCAGAGGCCGGCCATGCCGTCGAGGATCTTGTTGCCTTCACTGTCCCAGAGGTAGACACCCTTGGCGTGGGTGATGATGCGCGGGCCTTTCTCTTTGAGCTGCTTGAAGTCGCTGAACGGCGCCAGGTGGTGATCGTTGCTCAGGGCCTGCCATTCACGGGTTTGCGGGTTATTGCGGGTCATGCCAATTCTCCTGTTATCGGTGAGGGCGAAGCTGCCTGAAGCAGCCCCGCCCGGCGCTTCAGACGGCAAAGAGCAGGAATTCCCGCTCCCACGAACTGATGACGCGCTTGAAGTTTTCATGCTCGGCCCGCTTGACCGCGACGTAGCCTGTGATGAATTTCTTGCCCAGGTATTTCTCGATGGTGGTGCTGTTTTCCATGCGTTCCAGGGCGTCTTCGATGGTCAGCGGCAAACGCAGGTTGCGGCGTTCGTAGCCTCGGCCCACCACCGGCGCGCTCGGGTTGATGCCTTCGACCATGCCGATGAAGCCACACAGCAGGCTCGCGGCAATCGCCAGGTACGGGTTGGCATCGGCGCCCGGCAAGCGGTTTTCCACCCGACGGTTCTGCGGCCCGGCATCCGGCACGCGCAGGCCCACGGTGCGGTTCTCTTCGCCCCACTCCACGTTCACCGGCGCCGACGTGTCCGGCAGGAAGCGGCGGAACGAGTTGACGTTGGGGGCGAACAGCGGCAACAGCTCGGGGATGAATTTCTGCAAGCCACCGATGTGGTGCAGGAACAGATCGCTCATGGTCCCGTCTTCATTGGAGAAGACGTTCTTGCCGGTTTCCTTGTCGATGATGCTCTGGTGCAAGTGCATCGCACTGCCCGGCTCGCCGGTCATGGGCTTGGCCATGAAGGTGGCAGCCACGTCGTGCTTGAGTGCCGCTTCGCGCATGGTGCGCTTGAATACCAGGATCTGGTCGGCCAGGGACAGGGCGTCGCCATGACGGAAATTGATTTCCATCTGCGCCGTGCCGTCCTCGTGGATCAGGGTATCGAGGTCCAGTTCCTGCAGCTCGCACCAGTCGTAGACGTCTTCGAACAGCGGGTCGAATTCGTTGGCCGCCTCGATCGAAAAAGACTGGCGGCCGGTTTCCGGGCGGCCGGAGCGGCCAATGGGCGGTTGCAGCGGAAAGTCCGGGTCGTCGCTGCGTTTGGTCAGGTAGAACTCCATTTCCGGCGCGACGATCGGCTGCCAACCCTTGTCGGCGTAGAGCTTGAGCACTTTCTTGAGCACGTTGCGCGGCGACAGCTCGATGGGGTTGCCCTGCTTGTCGTAGGCGTCGTGGATGACCTGGGCTGTGGGCTCGATGGCCCAGGGCACAAGGAATACTGCGTTCTCGTCCGGGCGGCAGATCATGTCGATGTCGGCAGGATCGAGCAGTTCGTAATAGATGTCGTCTTCGACATAGTCGCCCGTCACGGTCTGGAGCAGAACGCTCTCGGGCAGGCGCATGCCTTTCTCGGCGATGAACTTGTTGGTCGGCGAGATCTTGCCCCGGGTGATACCGGTGAGGTCGCCAATCATGCATTCGACTTCTGTGATCTTGTGGTCTTTCAACCAATCGGTGAGCTGGTCGAGGTTGTTACTCATAAATGCCTCTAGGCGTGAGTTTCCTGACTGCTATTAATCGTCAGGCGTTGTTTGACGCATCGGCGTCGCGTTGTGCTGCCCTTGCTCGGCAGGCATCGCCAAATGCCTGGAAAATCGCAAGGTAGTGCGGGTTAGAGCTTACCTCCCATTCGGGGTGCCATTGCACACCTAAAGCAAAAGCCTTGCCTTCTGGCACCGAAATAGCCTCGATCAGGCCGTCGGGGGCCACCGCTTCGGCCCGCAACCCAGGCGCCAGGCGCTCGATGCCTTGGCTGTGGATCGAGTTGACCTCTATCAGCTGGGGCAGCCCCAGGCCTGCCAGTACGCCGCCAGGCTGGATATGCACGGCGTGGGCAGGGCCGTATTGGACCTCCACCGCTTGAGTATCGTCTTCACGATGATCGATGAAGGTTCCGACTTCGTGAACTTTCTGATGCAGGCTGCCGCCAAAGGCTACGTTCATCTCCTGGAAACCTCGGCAAATGCCCAGCACCGGGATGCCCGCAGCGACAGCGGCGCGGATCAGCGGCAAGGTGGTGGCGTCCCGTGCAGGATCATGAGCAGTGCCTGGCGCACTGGCCGGGCCCTGGTAATGAAAAGGTTCTACATTGGAAGGAGAGCCGGTAAAGAGAATACCGTCCAGGGCGTCCAGAATATCGGACGGCGGGAACAGATCCGCCAGGGACGGAAGCAGCACTGGCAGGCCCTTGGCGGCTGTCGCGACAGCCCGGGAATATTTATCGCCACTGATGTGATAAGCATGCAGACCAATCTGCCTGGAGCAGGTGGTGACGCCGATTAACGGCAGGCCAGACATGAAGCACCCCGGTATTATTGCTGTTATGGGTTTGAATCGAGCTTAGCCTTGTTCATTTTTTTACACAACACCCCCGTAAAAAATACAACACGGCCCGCTCAAGCCCGCGGGCGCCAAGACCCTTAAAGGGAAAAAAACGCCCTAAATTGCCTCAAAAAAGCCTTGAAGGTGCTTTTTTAGGGCAAAAAAGGCCCTGCTTGACTTCGGCATGCCGTTCGGGTTGACTGGCTTTCGAAGAGATCAATGATTGATATTTTTAACAACAAAGGTGTTGCATCATGTCGGTACCCCCGCGTGCCGTTCAGCTTAACGAAGCGAACGCGTTCCTTAAGGAACATCCTGAGGTTCTGTACGTTGACCTTCTGATTGCGGATATGAATGGTGTGGTGCGCGGCAAGCGCATAGAACGCACCAGCCTCCACAAGGTTTACGAGAAAGGCATCAACCTGCCGGCCTCTTTATTTGCCCTGGATATCAATGGCTCTACGGTGGAAAGCACCGGCCTGGGTCTGGACATCGGCGATGCCGACCGGATCTGCTATCCAATCCCTGACACCCTGTGCAACGAGCCTTGGCAGAAGCGCCCTACTGCGCAACTGTTGATGACCATGCACGAACTCGAAGGCGAGCCTTTCTTCGCCGACCCGCGTGAAGTCCTGCGCCAAGTCGTGACCAAGTTCGATGAACTGGGCCTGACCATCTGCGCCGCATTCGAGCTGGAGTTCTACCTGATCGACCAGGAGAACGTGAATGGACGCCCACAACCGCCTCGCTCGCCGATCTCCGGCAAACGCCCGCACTCGACCCAGGTCTACCTGATCGATGACCTCGACGAATACGTCGATTGCCTCCAGGACATTCTGGAAGGGGCCAAGGAGCAAGGCATTCCCGCCGACGCCATCGTCAAGGAAAGTGCCCCGGCGCAGTTCGAAGTGAACCTGCACCACGTGGCCGACCCGATCAAGGCCTGCGACTATGCGGTCCTGCTCAAGCGTCTGATCAAGAACATCGCCTACGACCATGAAATGGACACCACCTTCATGGCCAAGCCGTATCCGGGCCAGGCGGGTAATGGTCTGCACGTCCACATCTCGATTCTTGATAAAGATGGCAAGAATATCTTTGCCAGCGAGGATCCCGAGCAGAACGCCGCACTGCGTCACGCGATCGGCGGTGTGCTCGAGACCCTGCCCGCGCAGATGGCTTTCCTCTGCCCGAACGTCAACTCCTACCGTCGTTTCGGCGCGCAGTTCTACGTGCCAAACTCGCCGACCTGGGGCCTGGACAACCGCACCGTGGCTTTGCGCGTCCCTACCGGTTCGGCCGATGCCGTGCGCCTGGAACACCGCGTCGCCGGCGCCGATGCCAACCCCTATCTGCTGATGGCCGCCGTGCTGGCGGGCGTACACCATGGCCTGACCAACAAGATCGAGCCCGGTGCGCCGGTGGAAGGCAACAGCTACGAACAGAACGAGCAAAGCCTGCCGAACAACCTGCGCGATGCCCTGCGCGAGCTGGACGACAGCGAAGTCATGGCCAAGTACATCGACCCGAAATACATCGATATCTTCGTGGCCTGCAAGGAAAGCGAGCTGGAGGAGTTCGAACACTCCATCTCCGACCTCGAGTACAACTGGTACCTGCATACCGTGTAAGCGGCTGCGGTAAACAAGAAACGCCGCAGGCCTTATGGCCTGCGGCGTTTTTTTATGTATTTGGGTGAATGGCCGCCTTCGGCGGATCGCGAGCAAGCTCGCTCCCACAGGGGATTTTCGGTGCACTGATTTGAGGGTCAGCACACACCCAATGTGGGAGCGAGCTTGCTCGCGATGGCGACCGGGAAGACAACACAGGACCCGACTCGTACAATGCCCGGCAGCCCCGCAGGAGACGTCCATGACGCGCATCGCCACCCCCCGCAAACCCCGCGCACGCAGCCAGGCCCGGATCGACACCATTCTTGATGCCGCCCGTACGCTGCTTGCCGCCGAAGGCGTGGCCAGCCTGTCGATCTACAGCGTCGCCGAGCGCGCCGGGATCCCGCCCTCTTCCGTGTACCACTTCTTCGCCAGCGTCCCGGCCCTGCTCGAAGCCCTGACCGCCGACATCCACGCCGCCTTTCGCGCCGGCCTGCAAGCACCGATCGATCATGCGGCGTTGAACCACTGGCACGACCTGTCACGGCTGGTGGAACAGCGCATGCTCACCATCTACAGCCAGGACGCCGCCGCTCGCCAACTGATCCTGGCCCAGCACGGCCTGACCGAAGTCATCCAGGCCGACCGCCAGCACGACCTCGAGCTGGGCGACCTGATGCATAAGGTGTTCAACCACCATTTCGAGCTGCCGAGCTTGCCCAAAGACGTCGACGTATTCGCCCTGGCCATGGAACTGGGCGACCGCGTCTACGCCCGCTCGGTACAACAACACGGCCAGATCACCCCGCGCATGGCCGAAGAAGGCATGCGGGTGTTCGATGCGTACCTGGGGCTGTACCTGCCGCCGTATCTGCCCAAGCGTGAAGCCCTCTGACCCATTGATCGTACCCACGTCCGCGTGGGAAGGCAGCCAGGGACGCTCCGCGCGCCCAAGAGCCGAACGCGGAGCGTCCGTAGAGGCATTCCCACGCAGAGCGTGGGAACGATAAGCCCCGAAGGGCTCACGCCGTCCGGGGCTGTGGGTCAAGCATCGCTCACAACTTGGCGATAGACACCTCGGTGGATTTGACGAAGGCAATCACTTCGCTGCCGATCGCCAGTTCCAACTCCTTGACCGAGCGGGTAGTGATGACCGACGTGACAATGCCCGAAGCGGTCTGCACGTCGATTTCCGACAGCACGTCGCCTTCGACGATTTCCTTGATGGTGCCTTTGAACTGGTTGCGTACGTTGATGGCTTTGATAGTCATGGTGTCGATTCCTGTCTGGATGAAGTTATTGCGCCCAACGCAATTGCGTGGGCAAGGGTGAAACGGGTTCGGGTTCCGGCGGTTGGCCGGGCAAGGACAGCACACGGTTGAGAACTTCGGTTTCCAGGCTCGCCAGGCGATGAGAACCGCGAACCCGTGGGCGTGGCAGGTCGATGGGCAGGTCGAGGCCGATCTGGCCGTCCTCGATCAGGATCACCCGATCGGCAATCGCTACCGCCTCGCTGACGTCGTGGGTCACCAGCAACACCGTGAAACCGTGCTGCTGCCAGAGGTTTTCGATCAGTTGCTGCATCTCGATGCGGGTCAGTGCGTCCAGCGCCCCCAAGGGTTCGTCGAGCAGCAACAGGCGTGGCTGATGAATCAGCGCGCGGGCCAGGGCCACTCGTTGTTTCTGCCCGCCGGACAACGCCGCCGGCCACTCATGGGCGCGGTCGGCCAAGCCGACGGCTTCCAGTGCTTGCAGCGCCTGCGGGCGCCAGTTGCCTTTTAATCCAAGGCCGACGTTGTCGATGACTTTTTTCCAAGGCAGCAAACGCGCTTCCTGGAACATCAACCGCGTGTCCTGTTGCGCAGCACTCAGCGGCGCCGAGCCCGCCAACAGTTGACCATCGGTAGGCTGATCGAGACCGGCCAGCAACCGCAGCAAGGTACTTTTGCCACAGCCACTGCGACCGACCACGGCCACGAACTGCCCGGCCGGGATATGCAGGTCGATGTCGCGCAACACCTGGCGTGTGCCGAAGGTTTTTTGCAGCTTGCGCACCGCCAGCGGGATGCCACGCAGCAGGCGCGGAGGTTGTTGGGCGGTCATGCGGCACCTCCCTTGTTCACTTGGTAGGCCGGGTGCCAACGCAGCCAGACCCGCTCAAGCCCACGGGCGGCAAGGTCGGCCAATTTGCCCAGCACGGCATACAGAAGAATCGCCAGCACCACCACATCGGTCTGCAGGAACTCCCGGGCATTCATCGCCAGATAACCGATGCCGGAGCTGGCCGAGATGGTTTCCGCCACGATCAGCGTCAGCCACATGAAACCCAGGGCAAAGCGCACACCCACCAGGATCGAAGGCAAGGCGCCCGGCAAAATCACCTGGCGAAACAGGCTGAAGCCGGACAAACCGTAGCTGCGGGACATTTCCACCAGCGCCGGGTCGACGTTGCGAATGCCGTGGTAGGTGTTGAGGTAGATCGGGAACAACGTACCCAGCGCCACCAGGAAAATCTTCGCCGACTCATCGATGCCAAACCACAGGATCACCAGCGGAATCAGCGCCAGGTGCGGCACGTTCCGCACCATCTGCACCGAACTGTCCAGCAGGCGTTCGCCCCATTTCGACAAACCGGTGATGAAGCCCAGGGCCAGGCCGATGCCGCCGCCGATCAGGAATCCGACTGCTGCGCGCCACCCGCTGATCGCCAGGTGCGTCCAGATCTCGCCGCTGCGCACCAGGCTGATCCCGGCCTCGATCACGGCCACAGGTGCCGGCAGGATCCGCGTGGATAACCAACCGGCCGATACCGACAGTTGCCATACCGCCAGCAACAGCAGTGGCACCGCCCAGGGCGCGAGGGTGTGGATGATTTTCTTCATGGCCGCCTCAGCTCTGGGACGCAGCTTTGGGAAGAATATCGTTGGCGACCATTTCACCGAACGGGCTCACATAGCCCTGGCTTTTCGGTAATTCCGGACGCTCGACGTCCAGGTGTGGGAACAACAGTTCCGCTACGCGATAGGACTCTTCCAGGTGTGGATAACCGGAGAAGATAAAGGTGTCGATGCCGAGGTCAGCGTATTCCTTGACCCGCGCCGCCACGGTCGGGCCATCGCCCACCAGCGCCGTACCGGCACCGCCGCGCACCAGGCCGACGCCGGCCCAGAGGTTGGGGCTGACTTCCAGCTTGTCGCGACGGCCACCGTGCAGCGCGGCCATGCGTTGCTGGCCCACTGAGTCGAAGCGCGCCAGGGAAGCCTGGGCACGGGCGATGGTGTCGTCGTCCAGGTGGGAGATCAGCCGGTCGGCTGCTTGCCAGGCTTCGGCGTTGGTTTCACGCACGATCACATGCAGGCGGATGCCGAAGCGTACCGTACGCCCCAATTTCGCAGCCTTGGCCCGTACTTGTTCGATCTTTTGCGCGACGGCTGCTGGCGGCTCGCCCCAGGTCAGCACCATTTCCACCTGCTCGGCGGCCAAATCCTGGGCGGCTTCCGACGAGCCACCGAAATACAGCGGCGGACGCGGTTGCTGGATCGGTGGATAGAGCAGCTTGGCGCCCTTCACACTGATGTGCTCACCGTCGTAATCCACGGTTTCGCCTTCCAGCACCCGGCGCCAGATGCGGGTGAACTCCACCGACGCCTGGTAGCGTTGCTCGTGGTCGAGGAACAGGCCGTCGCCGGCCAGCTCATCCGGGTCGCCGCCGGTCACCAGGTTGAACAACGCACGTCCGCCGGACAGCCGGTCCAGGGTCGCAGCCTGACGCGCGGCCACCGTCGGGGAAATGATCCCGGGACGCAGGGCAACGAGGAATTTCAGGCGCTGGGTCACCGGAATCAACGAAGCGGCCACCAGCCAGGAGTCCTCGCAGGAACGCCCGGTGGGGATCAGCACACCGCCGAAACCCAGTCGATCCGCCGCCTGGGCGACTTGTTGCAGGTAACCGTGATCGACGGCGCGGGCGCCTTCGGCAGTGCCAAGGTAATGGCCGTCGCCGTGGGTAGGCAGGAACCAGAAAATATTGAGGCTCATGGAGTGGTCTCCTAAGGAATCGAATTACTGCGCTTTCGCAACGGCCGCCGGCGGCGTCCAGATCACGTCCTTGATGCTCAAGGGTTTGGGAATCAATTTGAGCTGATAGAAGCTGTCGGCGATTTTCTGCTGCGCCGCCACCACCTCCGGCGTGAGGAACAACGCCCCATAGCCTTGGCGTTTCACCGACGTCAGGGTGATGTCCGCCGGCAGGCCGAGCAGCGGCGATACCTGCTTGGTCACGTCGTCAGGATTGGCCCTGGACCACTCCCCCACTGCGCGCACCTCTTCCACCAGCGTCGTGATGACCTGGGGATTTTTTTGCGCATAGGGTTTGGTGGCCAGGTAGAACTGGTGGTTATCGACGATGCCTTTGCCGTCACGCAGGGTGCGTGCCTGCAACTGCTGTTCGGCGGCAGCCTGGTAAGGATCCCAGATCACCCAGGCGTCGACGCTGCCACGCTCGAACGCGGCGCGGGCGTCGGCCGGTGGCAGGAAAACGGTCTGGATGTCGGAATACTTCAGGCCGGCATCTTCCAGCGCTCGTACAAGCAGGTAGTGAACGTTGGAGCCTTTGTTCAGCGCGACTTTCTTGCCCTTGAGGTCTTGCACCGATTGGATGGCCGAGCCTTTGGGCACCAGGATCGCCTCGCTGGTGGGCGCCGGTGGCTCGTAAGCGACGTAGAGCAGATCGGCGCCTGCGGCCTGGGCAAACACCGGCGGGGTTTCACCGGTCACGCCAAAGTCGATGGAACCGACGTTCAAGCCCTCAAGCAGCTGCGGGCCACCGGGGAACTCGGTCCATTGCACGTCCACGCCTTGGGCGGCGAGACGTTTTTCCAATGTTCCCTTGGCTTTGAGCAGCACCAGGGTGCCGTATTTCTGGTAACCGATCCGCAAGGTCTCGGCTTGAGCTTGAGTAATGACGCCGAGGGACACAGCCGCAGCAAACAGAGCGACCAGCCCGCGACGCAAAATGACAGTGCGCATGGCGCCTCTCCTTTTTGCTGTGGGGTTTTGGCTGCACCTGCTTGGCCGTTGGCGGCTGAGTAAGGTGAGTTGAATCAGGGTGTTCGGGGGTCAAATGCTCCAGCGAGCACTCAACAAACGTTCGTTCAATACATTTGGGTCCAACGGCCTGGGCCGACGGGCCATGGCGCTGAAAAACTGTTCCAGCGCCTCGTCCAGGCGCTGTTGCAGGGCCGGTACCAATTGCGCCTGGGCGCTGCCTTCGCCATAAGCGATCTGGCTATCTTCAGCAAAGATCCCATGGAGCATTTCCTGGGCCTTGAGCGCAGACAACACCGGCTTGAGGGCGTAGTCCACTGCCAGCATGTGGGCGATGCTGCCGCCGGTTGCCATCGGCAACACCACTTTATGAGCCAGGGCCCGTTCAGGCAGCAGGTCCAGCACGGTCTTCAGCGCACCGGAAAAAGACGCCTTGTACACCGGCGTGGCAATCAACAGGCCGTCGGCATTTTCGATCTGCTGGAGCAGGTCGATCACCTTCGGGCTGTCGAAACGGGCATGGAGCAGATCTTCGGCCGGAAAGTCGCGTACCTGATAGCTCACCACTTCCACACCTTGCTGCTGCAACCAGCGTTGCGACCGCTCCAGCAGCACCCCGGAGCGGGAGCGTTGGCTGGGACTGCCACCGAGTGAGACGACCAACATGCCTGCCATTCCTTAACTGTCACGTGCGATTCGCGGTGGGCGATCTCGCTGTATGGGTCAAACCATAACAGGGGATTAATATATCTTTAAATCATATTTATTCATTTGGTTATGCAATTTGGAGATATGAAACCCACTCTCTTCAAGCAATAAAAAAAGGCCGTCGAAACGGCCAAAACCCTTGGTGCACAGAAATCCCCTGTGGGAGCGAGCTTGCTCGCGATAGCGGTGTATCAGTCGACATCGACGTTGGCAGATCCGACGCCATCGCGAGCAAGCTCGCTCCCACAGCTTCAGAGTCAGGTTCAGGGGTTGCGTCAGCGGTTGGGCTGCGGGGTCAGGCGCAGGTAAGGCTTCACGGCGCGGTAACCCTTGGGAAAACGCTGCTTGAGTTCCTCTTCATCCTTGAGCGACGGCACGATCACCACTTCATCGCCGTCCTGCCAGTTGGCCGGGGTGGCGACTTTGTAGTTGTCGGTCAATTGGAGCGAGTCGATCACCCGCAGGATCTCATTGAAATTGCGCCCGGTACTGGCCGGGTAGGTAATGGTCAGGCGGATCTTCTTGTTCGGGTCGATCACGAACAAGGAACGCACAGTCAAAGTGTCGCTGGCGTTGGGATGGATCAGGTCGTACAGGTCCGACACCTTGCGGTCGGCATCGGCCAGGATCGGAAAATTGACCACGGCGTTCTGGGTCTCGTTGATGTCCTCGATCCATTTGTGGTGCGAGTCCACCGGGTCAACCGAGAGGGCAATGGCCTTGACCCCGCGCTGGGCGAATTCGTCCTTGAGCTTGGCGGTCAGGCCCAACTCGGTGGTGCACACCGGGGTGAAATCCGCCGGGTGGGAAAACAGCACGCCCCAGCTGTCGCCGAGCCATTCGTGGAAGCGAATCTTGCCGGCGCTGGAATCCTGTTCGAAGTCGGGGGCGATGTCGCCGAGTCTGAGGCTCATGGTGCGGCTCCTGGATGAGGTTGTTGTGAGCCCAACTTTGCACCGCTTTCGATTGCTTTAAAAAGAATAAATATCCATTTATCTAGATCGATAGGGAATATAAAAAACTGTTCACTGGCGCCACAACACATAGCGGCCCAAGATCATTTCCGAGGTTTCGAGAAGGCCTCGAGTTGCTGAAAAGAGGAGAAGGTTCGGGGAAGGCTACAGGGGTGGGCCAGACCCGAAACGCAAAAGCCCCGCCCGGCGTGTTGCCGGGCGGGGCTTTTTTTTGTTTTGTACCCACACTGCGGAAATTATTGACGCGATTTCAGGACGAGCGGCTAGGATAGGCAGCATGAACACTCAAGCCTTGTTGGCCCATCTGCAAAACCATCTCCCTGGACTGCTGGCGGTTTACCTGTTCGGCAGCCATGCACAGGGCACCGCCGGGCCTGACAGTGATGTCGATTTGGCTGTGCTCTTGTCCGGCGAGGTCGATCCTGTGTCGTTATGGCAGCTTTCAGGGGATTTGGCGGATATCGCGGGCAGTCCGGTGGATCTGATCGATCTACGCGAGGCAACGACCGTGATGCAGTACCAGATCCTTACCCGAGGTCAGAGGCTCTGGGCCAGAGACGTACAGGCGGGGTTGTTCGAGTGTTTTATTCTCAGCGAAAAAACCGCTCTCGATGAGGCTCGGGCGGGATTGCTCAAGGATATTCAGGAAGAAGGCAGCGTGTATGGCCGATGACGTACTGATCAATAAAGCAGCGAGTATCGAGCGTTGCGTCGCCAGGGTGCGAGAGGAATACGAGAAAGATCCCGCTACGTTTGCCACCGATTTCACTCGCCAGGATTCGGCCGTCCTGAACATCCAGCGTGCGTGCGAAGCGGCACTGGATATGGGACAGCATTTGATTCGACGTGAGCGATTGGGGGTCCCGCAAAGTGCCCGCGATACATTCGAGTTGCTTTTTCAAGGGGGCTGGGTGGAAGAAGGCCTGGTGAAGAACCTGAAGAACATGGTGGGCTTCAGGAATATCGCCGTGCATGACTACCAAGCCCTGCAGTTGCCGATCATGGTCGCGATCATTACCGGACATCTGGATGACTTTCTTGCATTCAGCACATTCATCCTGCGTAAGGACGCGGCGGAGTCCGCACCATAGCGGCGGGAACGCTAAGAGAACCCTCTCGCGTCCCCAAAAACGCAAAAGCCCCGCCCGGCGTGCTGCCGGGCGGGGCTTTTTTTACTTCGCTACGTCTTACATGAAGTTGTAAGTGTAGTTGAAGATCAGGCGGGTCTGATCCTGGTCGGCAATACCGGTGCTGCTGCCACGGTAGGTACCGTGACGCAGGGTGGTGCCGAAGCCTTTCAGAGGGCCTTGCTGGACGACGTAGTCCAGGCGCATGTCACGTTCCCACTCGGAAGTGTCGCTGCCGCCGGTAGCCGACTTGATGTCATCACCGTGCAGGTAGGCAATCGAAGCCTTCAGGCCTGGAGCACCCAGGGCCGTGAAGTCGTAGGAGTATTGACCGAAGGTGGTGTTTTCACCAGCACGGACAAACGCGTTGATCATGCTGTCGGTGAACAGGTAGAAGCTGGAACCACCCGCGCCTTCGTTACGACCGGCGTCATTGAGCAGGCTGCCCTGGTTCAGGTAGACGAAGCCACCGTCATCACCGACTTGTTGGTGACCCAACAGGAACGCGCTGCCACCCAAGGTGTAAGTGAACATGGCGCTCCAGGTCTTGTTATCGACCTCGCCCGGGTTCTTGGCGTAGCCACCGTTGTTGTTGAAGCGATAGCCCGCATCACCGTTGCGGCCATCCGAGCTGCTGTCGAAGTAACGCAGGTCAGTCTTGAACGACTGGCCTTCGCTGATCGGGAAAACGTGTACTGCGCCCAGGAAGTGCTGCTTGTAGTAATCCTGCAGGTTGGCGTAGTAGTACTGCAGCGTCAGGTCCTTGGTGACCTTCCAGTCGGCACCGCCGTAACGGAACTGGTTGCTGTCTTCAGTACCGCCGTTTACCGACATGCCAGTGCTGTTGGTGCCGGCACGACCCACAACGTGTTCCAGCTGACCGGCGTTGAACGTCACATTGTCGATTTCCTTGGAGGTGATGGTGCCACCTTCAAAGGTTTGCGGCAGCAGACGACCGTCGCTGGCGACCAGGATCGGCAGGTTAGGCGCCAGGGCGCCACCCAGGTGGGCCTCGGTCTTGGAGAACAGCGCCTTCACGTTGCCGGACAGACGGCTCCAGTCGTGTACGGCGGAGCCATCGGAATCGCTTGGAACGAAGGAGTTGGTATCCGGGTGATGGCCTCTGCCGCCATCGAGGTGGATACCGACCAGTGCTTGGGCATCGATACCGAAACCAACAACACCTTGAGTGAAGCCGGACTTGTAGTCGAATTTCAGGCCAGTAGCCGTCTCACGCTGGTCATTGCCGCCTTCGCGGTTATCGTTATCAAAGTACAGGGTACGAGAACTGACAGACGCCTTGCTGTCCTCGATAAAACCAGCGGCGCCTGCCTGCTGCGCCAAAACCCCAACGGCCACAGCCAGGGCCAAGGTGGACTTGTTCATGCTTCGCTCCTCTCGTTTTCTAATTCTTGTGTGTCTTTGGTTCCGGATCGAACGCCCGGATTCCGCGGATGCGCGATTAGCGCCAGACCGTGACTGACAAGTCAATCGTAACCATTTATGACTACGACTATGGTCTAACCCCTCTACACCGGATCGCAGAATAATGGATTGTTTATAATTCCAAAAAGAATTGTTTCAACAGTTTTCAGCTCATTTCGACATATGAGTGCCATCACGGCACCATCAGGCCGTGACATGACTTATCGGCGACGCAGGGAATTACTGAATGCTGATTCGTCGGGGATTTACGAGGCCCGCGAATTCTTGGCGGCGAGATCTGTTTGCGCGCCTCCTGCGCCTTCGATTCCTGTTCAAGACTGCGCGCGCATGCCGCGATCTTGACGTGTTCCAGACTAGCTGCTCATTGTCTGAAATCAAGAAGATCGCGACAGCGCGAATTTTCCGACGGCCGCTTACAAGGATTTTTCGAAGATTTTCGAGTTGCGCTGGTAGTTGTAGAGCGAAGCCCGCGCCGCCGGCAGGCGCTCGACACTGCTGGGTTCAAAGCCACGTTCACGGAACCAGTGGGCGGTCCGGGTCGTCAGCACGAACAGCGTCTTGAGCCCCTGGGCGCGGGCCCGGGTTTCGATCCGCTCCAGCAGCTCATCGCCCCGGCCACCATGGCGGTACTCCGGGTTCACGGCCAGGCAGGCCAGCTCCCCGGCGTCCGAATCGGCAATCTGGTACAACGCCGCGCAAGCGATGATCATGCCTTCGCGCTCGACCACGCTGAACTGCTCAATCTCGCGCTCCAGCACTTCGCGGGAGCGACGCACCAGGATCCCCTGCTCTTCCAGCGGGCTGATCAGGTCCAGCAGGCCGCCAACATCCTCAATGGCCGCTTCGCGTACCACCTCGAATTGCTCCTGGGCCACCAGCGTCCCGCTGCCATCGCGGGTGAACAGTTCGGCCAGCAGCGCACCGTTCTCGGCATAGCTGACGATATGGCTGCGCGCGACGCCGCCCCGACAGGCCTGGGCTGCCGCATCCAGCAATTCGGCCTGATAGTCGCTGCCCAGGCGTTGCATATGGCCCGGAACCTGTTGCGGGCGCAATTCGCGAACCAGCCGCCCGTCCTCACCGATAAGCCCCTGTTCGGCACCGAACAGCAGCAGCTTGTCGGCTGCCAGGTCGATGGCTGCCCGGGTGGCAACGTCTTCACAGGCGAGGTTGAAGATCTCTCCGGTGGGCGAATAACCCAACGGCGACAGCAGCACGATGGAGCGCTCGTCCAGCAAGCGATTGATGCCCTTGCGATCGACCCGGCGCACTTCACCGGTGTGGTGATAATCCACGCCTTCGAGCACGCCGATGGGACGCGCGGTGACCAGGTTGCCGCTAGCGACCCGCAGCCGCGAGCCCTGCATGGGCGAGGACGCCATGTCCATGGACAGGCGGGCCTCGATGGCGATGCGCAACTGGCCGACCGCGTCGATCACGCACTCCAGGGTCGCGGCATCGGTGATGCGCATGCCGTGGTGGTAATGAGGCGTGAGGCCCCGTGCAGCGAGGCGGGTCTCGATCTGCGGGCGCGAACCATGGACCAGCACCAGGCGCACGCCGAGGCTGTGCAGCAGCACCAGGTCATGGACGATGTTGCCGAAATTAGGGTGTTCCACCCCGTCGCCGGGCAGCATGACGATGAAGGTGCAATCGCGGTGGGCGTTGATGTAGGGCGAAGCGTGACGAAGCCAATTGACGTATTCGGGCATGAACCTGGACCTGTAATAAATAACAGCCAAAACAAAGACGAAACAGAACGCACAACGGGGCTGGTGGTTATCGTCGGAACAGGCTTGGCGACACGCGCGCTCTCCTCATGTGATGAATACGGCCCCGCAAGGGGGCAATTTAACCGACCGTGGCCGGCGTCAGGCAGTAATGGCCGATCAACTGCCGCAACAACTGTACGGTAGGTTGCAAACGTGACATTTCAAGGTACTCGCCCGGTTGGTGGGCGCAGGCGATATCGCCAGGGCCGAGCACCAGGGTTTCGCAGCCAAGGCGCTGAAGATAAGGCGCTTCGGTGCCAAACGCCACTGCTTCGGCACGATGGCCGGTAAGTCGCTCGGCCACCCGTACCAGCTCGCAGTCTTCGGCCTGCTCGAAGGGTGGCACTTCGGGGAACAGCGGTGCGTAGTCGATCTTGACTTGATGGCGTTCGGCGATGGGGTTCAGCTTCTGTTGGATCGCCGCCCGCAGCACTTGCGGGTCCATGCCCGGCAACGGGCGCAGGTCGAATTCCATGGAGCATTGGCCGCAGATGCGGTTGGGATTGTCGCCGCCATGGATGCAGCCGAAGTTCAGGGTCGGTTGTGGCACGGTGAACTGCGGGTTACGGAACTCACGTTGCCATTGCAGGCGCAGTCCGCGCAGTTCGCCCATGGCATCGTGCATGGCTTCCAGCGCGCTGTGGCCCAGGCTCGGATCGGAGGAATGGCCGCTGCGCCCGAGAATGTCGATGCGCTCCATCATCACGCCTTTGTGCAGGCGAATCGGCCGCAGGCCGGTCGGCTCACCGATCACCGCCGCGCGCCCCAGTGGTCGCCCGGCATCGGCCAGGGCCCGGGCGCCGGACATGGAGCTTTCTTCGTCGCAGGTCGCGAGGATCAGCAGCGGTTGCTTGAACGGTTGGTCCAGCAGCGGCTTGACCGCTTCGATGGCCAAGGCGAAAAAACCCTTCATGTCACAACTGCCCAGGCCCACCCAGCGGCCATCGACCTCGGTGAGCTTCAGCGGATCGGTCTGCCACAACGCGCCGTCGAACGGCACCGTGTCGCTGTGGCCAGCCAGCACCAGCCCGCCGGGACCGCTGCCAAAACTGGCCAGCAGGTTGAATTTGCCGGGGTTGACCTGCTGGATATCACAGCAGAACCCCAGCTCGGTGAGCCAGCCTGCCAGCAGCTCGATCACGGCACTGTTGGACTGGTCCAGCCCAGGCTGGGTACAACTGACCGAAGGTGCGGCGATCAGGGCAGCGAATTGATCTTTCATGGACGGCAAAGGCATCGCTGACTCCGGGCTTACAGATTGGCGTTCATCATAGAACCATCTGGACCCAGGAATAAACCTAGGGCGAGTGAGTCCTGTACACTGCACGGCCTTGGCAGCCACACCTTCCCCCGGCTGCACACCCGATCCCTGGATTTTCCGGCCATGCAGAAAGAAACCGAAATCAAACTCCGCGTCAGCCGCGAGACCCTGGCAGCCTTGCGCGAGCATCCGCTGCTGAAAAAACGCAACAAGAGTGGCTGGGAACGCCACGAACTGATGAACCAGTATTTCGACACGCCGGAGCGTGACCTGGCCCAGGCCAAGGTCGCCCTGCGCCTGCGTCGTGACGGCGAAGAGGTGATCCAGACCCTCAAGACCCGCGGCCAGAGCGTCGCCGGCTTGTCCGAGCGCAACGAGTACGATTGGCACCTGCCCAAGGCCAAGCTCGACCTGAAGAAGCTCGACGGCGAATGCTGGCCCGAGGCCTTGGCCGAACTGGACAAGAAAACCCTCAAGGCCATCTTCACCACCGATTTCGTTCGCGAACGCGCTGAAATCGCCTGGGGCCGTGGCAAAAGCAAGGTGGTCATCGAAGCCGCCCTGGACCTGGGCCATGTGGTGGTCGGCAAGCAGAAGGAAGAAATCTGCGAACTGGAGCTGGAACTGCGCGAAGGCGAACCCGCCGCCCTGCTGGAACTGGCCGCCGAGCTGGCCGCGACCCTGCCCCTGATGCCCTGCGACATCAGCAAGGCCGAGCGTGGCTATCGCCTGTATGACGCGGGCAGCTACGCCCTGAGCCTGCCAGCGCCACAACTGACCGCCGAAACGCCGCTGGATGACGCCTTCGCCGCGCTGAGCTGGCACCTGCTCGGCAGCAGCCAGCGCCTGGCCGAACAATACCGTTTCAACGGCCATTGGCGCCTGCTGCAGGACTGGGTGGAAAACCTCGCCGAACTGCGTGCCCTGCTCAGCAGCCTCGGCCAGGCCGCGCCGCGCCAATCGAGCCACGACTTGCGCCTGGCCCTGGACGCGTTGCTGGAAGACTGGCGCCCACTGGTCCAGGCCGGCCTGGATGACGAAGACGTGCGCAAGGCGGCACCGGAACAGTTCCTTGAAGAGCTGCAAGACCCGCGCTGGGGCCTGTTTTCCCTCAACACTTCACGCTGGCTGTTGGCGCGCAGCTGGGCCGCCGAGCGCAACACCCGTGGCAATCGCCAGGGCGCGGCGCAACTGGGCAGCTGGCTGCCGCGCCTGCTCGGCGAAGAATCCTCGTCCCTGCAACTGCAACGCTACCAGCAGCAGCCGGAAGACCTGGCCGAGCAACTGCCGCGTATCGAACGCATCCAGGCCTGGCTGCACCACGCCCGCCATGTGCTGGAGATCCCGGAAATGGATCGCCTCTACGGTGAACTGAACAAACTGGCGCAATTGGCCAACCAACCGATCACCGACGAAACGCTGGATGCGCGCAAGCAACAGGCGATTGCGGTTTACCAGAATCGGGCCTGGAAGACTTTGTTGCGCCTGTAAGATCGCCATCGCGAGCAAGCTCGCTCCCACAGGGGTCTATATCGAGATCCAATGTGGGAGCGAGCTTGCTCGCGATGAGGCCAGCACAAACACCGCAGAAACCAGCTCAGCGCAGCACCGGTAAACTCGTCGTCGACTTGATCTCCGACAGCGCCACGATCGAGTTCACTTCCTGGATCCCCGGCACCATCGACAGCTTTTCGAAAAAGAATCGCTCATACGCCTCGATGTCCGCCGTGACGATGCGCAGCAGAAAATCCACCGACCCCATCAGCACGTAACACTCCAGCACTTCGGGAAAGCCGCGGATCGCCTCGGTGAATTCGGTGAAGTTCGAACGGCCGTGGGCGTTGAGTTTGATTTCGGCGAAGATCTGCGTGTTAAGGCCGATTTTCTTGCGATCCAGCAGGGTCACCTGGCCACGAATGATGCCCTCTTCCTTCATCCGCTGGATCCGCCGCCAGCATGGCGATTGAGACAAGCCGACCTGTTCAGCGATCTGTGCACTGGACAGCGAGGCATCCTCCTGCAGCAGCGCCAGTATCCTGCGGTCATAGCTATCCAATTCGCTGTGCATAATCAAACCCGAAATGATTGATGTAGAGAATCAAGCGATTCGAAATGTCGCCAGAATCACTCATCTTAGATAAGAAATACCCCGCCTGGCATGTAAATATTTCTCCCGCCACCAAGGAGACCGAACATGCCCCCACTCGAAGCCGTTGCCGTTGCCGTAGTCCCGACCCGCACCGACGTCTGGCACGCCGCCAACACCCATTGTCGGGTGCAGTACCAGATATTGGCCGAAGCCGAGCCGGATTTACTGTGTCGGGCGTTGAACCTGTTTGCCTTGCAGGGCCTGACGCCGCAGCGGGTTCACGTAGAACGCCCAGGCGATATGCTATCGCTGGACATCGTCATGGACGGGCTGAGCTGGCACCGTGCCCAGGTCATCGCTGAAAAATTACGTAACCTGATCAGCGTCTGCTCGGTGGACCTGCAAGACGCTGATATTGCGCACGTTGGGCCGGCCCAAGCCGTCTGTTGAACACCCACGGGCAAGAATTGGTAACGCATTGGTCGGGTAGTGGCCCAACGGCCTACGAGGTCGGGACTATTCTTTTGCAGACCGAGCGAGGACGCCGAAGCGTCTGTATCGCGGCTTTGCTGCAATTGTCCAATAGGAACCCGCATGTCCACCAAACACGCCACTCAGGACCGCTGGCTGGACCTCAACGATCTGCTGCGCCAACTGGTCACCCAGGGCCTCATCAGCCAGGATTCAGCCGAAACCGCGCTGAACGCCCGCCGACGCCACAGCGCCAATAGCCAGTTGCATCCGCTGGAGTTCATCGCCAACCAGCACCTGGACGACCTCAGCCGACCCGGCAAGCGCCTGGACCTGGAGAACCTGACCCTGTGGTTGTCCCAGCAGGCCGACCAGCCCTACATGCGCATCGACCCGCTGAAAATCAACGTCGCGGCCGTGACACCCTTGATGTCCTATGCCTTTGCCCAGCGCCACAAGATCCTTGCGGTGGCGGTCGATCGTGACGCCGTCACCGTCGCCAGCGCACAGCCCTACGTCAACAGTTGGGAAGCCGACCTGACCCACGTGCTCAAGCTGCCGATCAAGCGGGTGGTCGCCAACCCGGTGGACATCCAGCGCTTGAGCGTGGAGTTCTATCGCCTGGCCAAATCGGTCAGCGGCGCCACCACGGTCGATCAGCAACCGAGCAACCTGAGCAATTTCGAACAGTTGCTCAACCTGGGCGCCAGCGACCAGGAGCCGGACGCCAACGACGCCCACATCGTCAATATTGTCGACTGGCTGTTCCAGTACGCCTTCCAGCAACGCGCCAGTGATATCCACATCGAACCGCGCCGCGAGCAGGGCACCGTGCGGTTTCGCATCGACGGCGTGCTGCACACCGTCTATCAGTTCCCGCCGCAGGTCACGATGGCAATCGTCAGCCGTCTCAAGAGCCTGGGGCGGATGAACGTCGCCGAAAAACGCAAACCCCAGGACGGCCGGGTCAAGACCAAGACCCCGGACGGCGGCGAAGTGGAATTGCGCCTGTCGACCTTGCCCACCGCGTTCGGCGAAAAAATGGTCATGCGGATTTTCGACCCGGAAGTGCTGCTCAAGGACTTCGACCAACTCGGCTTCTCCGCCGACGACCTGCGTCGCTGGCAGGACATGACCCGCCAGCCCAACGGCATCATCCTGGTGACCGGGCCTACCGGCTCCGGCAAGACCACCACCCTCTACACCACCCTCAAGAAGCTGGCGACACCAGAAGTGAACCTCTGCACCATCGAGGACCCGATTGAAATGGTCGAGGCCTCTTTCAACCAGATGCAGGTCCAGCACAACATCGACCTGACCTTCGCTGCCGGGGTGCGGGCGCTGATGCGGCAAGACCCGGACATCATCATGATCGGTGAGATCCGCGACCTGGAGACTGCCGAGATGGCGATCCAGGCGGCGCTCACCGGGCACCTTGTGCTGTCGACGCTGCACACCAACGACGCGCCGAGCGCCATCAGCCGCCTGCTGGAGCTAGGTGTGCCCCATTACCTGATCAAGGCCACCGTGCTCGGAGTCATGGCCCAGCGACTGGTGCGCACCTTGTGCCCGCAATGCAAGGCGCCCCTGACCCTGGACGAAGATGACTGGCAAACCCTGACGCGGCCCTGGCAGGCGCCACTGCCGAGCAACGCCCAACAGGCCGTCGGTTGCCTGGAATGCCGTGACACCGGTTACCGCGGTCGCGCGGGCGTCTACGAAATCATGCAACTGACCGACAGCGTCAAGGCCTTGATCCACCCCGACACCGACCTGCTGGCGGTGCGCCGCCAGGCATTCAAGGAAGGCATGCGCAGCCTGCGACTGTCGGGGGCGCAAAAGGTGGCGGCGGGCTTGACCACGGTCGAGGAAGTGTTGCGGGTGACGCCGCAGAGCGAGCAGAAGTAGCTGTGGCAGCACCTGTGGCGAGAGGCGTCTCCTGCTGATCCTTGAAGTGTTCGGCGCCGGCGGCTACTTGCTGTGGATCGGCATGGCCGCCGCGGCGGTCGGCGTGCTCACGTTCATCCTGCCGCAGATGCCGTGGGAGCTGCAGTTCCTGTTGTTCGGCCTGTTCGCCATCGCAACAGCGCTGTACTGGTGGCGGCGCCAGCGCAGCGCGGTGCGCCAAAGCGATCAGCCGCACCTGAACCTGCGCGGGCAAGAGCTGATCGGCAAGGTCTTCCAGGTTCATGAAGCGATTGTCGATGGCCGCGGCAAGATCAAGGTGGCCGACAGTGTCTGGCTGGCCAAGGGGCCCGAGTCGTCCGTGGGAATGCGGGTCAGGGTGGTGGCGCAGGAAGGCGCGGTGCTGCAGGTGGAACGGGCTGACTGACAAGGCATGGAACTGAATAGAGGCGCAGGTAATCCAACATCATAGTTAACCCAGTGGAGTCCCCTATCATGCGTCTCAAACTTGCTGTCGCTACCCTAGCCTTGCTGTCTCTACCTGTTGGCTCGGCAATGGCCGACACGTTTTGGCGTAACGTCATCTCATCCGGTGCGACCACCGGTTCCACCTACCTGACTTTCAAGGATCACAAGCTGATCGTCGCCGCCCAGGATGATGCCGGCAGCTTCGTCGCCAGTGACGGCGGTATTCGTGGCCCTTACCTGGAAGCGGCGATGCAGAAAGTGCGTGCCGACAACCCAGGCCTGCGTGTCAGCCAACATCAATGCTGCTGGTCCACCGCTATCGCGAGCAAGCTCGCTCCCACAGGTGCAGTCGTCCTTATTCGCCTTCGCCAATAGCGGCCTGGTAACCTGCCGCATCGAGCAGCTTGTCCAGCTCAGCCTTGTCGCTTGGCTTGAGCTTGAAGATCCAGGCGCCATACGGATCGGAATTCAGCAGCTCCGGCGAACCGCCCAACTCTTCGTTGATCGCAATCACTTCACCTGAGATAGGGGAATAGATGTCGGAAGCGGCCTTGACCGACTCAACCACACCGGCCTGGTCGCCTGCGCCAAAGACCTTACCGACTTCAGTCAGCTCGACAAATACCACATCGCCCAAGGCTTCCTGCGCATGATCGCTGATGCCTACGGTGACGGTACCGTCAGCTTCCAGGCGTGCCCACTCATGGCTTTCGGCAAAACGCAGTTCGGCAGGGATATCGCTCATATTCTGTGTCCTCAAGAGAAAGTGTCAGCGGCCAGCGGCCCGCCGCAAAAGGTTAGATCAGGGTTTTGCCATGGCGGACGAAGGTCGGTTTGACCACCCGTACCGGGTACCACTTACCGCGAATTTCTACCTCGGCACGGTCGGCGGTAGCCATCGGAACACGTGCCAGGGCGATCGACTTGCTAAGCGTAGGAGAAAAACTACCACTGGTGATCTCCCCTTCGCCAACATTGGCGATGCGAACCACCTGATGGGCGCGCAAGACACCCCGTTCTTCCAGCACCAGCCCAACCAGTTTGTGCTGCACACCGCTGGCAATCTCGGCTTCCAGCGCACTGCGCCCGATGAACGGACGGCTCGCCGGTTCCCAGGCGATGCTCCAGGCCATGTTCGAAGCCAGCGGCGAAACGTCCTGGTTGATGTCCTGGCCGTAGAGGTTCATGCCGGCCTCCAAGCGCAAGGTATCGCGGGCGCCGAGGCCGATGGGCGAAATGCCGGCCCCTACCAGGTCGTTGAAGAAACTCGGGGCCTCCTGGGCAGGCAAGACGATTTCCAGGCCATCTTCGCCGGTATAGCCGGTCCGGGCGATGAACCATTCGCCGTCGGCGCGACCTTCGAAAGGCTTGAGTTGCTGGATGATTTGCCCGCGCGGTTGCGTCACCAGTTCGGCAATCTTCTGCCGGGCCTGGGGGCCCTGGATCGCCAGCATCGCCAGCTCGGGGCGCTCATGCAGCTGCACGTCGTAGCCACCGAGCTGTGCCTGCATCCAGGCCAGGTCCTGATCGCGAGTCGAGGCGTTGAAGACCAGCCGATAGCCGTCCTCGACCCGGTAGATGATCATGTCGTCGACGATGCCGCCGCGCTCATTGAGCATCGCGCTGTACAAGGCACTGCCTGTGTCCTGCAAACGATCGACGTCATTGGCCAGCAAACGCTGCAACCAGACCTTGGCCTGGGGGCCGGCGACATCGATCACGGTCATGTGGGATACATCGAACACTCCGCAGTCGCGACGCACCTGATGGTGTTCTTCGACTTGCGAGCCGTAGTGCAAAGGCATATCCCAACCGCCAAAATCGACCATCTTCGCGCCGAGGGCGAGATGAAGGTCATACAGAGGCGTACGCTGTCCCATGGGTTTCTCCTTCCGGGCTTGGCGAAGGTGCGGACGGGCACTGCATAGCGCGAACGTCTGAAAAAAGGAGTTTTCTGACGTTCTCAGTTGCCCGGTCCGACAGACGGACCGCACCGAATGCCGCGCATTGTAGCCGCATGAGGTGGGACTGACACCTAGCTGTTTCGATGGGCCGAACGGCGTATCAATCCGATGACCGGCAATAACCCCACCAGTACCAACGTCAGCGCTGGCAGCGCGGCCCGGGCCCACTCCCCTTCGCTGGTCATCTCGAAGATCCGCACCGCCAGCGTGTCCCAGCCGAACGGGCGCATCAGCAGGGTGGCGGGCATTTCCTTGAGCACGTCAACGAACACCAGCAACGCCGCGCTCAAGGTGCCGGGCAACAGCAAGGGCAGATACACTTTGAAAAACAGTCGTGGCCCACTGACCCCAAGGCTGCGCGCAGCCTCGGGCAAAGACGGACGAATTCGCGCCAGGCTGCTTTCCAATGGACCGTAGGCCACGGCCAGGAAGCGCACCAGATACGCCAGCAACAGCGCCGACAGGCTACCCAGCAACAACGGCTTGCCTGCCCCGCCGAGCCAGCTCGACAGCGGGATGACCAGCTCACGGTCCAGGTAGCTGAATGCAAGCATGATCGACACCGCCAGCACCGAACCGGGCAAGGCATAACCCAGGTTCGCCAGGCCGACGCCGGCACGAATCGGACGGGTTGGCGCCAGCCGCCGGGCGAACGCCAGCAGCAAGGCCACGCAAACGGTGATCAGCGCGGCCAGGCCGCCCAGGTAGAGGGTGTGGACGATCAGCCCGGCATAACGCTCGTCCAGGTCGAAACGACCGCGCTGCCAGAACCACACCACCAACTGCAGCACCGGAATGACAAACGCGCAGGCAAACACCAGGAAGCACCAACTGCTGGCTGCCACGGCCTTGAGACCGCGCAACGTATACAAAGCCTTGGCTCGGGGACGTTCGTTGCTGGCTCGGTGGGCCCCGCGGGCCCGGCGTTCGCCGTAGAGCACCAGCATCACCGCCAGCAACAGCAGGCTGGCCAGTTGGGCAGCGCTGGAGAGGCTGAAGAAGCCATACCAGGTCTTGTAGATCGCGGTGGTAAAGGTGTCGAAGTTGAACACCGACACCGCGCCGAAATCCGCCAGGGTTTCCATCAGCGCCAACGCCACGCCTGCACCGATGGCCGGCCGGGCCATCGGCAGCGCCACGCGCCAGAACGCCTGCCACGGCGATTGCCCGAGCACCCGCGCGGCTTCCATCAAGCCCTTGCCCTGGGCCAGGAATGCACTGCGCGCCAGCAGATAGACGTAAGGGTAAAAGACCAGCACCAGCACCAGGATCACCCCACCGGTGGAACGGACCCGGGGCAGGCGCAGGCCGCTGCCGAACCATTCCCGCATGAGCGTCTGTACGGGGCCGGCAAAGTCCAGCAGGCCAACGAAGACAAACGCCAACACGTAGGCCGGAATCGCAAACGGCAGCATCAACGCCCAGTCGAGCCAGCGGCGCCCGGGGAACTCACACAGGCTGGTGAGCCAGGCGAGGCTGACACCCAGCAACGTCACCCCGACACCCACGCCAAGGATCAACGTGAGGGTGTTGCCCAGCAAGCGCGGCATTTGCGTGTCCCACAGGTGGGACCAGATCTGTTGGTCGATGCTCTGCCAGGACAGCAGCAAGACGCTCAAGGGCAACAGGACCAGCACGGCGATGGCGAAGACCAGGGGATACCAGCGGCGTTGGGCGGGGTGGGCCAAGGAATACTCTCGTTAAACAAACGGTCATGTGGCGAGGGAGCTTGCTCCCGCGGGGCTCTGTAGGAGCTGGCGAAGCCTGCGATCTTTTGATCTTTCTGATCTTTCGCTTGAGATTCAAGTGGGTGGGGAAAGATCGCAGCCTCGTTGCACTCGACAGCTCCTACACAGCTCCTACAGGCCCAGCGGGAGCAAGCTCCCTCACCACAGGTCTCAGTTCCAGCCAGCGCGATCCATCATGCGAATGGCTTCGGCCTGGCGTTTACCCGCGACTTCCACCGGCAGGGTATCGGCCTTGAACTTGCCCCAGGCCGCTACTTCCTTGGACGGCTCGACTTTCGGGTTGGCCGGGAATTCCTGGTTCACGTCGGCGAAGATGCTTTGCGCCTCCGGCGTGGTCATCCACTCCACCAGCTTCTTCGCGGCGTCCGGATGCGGTGCATGCTGGGTCAAGCCAATCCCCGAGAGGTTGATATGCACCCCTCGGTCGGCCTGGTTCGGCCAGAACAGCTTCACCTTCAGGTCCGGCTTCTGCTGGTGCAGGCGGCCATAGTAGTAGGTATTGACGATGCCGACGTCGCACTGCCCGGCGTTGATCGCCTCAAGCAGCGCGGTGTCATCGGAGAAGACGTCGGTGGACAGGTTCCGGACCCAGCCCTTGAGGATCTCCTCGGTTTTTTCCGCACCGTGGGTTTCGATCAGGGTGGCGGTCAGCGACTGGTTATAGACCTTCTTCGACGTGCGCAGGCACAGGCGGCCTTCCCATTCGTCACCCGCCAAGGCCTCGTAGGTGCTCAGCTCAGCGGGTTTGACCCGATCGGTGGAGTAGACAATGGTCCGCGCCCGCAGGCTCAAGCCGGTCCAGGCGTGGGAAGAAGCGCGGTATTGAGACGGGATGTTAGCGTCGATCACCGGCGAGGTGAACGGCTGGAGGATGCCCATCTGCTCGGCCTGCCAGAGGTTGCCGGCGTCGACGGTGAGCAGCAGGTCGGCGGTGGCGTTCTCGCCCTCGGCCTTGATCCGCTGCATCAGTGGCGCTTCCTTGTCGGTGATGAACTTCACCGACACGCCGGTTTTCTTGGTGTAGGCATCGAAGACCGGCTTGATCAGTTCGTCGATGCGCGAAGAGTAGACCACCACCTCATTGGCGGCCTGGGCGGCAGTGGTACCGATCAGGGTCAAGGCGAGGGCGGACAGCAGGCGCTTGGGTGCCGACATGGGGGCAGTCTCTCGAGTATAAAGTGCGCAAATGATAAGGACTCACATTTGGCTTCTCAATCGAACAGTGGGTGGACACATTTCCAAATGTTGCAACTTTGAGATGCGAGGTGTTTTTGCGTCCGCCATCGCGGGCAAGCCTTGCTCCCACAAAGGTCATCTCAAACTGCACACCTGTGGGAGCAAGGCTTGCCCGCGATGAGGCCATAAGCCCCAACCCACCTCTCAGGCCTTGGCCAGATCCGGCAAATCGCCAATCAACCCCAGCGCCTCGCGCACGAACAACGCCTTGGCCTCGGGCATGCTGTCTACCAGCTTCAGCCCGGTGTTACGCAACCAGCGCACCGGCAGTGGATCGGCCTGGAACAAGCGCTCGAACCCCTCCATCGCCGCCATCAACGCCAGGTTATGGGGCATGCGTCGCCGCTCGTAGCGGCTCAGCACCTTCACGTCCGCCAGTCGTTCGCCACGCCCGGCTGCCTGCAACAGCACTTCGGCCAGCACGGCGGCGTCGAGGAAGCCCAGGTTCACGCCCTGCCCGGCCAACGGATGAATGGTATGGGCGGCGTCGCCGATCAACGCCAGCCCTTCGGCTACATAGCGCTTGGCATGTCGTTGGCGCAGCGGCACGCACAGCCGCGGGTCGGCACTCAGTACCGTGCCGAGCTGGCCTTCGAAGGCTCGTTCCAGTTCGCTGCAGAATTGAGTTTCATCGAGCGCCATCAAGCGCTGCGCTTCACCGGGGGTGGTGGACCAGACGATCGAGCACCAATCGTGCTGACCGTCACGCTCAAGTGGCAGGAACGCCAGCGGACCGTTGTCGGTGAAGCGCTGCCAGGCCGTCATTCGATGCGGCCGGGCGCTGCGCACGCTGGTGACGATGGCGTGGTGCAGGTAATCCCATTCGCGCGTGGCAACGCCGGTCAGGCGGCGCACAGCGGAATTCGCGCCGTCAGCCGCGATGACCAGGGGCGCCCGCAACGTGCGGCCATCGGCCAAGGTCAGCAGCCAGTCGTCACCGGAACGACGCATCTGTTCCAGCCGGGCATTGGCCAGCAGGCCCAGGTCGCAGTCATGCAGTCGATCCAGCAAGGCGTCCTGCACAACGCGGTTTTCAACGATGTGCCCAAGCGTCTCGGCGTGCAGGCTGGCCGCCGAGAAATGGATCTGCCCGGTGCCGCTGCCGTCCCAGACGTGCATGTCGGTATAGGGGCTGGCGCGTCGGGCGGTGATGCCGTCCCAGACGCCCAGGCGCTCGAGGATCCGCTGGCTGGCCGTCGACAAGGCACTGACCCGGGGCTCGAACGCGGCCTGGGGATCGAAGGGTTTGACGCTCATCGGGCTGCCGTCGAGCAACAGCACTTGCAGGCCACTGCCCTGCAACGCCAGCGCCAGGGCGCTGCCGACCATACCGGCGCCGACAATCAGCAGATCTGCACGCAATTCCATGCTCTAAGCCTGTTTTGCTGGCGACATCGGTCGCCCATGAAAAGAAATGACAGCCCCGGCCTCAAGCATCGGGACGCGTCCCCAGCCCCATGGCCTGACGGGCGAACCAGCGCTTGGCCGGCGGCAGCAAGTCGAGACCCAACAGGCCGAGGTTACGGCCCAGGGACACCAACGGCAGGTTGCTGGCGAACAGCCGCGTGACCTGGTCGGAAAAGCCCACGGTCAGGACCTGATCCATTCGCTGGCGCTCGCGATAGGCTTGCAACACGGCAAAATCCCCCGGCTCGCTTTCGCTGTCGAGCAGCGCATCGGCAAGAGCCTGGGCATCGCGCAGGGACAAGTTGAACCCCTGCCCGGCAATCGGGTGCAGGCTGTGGGCGGCGTTGCCCAGGATCGCCAGGTGCGGACGGACCTGTTCTTCGGCCTCCACCAGCGCCAGCGGGTACAGATGTCGCACGCCCACCTGTTTCAGGGTGCCCAGGCGATAGCCGAACACGCCCTGCAATTCGCTGAGGAAACTGTGCCCGTCGAGGGCCGCCAGCCGTTGTGCGTCCATGCCCTGGCGAGTCCAGACCAGCGCGCAACGATTCTCCGGCAGCGGCAACAAGGCCATCGGGCCGTCATCGGTGAAACGTTCGAAGGCCATGCCGTTGTGGGCTTCGCTGGGGGTGATATTGGCGATCAAGGCACTCTGGTCGTAGGGCCGACTGCGCACGCCGATACCCAACTGCTCGCGCAGGCCGGAGCGACCGCCATCGGCCAGTACGGCAAGGTCGCATTCCAGGGTGGTTTCGTCGTCGAGGGTCAGGCGATAACCGCCGACCAGCGGTTCCATGCGGGTGACCTGCGCCGGGCAGCGCCAACTGACCACTTCCGGGTCCAGGCCTTGCCACAGGCACTGGCCGAGCCAGGCGTTTTCCACCACGTAGCCCAGCGCCGGCACGCCCTCTTCCATGGCCGACAGCCGCGCCGTGGAAAACCGCCCGCGGTCGGACACATGGATCTGTTTGATCGGTTCGGCGCGGCGGGAAATCTCCTGCCAGACACCCAAGCGTTGATAAATCTGCCGGGCACCGTAGGACAATGCCGAGGACCGGGCATCGTAGCTTGGCTGCCAAGCGTCGCCGGGGGCGAAGGGCTCGATCAGCATGATCTTCCAGCCCCGGGCCTTGGCACCGGCCTGCAGGGCCAGCGCCAGGCTCGCGCCAACCAGGCCGCCACCGACGATCGCCAGATTGACCCGGGTCATGCCGTTTGCGTCCGGGCGGCGGCCATCAGGGCCTCGATGTCGGCGACCGTCTTCGGTACGCCGTGGCTCAGGATTTCACAACCGGTTTTGGTCACTACCACGTCATCCTCGATGCGCACGCCAATGCCGCGCCATTTTTTCGCGACGCTGCGATTGTTCGGGCCGATGTAGATGCCCGGCTCCACCGTCAGCGTCATGCCGACCTCAAGTACCCGCCACTCGCCACCAACGCGGTATTCACCCACGTCGTGCACGTCCATGCCCAGCCAGTGGCCAGCGCGGTGCATGTAGAACGCCCGGTAGGCCTCGCTGGCGATCAACGCGTCCACCTCACCCTCCAGCAGCCCAAGGTGCACCAGCCCCTCGGTAATCACCCGCACCGTCGCTTCGTGGGCCTGGTTCCAGTGTTTGTCCGGCGCGATCTGGGCAAACGCGGCTTCCTGGGCAGCCAGCACCACTTCGTAGATCGCCTTCTGCTCGGGCGAATACTTGCCACTGACTGGCCAGGTACGGGTGATATCGCTGGCGTAGCAGTCGATTTCACAGCCGGCGTCGATCAGCACCAGGTCGCCGTCCTTGAGCAGCGCGTCGTTCTGCTGGTAGTGCAGGATGCAGCTGTTGCGCCCCGCCGCGACGATCGAACCATAGGCGGGCATCTTCGCCCCGCCCTTGCGGAACTCATAATCGAGCTCGGCTTCCAGGCTGAACTCATGCAGCCCCGGGCGCGCCGCCTGCATCGCCCGAATGTGCGCCTGGGCGGAAATCCGCGCCGCTTCGCGCATCACTTTCACTTCTGCCGCCGATTTATACAGGCGCATGTCATGCAGCAGATGATCCAGGGCAACGAATTCGTTCGGCGGCTGGGCGCCGAGGTGGGCCTTGGAGCGAATCACGTTGATCCACTCCATCAGGTGCCGGTCGAATTCCGGGTTGCTGCCCATGGCCGAATACACCCGGTCGCGGCCTTCGATCAGGCCCGGCAGGATGTCGTCGATGTCGGTGATGGGAAACGCGTCGTCGGCACCGTAGTCACGGATCGCCCCTTCCTGGCCGGCGCGCAGGCCATCCCACAACTCACGTTCGGCGTTGCGCTCGCGGCAAAAGAGGATGTATTCGCCATGGGCGCGGCCGGGCATCAGCACCAGCACCGCTTGCGGCTCGGGAAAGCCGCTGAGGTACTGGAAGTCGCTGTCCTGGCGGTAGACGTGCTCGACGTCGCGGTTGCGGATCGCAACGGCGGCGGCGGGCAGGATTGCGATGCTGTTGGGTTCCATCTGCGCCATCAGGGCCTTGCGGCGACGGCTGTATTCCGATTTCGGGATATGAATCATGGGCAGACGGGGTTCCCTCTAAAAATTAATGCAAGGACGGCTTGGAGGCCGCTGCATCGGTTTTCTTGGTCTCGGTGAACAGCAGCAATGGCGCGACCCGCAGGTACTCCATCACTTCCATGTAGTCGCTTTCGCCGTCATCGGATTCTTCCAGGGCATCCTGGACCTGGGAGATCGCGGCCAGGTCCTGCAACACTTCCTTGGCCTCTTCGCTCAAGGCGTATTCGCGGCGGGTCAGGCCGAAGCCGGCGAGGAAGCCCTGGCACCACTGGCCCAGCGCCGCGGCGCGTTCAGCCAAGGGGGCGTCGTCAGTGGGCAGCAGCAGGACGACGGTCATGTCGTCGCTGGTCAGCTCGCCCTTGACCATTTCCTGCAGGCCGATAAGCGCGTTGCGGACGTTGTCCGCCGGCTCGCCTTCCAGCAGCTCGGCGGCGTCGGCCAACCAGCCGGCGGCATCGAAACCGGCGCCGGCGCAGCTGCGACCGAGCAGCAGGCCATGCAGTTCGGCAGGCGAGACAGGATGACCGCTGGTGCTCAGCAGGGTGGCGAATGCTTGATACGGGGAATTCTGAATGGGCATGGGCAGCTAGGCGCCAGACGGCGCTATGTCTAGAATGGAGGCCTTGTATCCTACATCGACAGACTCGCCAAGACTATCAGAGGCTGTGCGACTCATACCCTCCATCAGACACAATCTTCAGTGGACACAATGGAAGACACCGACCTGCAAGCGCTGATGGCCAGACTCGAACTGCTAATTGACCGGGTCGAGCAACTTAAGAGCCAAAACGGACTCCTATTAGCTCAGGAAAAAACCTGGCGCGAGGAACGCGCGCATCTCATTGAAAAAAACGAAATCGCCCGGCGTAAGGTCGAATCGATGATTTCGCGCCTCAAGGCCCTGGAGCAAGACTCATGAGTTCAAGCAATAGCGTTACCGTGCAGATCCTCGACAAAGAATATTCGATCATCTGCCCCCAGGAAGAGCGTAGCAACCTGGTGAGCGCCGCCCGTTACCTGGACGGCAAGATGCGCGAGATCCGCAGCAGCGGCAAAGTCATCGGTGCCGACCGCATCGCCGTGATGGCTGCCTTGAACATCACCCACGACCTGCTGCATCGCCAGGATACGCCGGACCTGCAGGTCAGCGGCTCGACCCGTGAACAGGTGCGCGACCTGCTCGATCGGGTGGATCTGGTGCTCGCCACCGATCCAGACGTCAGCAAGGGCTGATTCGCGAGGCTGCCTGGGGTATACTCGCATCACTCCCTGGGGTGCTTGCCAGTTGGTGATGTCCCTGAGCCGATACGCACAACCACGGGGGTTGCACGTTGGGGCCGGTGTGCATGTCCGCTTGACGGAAAGCCTTAACGCCCCCTGCAACTTCCACCTTGAACTTTCGGGTTCAAGGGCTAAGCCGACAGCGGTTCATCCGGGGAGCCTGATTCCAGACAATGCCAGTCCATGTGGACTGGCATTGTCGTTTCTGGCGCAGGCATTTCTGAGCAGCCTGTTTTGCGGTTACGCTGTGGCATCGCCACTGCGTGAAGCACTGATATGACCGAACCTGCGCTGCTGCCCCGCCCGCAACTTCGACGCCTGCTGCGCCAGGCCCGGCACGCCCTGACGCCCGCCCAGCAACGGCAAGCCGCCCACGGGCTGTACAAGCAACTGGCCCAGCACCCGCTGTTTCGCCGCGCGAAGCACATCGCCCTGTACCTGCCCAACGACGGCGAGATCGACCCGCGCCTGCTGCTGCGCGCAGCCCAACGCCGGGGCAAGGCCACTTACCTGCCGGTGCTCAGCCCGTGGCCGCAGACCAAGATGGTGTTCCAGCGAATCCACCCCGGCGAAAAAATGCAGCCCAACCGGTTTCGCATCCCAGAGCCGCGCAAGAACATCGCCCGGCAACGCAAGGTCTGGACGCTGGACCTGGTGTTGTTGCCACTGGTGGGGTTTGATGATGCGGGTGGTCGGCTGGGCATGGGCGGCGGCTTTTATGACCGCAGCCTGGCGTATCTGGCACGGCGCAAGCAGTGGCGCAAGCCGACGCTATTGGGGCTGGCCCATGAATGCCAGAAAGTCGAACGATTGGCGCAGGCAAGCTGGGACGTGCCGCTGCAGGGAACGGTCAGCGACAGGCATTGGTATATCGCGGGGTAGACGCCGCGGTCATCAGCGGCGCCAGGAAAGCGGATTCAGCGTTTGAACGATGACGCGGGTTGGGTGATTTCCACCGGCGCGTCGGTCTTGTTGGCCCACAGGCTTTGGGCGTAACCCGTGGTCACGACACCCAGACCGAACAGAATGACCAAGATCCACAACAAATCCGGTTTGCGTTTCATCGATTGCCCCCCTCAAGGCACATCACACACGATGACAGCAGCGGTTTTCTTATTGGCCGTGCAGCAGCGTCAAGCTTGGAAGGCCGGCATTTTGCGGCAACCGGCCCCGACACGCAAACTCTGGCGTCAACCGACTGTCGGTTTGTCATAAAATCGCTGAACTATTTTTTTCAACACCGCCAAGGAGTAGCAATCATGGCCTATTGGCTGATGAAATCCGAGCCCGACGAATTATCCATCCAAGGTTTGGAAAAGCTCGGCCAGGTACGCTGGGACGGGGTTCGCAACTACCAGGCGCGTAACTTTCTGCGAACCATGGCGGTGGGCGACACGTTCTTTTTCTACCACTCCAGTTGCCCCGAGCCAGGCATTGCCGGGATCGGCCGGATTGTCCGCGCGGCCTACCCCGACCCAACGGCGCTGGAACCCGACAGCCATTACTTCGACCCCAAGGCCGGCCCGGACAAAAACCCCTGGACCGCGATCGACGTGGCCCATGTCGAAACGTTTCCCCGTGTGCTGAAGCTCGACTACCTCAAGCAACAGACCGCCCTGGCTGAAATGCCACTGGTGCAAAAAGGCTCGCGACTGTCGGTGATGCCCGTCACGGCCGAACAATGGGCCGCGGTGATTGCCCTGCGCTGATCGCCAATGAGTTGATGGATATCAAGCTGGCTCGGCCATTGATCGCGCAGACTTCGATGCTATAGCCGCAGGATGCCGGACATGTCGAAGAACCATCGTACCTCGCGTTTTTTTGCCTTTGCCTTGATGGCCGTGTTGCTGGCCGCCGGCGGTTTCGGCTACTGGAAGTCACGCCACGATCGCCTGCCGGAAGGCTTGAGCATGGGCAACGGCCGCCTTGAGGCCACCGAGGTCCAGATCGCCAGCAAGACGCCCGGGCGCCTGGCCGAAGTTCATGTCGACGAAGGCGACAACGTCATCAAGGGCCAGGTACTGGCGCGCATGGACACCCGCACCTTGGAGGCCCAGCGCAACCAGGCCGAGGCCGAAGTCGTGCGTGCCCGGCAGAACCTTGCCGCCACCGAAGCCAACGTGCAGTTGCGCCAGAGCGAACAATTGCTCGCCCATCAGGAGCTCAAGCGGACCCAGGAACTGTTCAAGCGCGGTTACGCCAGCGGCCAGGTCATCGACCAGCAACAAGCCCGCGCCGACACCGCCAACGCCGCGGTCAACGCCGCCCGGGCCCAGGTATCGGCGGCGAATGCGGCCATCGGCGCGACCCTGGCCCAAGTGGCGCAGCTCACCAGTGAAATAGATGACAGCACGTTGCGGGCACCGCTCGACGGCGTGATCCAGTTGCGCCTGGCCGAGCCAGGTGAGGTGCTGGGCGCTGGCGGCCGGGTGTTGCTGATGATCGATCCGAACGACCAATACATGAATCTCTACCTGCCGGCCTCGGTGGCCGGGAAACTGGCGGTGGGCGATGAAGCGCGCCTGCTGCTCGACGCCCTGCCCGAGCGACCGCTGCCGGCCAAGGTCAGCTTCGTCGCGGCCAAATCCCAGTTCACCCCGAAAGAAGTCGAGACCCGTGATGAGCGCCAGAAACTGGTGTTCCGCGTCAAGGTACGCCTGACCCAACCCGGCGAAGTGCCCCAGGCCAAACCCGGCATGCCCGGCGCCGGCTATGTACGCACTGCCCCCATCGACTGGCCGGCCAACCTGCAATGACCACCGCCCTCAGCGAGGCATTGCACGCCTCGGGCATCGAGCATCGCTACGGCCAGCAGGTGGCGTTGAGCGATATCGCCTTCAGCTTGCCCGTCGGCACTCGCTGCGGCCTGATCGGCCCGGACGGCGCCGGCAAGTCGAGCCTGCTGGGGCTGATTGCCGGGGTGAAGAAACTCCAGCACGGTCAACTGGACGTGCTCGGCGCCTCGATCGACGACCGACGCCATCGCAACACCCTCTACCGACGCATCGCCTTCATGCCCCAGGGGCTGGGAGGCAACCTTTACCCGGACCTGTCGATACGCGAGAACATCCGCTTCTTCGGCACGCTGTTCGGGTTATCGCGGGCAGATTGCGAACAGCGCATGGGCACCTTGCTGCTGGCCACCGATCTGCAGCGCTTTGCCGATCGTCCGGCGGGCAAACTGTCCGGCGGCATGAAACAGAAGCTCGGCCTGTGCTGCGCACTGATCCATGAACCGGACCTGCTGATTCTCGACGAACCCACCACCGGCGTAGACCCGCTGTCCCGGCGACGCTTCTGGGAACTGATAGAAGACGTGCGCCGACAACGCCCGCAACTGACCCTGCTGGTCGCCACCGCGTACATGGAAGAGGCCGAGCAATTCGAGCATTGCCTGATGCTCGACAACGGTCGCTTGATCGCCAAGGGCTTGAGTGCGGAGCTGGCCAAGGTCACACCGGACGGCAAGCTCGACTCGGCCTTCACCCATTTCCAGGGCGACATCGGCCGCGATGCCGAACCGCTGGTGATTCCCCCCAGGGGCGCCAACACCGCCGACATTGCCATCGAAGCCCACGACCTCACCTTGCGCTTCGGTGATTTCACCGCCGTCGACAACGTCAGTTTCGCGATTGGTCGCGGGGAGATCTTTGGGTTCCTGGGTTCCAACGGTTGCGGCAAGACCACCACCATGAAGGTGCTGACCGGGTTGATCCCCGCCAGCGAAGGCAGTGCCCGGCTGCTGGGCAACCCGGTCAACGCCAAGGACCTCGCCACCCGCAAGCGGGTGGGCTTCATGTCCCAGAGCTTTTCGCTGTACGGCGAACTGAGCGTGCGCCAGAACCTGGAACTGCACGCCAAACTCTTCGACCTGCCCACGACGGACAGTCGCCAGCGCATCGACGAACTGATCCAGCGTTTCAATCTCCAGGCATTGGCGGACCAGCCCTCCGGCGCGCTGCCACTGGGCCTGCGTCAGCGTTTGTCCCTGGCGGTGGCGGTGCTGCATCGCCCGGAAGTGCTGATCCTCGATGAGCCGACCTCGGGTGTCGACCCGGCTGCGCGGGATGATTTCTGGCGGCTGTTGATCGAGCTGTCTCGCGAACAGGGCGTGACGATTTTCCTTTCCACGCATTTCATGAACGAGGCCCAGCGCTGCGATCGCATTTCGCTGATGCACGCCGGCAAGGTCCTGGCTTGTGACACGCCGGCGGCCTTGCAGGCGCAGTTCAACGGCCAGACGCTGGAAGCCGCGTTCGTCACCTGCCTGGAAAAAGCCCAGGGCGAGACGCAGCAAGACGCCGCTCCCGTGACCCTCGACAGTGCCGACGCCCCCCGGGACCGGCGCGGCCTGAGCCTCGGTCGCCTGTGGGCCGTTGCCAGCCGGGAGGGCAAGGAACTGCTGCGCGACAAAGTGCGGATGGCATTCGCCCTGCTGGGCGCCTTGTTCATGATGGTGGTCTTCGGCTTCGGTATTTCCCTTGATGTGGAGAAACTGGCCTTCGCCGTGTATGACCAGGATCAGAGCCCGCAAAGCCGTGCCTACCTGGAAGCGTTCCGCAGTTCGCGCTACTTCGAGGAGCAGCCGATCATCCGCGACGCGAAGGAGCTGCACCGACGCTTGCAGCGCTCGGAGATCAAGCTGGCCCTGGAAATCCCCCCCGGTTTCGGTCGTGACCTTTATGCCGGCCGCCAGCCGACGGTGGGTGCCTGGCTGGACGGCGGCATACCGTTTCGAGCCGAGACCAGTCGCAACTACGTCCAGGCCGTGCACCAGGCCAACCTTGAGCAACTGGCTGAAATAAGCAGCCGCGCGCCAAACCGGCAACCCGGCGCGACACTGAAGACGCGCTTTCGTTATAACCAGGACGTGGTCAGCGTCAACGCCATCGGCCCCGGGGTCATGGCGCTGATCCTGGCGTTCATTCCAGCCATGTTGACGGCGCTGGGCATCGTGCGAGAGAAAGAGCTGGGCTCGATCACCAATTTCTACGCCACGCCGCTGACCCGCCTGGAATTCCTGCTGGGCAAACAAGTGCCCTACCTGGCGGTCAGCCTGATAAACCTCGCCTTGCTGACAGCGATGAACCGCTGGCTGTTCGGTGTGCCGTTCAAAGGCAGCGGCCTGACGCTGGCGGTGGGCGGCCTGCTCTATGTACTGGCGACCACCAGCATGGGGTTGCTGATCTCGGCGTTCACTCGCACCCAGATCGCGGCGATCCTCGGCACCATGATCATCACCAGCCTGCCGACCATCCAGTTCTCGGGGCTGATCGTGCCGCGTTCGTCCCTGGAGGGTGCCGCTGCGGTGATGGGCCAGTTGTTTCCCGCCGGCTACTTCCTGGATATCGCCGTCGGCACCTTCACCAAGGCCCTGGATCTGCGCCAGTTATGGCCGCAATGCCTGGCGCTGGGCGGGTTTTTCCTGGGCTTCACCGGACTCAGCCTGATCATGCTGAAAAAGCAGGAGGCCTGATGCACACGCTTTCACATATCTGGCGTCTGGGGCTCAAGGAACTGACCAGCCTGCGCTACGACTCCGTTCTGCTGCTGTTTTTGGGCTACGCCTTCACGGTGGCGATCTACATGCCGGCCGCCGGCTCGGTAATCGGCGTCCACAACGCCAGTGTCGCAATAGTGGACGAAGACCAGAGCCATCTTTCGCGCCAATTGGCCCAGGTCCTGCAACCGCCGGAGTTCCAGAACCCGATGGCCTTGCCCTATGCCGAACTGGACAAGGTCATGGACAGTGGCCGCTACACCTTTGTCATTAACGTGCCCGCCAACTTCCAGGCCGACCTGCTCGCAGGACGCGAACCGACGCTGCAACTCAACGTCGATGCCACGGCCATGAGCCAGGCGTTCATGGGCGCCGGCTACATCGGACGGATTTTCCAACAGGAACTGACGACCTACGCCGGCCAGGCACAAACGAGCGAAGCAACGCCCGTGAGGCTGACCACGCGTTCGCTGTTCAATACCAACCTGGAAGGTGGCTGGTTCCTGGCGGTGATCCAGATCGTCAACAACATCACGATCCTGGCGATCATCCTGACGGGGACCGCGCTGCTGCGCGAGCGCGAGCACGGCACCCTCGACCACTTGCTGGTGCTGCCGCTGACGGCATTGGAAATCATGCTGGCGAAAATCTGGAGCAACCTGCTGGTAGTGGTGCTGTGCACCTGGGCGTCGCTGGAAATCATCGTCAAGTTCGCCCTGGGGGTTCCACTCGCCGGCTCCATGGTGCTCTTCCTGCTGGTGACCGCACTCTACCTGTTCGCCAGCACCTCACTGGGCATCTTCCTCGCCACCCTCGCCCGTTCGACGCCACAATTCGGCTTGCTGGCGATCCCGGTCATCATTCCGATGCTGCTGTTGTCGGGCGGCAGTACACCGCTGGACAGCATGCCGCAATGGTTGCAATGGGTGATGCAAGGCTCGCCCTCGACGCATTTCGTCAGCCTCAGCGCGGCGATCCTGTTCCGAGATGCCGGCCCTGGCGTGATCTGGCCGGACCTGCTGGCGCTGGCGGTCATCGGGCTGTTGTTCTTTGCAATCGCCCTGGCCCGGTTTCGGAAAAGCCTGGCGTCTTGACGAAAAAAAGCAGCCTTTGGCAGCGCCAGGAGATCCGGGCACTGCCAAAGGCTGCGATCGAGCCGGTTTACTGAATGATCAGGTTGTTGAACAACAGGTCATCGACCATCGGCTTGCCGGTTTCGTCGTTCATCACCTGCTGGGTCTGCTTCAACGCTTCCTGACGCAGCTTTTCCTTGGCTTCCAGGTTATTCATGGCCTCGGTGGTCTGCTGGGCGAACAGCGCCACCAACTGGTTACGAATCAGCGGCTCGTTGGCCTTGACCGCCGCAGCGGCGGCGTCACCGGTCACGCGCAGGGCCACGTCGGCCTTGTAGACCTTCAGTTTCGCCGTACCGTCGAGCCCATAGTTGCCGACAAAGGGTGGGCTGAGGGTGATGTAGCTGACCTTCGGCGCCTCGCCTTCCTTCGCTTCCTTGCCCTCTTCGGCCATCGCTGCCACAGGCAACGACAGGGCCAGCATCAACATGATCCACGCTTTCACAATTGATTCCTCATCCGGTTTGCGGCCCAGCATACCGCCCCGCCGTTCAAGCACAAGCTTATGGCCGGCTATCAGGGCAGGGCATGCTCGTTGACCCGTTGTCTCTCACACCTACACTTATCGGCCATCACTCCCAAAGGAATAGCCCTGATGAAAGCCGTGCTGTGCAAAGAATTCGGCCCCGCCGAATCGCTGGTGCTGGAAGACGTCGCCAACCCCGTCGCCAAGAAGAACGAAGTGCTGCTGGACGTGCATGCCGCCGGGGTGAACTTCCCTGACACGCTGATCATCGAGGGCAAATACCAATTCAAGCCACCCTTCCCGTTCTCCCCTGGCGGCGAAGCGGCGGGCATCGTCAGCGAAGTGGGAGAGAAAGTCAGCCACTTGAAGGTCGGCGACCGGGTGATGGCGTTGACCGGCTGGGGTAGCTTTGCCGAGCAGGTGGCGGTACCTGGCTACAACGTGTTGCCGATCCCCGCGTCCATGGACTTCAACACCGCCGCCGCCTTCAGCATGACGTACGGCACCTCGATGCACGCCCTCAAGCAACGGGCCAACCTGCAAGCCGGCGAAACCCTGCTGGTGCTCGGCGCATCCGGTGGTGTCGGCCTGGCGGCGGTGGAGATCGGCAAGGCCATGGGCGCCCGGGTGATCGCCGCTGCCAGCAGCGCGGAGAAACTCGCCGTGGCGAAGGCCGCTGGTGCCGACGAATTGATCAACTACACCGAAACCAGCCTGAAGGATGAAATCAAGCGCCTCACCGACGGCCAGGGTGCCGATGTGATCTACGATCCGGTGGGTGGCGACCTGTTCGACCAGGCCGTCCGCGCCATCGCCTGGAACGGCCGGTTGCTGGTGGTGGGCTTTGCCAGCGGACGCATCCCCGAACTGCCGGTGAACCTCGCGCTGCTCAAGGGCGCCGCCGTGGTGGGCGTGTTCTGGGGCTCCTTCGCCCAGCGCCAGCCCCAGGACAACGCCGCCAACTTCCAGCAATTGTTCGGCTGGTTTGCCGAGGGCAAGCTCAAGCCGCTGGTGTCGCAGGTGTACCCGCTGAGCAACGCTGCCCAGGCGATCAATGATCTTGGCCAACGCAAGGCGGTCGGAAAAGTGGTGGTTCAGGTTCGCTGATTGCTTACCTGAATTGTTTATACCGGGCCGCAACCCTACGACCCGGTTTCGCCATTCCCACACCGCCCTTCATTTATACCTGAGCGACATGTTCGTAAAAGAACACAACATCTCCAACATTCCCGCTTTTTTGTGGATAAGAACCGATGCTATTTTCGGTAACGAAACTGTAACATTCGTATCCGCAGTCAAAACAAGAAATTTGGAGCTCTTGAATGTTTGCTTTCTTTCGCCCTGCCCCACATCAGGCGCCATTGCCTGAAGAAAAAATAGACAGCACCTATCGACGCCTTCGCTGGCAGATCTTCGCCGGAATTTTCATCGGGTATGCGGGTTACTACCTGCTACGCAAGAACTTCACCCTGGCATTTCCGGATCTGATCGCCCAAGGCTATACAAAAGGCCAACTGGGGGTGGCGATGTCGGCGATCGCGATCGCCTACGGCCTTTCCAAGTTTTTGATGGGCATCGTGTCCGACCGTTCCAACCCTCGTTACTTCCTGCCCTTCGGCCTGATCGTGTCCGCCGGCGTCATGTTCGTTTTCGGTTTCGCACCGTGGGCAACCTCCAGCGTGACCATGATGTTCATCCTGTTGTTCATCAACGGCTGGGCCCAAGGCATGGGTTGGCCACCTAGCGGGCGCACCATGGTGCACTGGTGGTCGCAGAAAGAACGCGGCGGTGTGGTTTCGGTATGGAATACCGCCCACAACGTCGGCGGCGGCCTGATCGGTCCACTGGCAATACTTGGCATGGGCTGGTTCAACGACTGGCACAGCAAGTTCTACGTACCGGCGGCGGTGGCGCTGCTGGTCGCTGTATTTGCCTTCATTGTGATGCGCGACACGCCGCAATCGACGGGCTTGCCACCCATCGAGAAGTACAAGAACGATTACCCGGAAGGCTACGATGCCAGCCACGAAGAAGAATTCAGCGCCAAGGACATCTTCGTCAAATACGTGCTGCGCAACAAAATGCTCTGGTTCATCGCGCTGGCCAACGTCTTCGTCTACTTGTTGCGTTACGGCATCCTGGATTGGGCGCCGACCTATCTTAAAGAGGTCAAGCACTTCAACTTCGACAAGACGTCCTGGGCTTACTTCCTGTACGAGTGGGCCGGCATTCCCGGCACGCTGTTGTGCGGATGGATGTCGGACAAGATCTTCCGGGGCAACCGTGGCCTGACGGGCATGGTGTTCATGGCATTGGTGACCGTTGCGACGATCGTTTACTGGCTGAATCCGCCGGGCAACCCGATGGTCGACATGATCTCGCTGTTCGCGATCGGCTTTCTGATCTACGGTCCGGTCATGCTGGTGGGTCTGCAGGCGCTGGAACTGGTACCCAAGAAAGCGGCGGGCACGGCTGCCGGCTTTACCGGTCTGTTTGGTTATCTCGGTGGTTCGGTCGCGGCCAGTGCCATGATGGGCTACACGGTGGACTATTTCGGCTGGGATGGCGGCTTCATCCTACTGGTTGTCGCCTGCCTGCTGGCGATGGCCTTCCTTGCGCCAACCCTGTGGCACAGGCAGATCGCCAGTCAGAGCCGCGAAGCGATCGCCTGATCCAGCGCTGATTTGCAGCGCTTGAGCCGCGCCTCCAGATTCCGGTCTGGCATGGCGTGGCTGCGCAGGGCGTGGATGGTCTGCTCGACGTAATCACGAGTGGTGCCATAACGCCCACAGGCGCTTTCGAACACCTGGCTCAGCACATGGTCCGGCAGGTTGCCGGCATAGCTGGGCAGGTGTCGCTCCAGTACAAACCCCAAGGCTTGCACCCGGCTGCCATCCTCGAGACGGCAACTGAGCCAGTGCGGGCGATAGGACGGGACCGGCATCTCGCGCTGCCACAGGGCAAACAGCGAACTCTCGAGATTCTCCTCCGGCAATCGGTAGGCGAAACCGCTGCAGGAGCCGCCGCGATCCAGCCCGAACACCAGCCCCGGCAACTCCGGTGTACCGCGATGCTCGTGGGACCACAGGTACAAACCGCGATGATAACCATGGACCCGGCCGCGCATCCGCTCCACCGCCGTGCATTCGGGCCGCCAGATCAAGGAACCGTATGCGAACAGCCAGACCGGACCGCCCTGGTGGAGACTCATGGTCAATTGCATCGAGGCGAGCAATTGCTCACGGGTCAGCTGCGGCCCCAGGTCGAGCCTTGGCGGGTACAAGGCACAGGTAATGGCGGATTCGATAGCGGTCATGGCCGGTAGCGTTTGGCTCCTCGCGGGTCGGAAAGTGAATGGAGACCGTCATGGGGTTGACGTTCATGGGGAGCAAGGCAAGTTAAATGCCATCCCGTACCCTATATACGTTATCGGTATCTAGCCTCAAGACTAAATATCGAAACGAAATATATGAGGTTATATCGACGGGTGGACATGCGCGCGGTTGTGGCGAGGGAGCTTGCTCCCGCTCGGTTGCGCAGCGACCGCAAGATGTTGGGGCCGCTACGCAGCCCAGCGGGAGCAAGCTCCCTCGCCACAAAAGCCCACCCATCCAGATCAGTCGCTATCAAGCCCGCGGCGCATACGCAAACACGTCGGCGCGCATTTGATGGGCGTCCATGCCGGCTTCCACCAGCGCATCGAGCGTGGCGTAGATCATGGCCGGCGAGCCGCTGGCGTAGACGTGCACACCGGAAAGATCGCTAAGGTCCTCGCACACCGCTTCATGGAGCATCCCGCAGCGCCCTTCCCAGCCGCACAAGTCGCTGACGACTTTGTGCAGGAACAGGTTCGGCAGTTTTTTCCATTCGTCCCAATGCTCGATTTCATAGAAATCTTCCGGCCGCCGCACGCCCCAATACAGGTGCACCGGGTGCTTGAAACCCGCCGCCCGGCAGTGCTCGATCAGGCTGTGCATCTGCGCCATGCCGGTTCCGGCGGCGATCAGTACCAACGGGCCATCGGGCAGTTCGGACAAATGCGTGTCGCCAAAAGGCATTTCGATACGCACGCTGGGGTTGCGCCGCAGTTGCTCCAGCAGGGCTTGTGCACTGCTTTCGCGCACCAACACGTGCAATTGCAGCTCGCGCCCCGAATGCGGCGCCGAGGCCAGGGAGAAGGCCGATTTTTCGCCGTTTTCCCGTTCGATCATCAGGTACTGCCCGGCGTGATAGCGCGGCGGCTTACCGGCCGGCGCACGCAGGTGCACTCGCCAGACATCACCCCCCACGTCGGCGCACTCGACCACCTGGCACGCCAGGTTGCGTACCGGCAGCTCACCCGGCGACAGCACGCCATCCCACAACACCACGCAATCCTCCAGCGGCTCGGCGATGCAGGTGAAGATCTCTCCGTGATCGCGCACCTCGCCCGCCTGTTCCACACGGCCTTCCACCAACAACGCGCCGCAGACGTGGCAGTTGCCGTTGCGGCAACTTTGCGGGCATTCATAGCCCAGGCGCCGCGCGCCATCGAGAATCCGCTCGGCGGGCCGGATCTCCAGCACCGCCCCGGAAGGCTGCAAGGTTACACGCATCAATCTATTCCTAACTGATTCCAGATGGCATCGATCCGTTGGGTAACGGCCTCATCCTTGACGATAACCCGGCCCCACTCACGAGTGGTTTCACCGGGCCATTTATGCGTGGCATCGAGCCCCATCTTCGACCCCAGGCCGGACACCGGCGAGGCGAAGTCGAGGTAGTCGATCGGCGTATTCTCGATCATCACCGTATCGCGCTTGGGGTCCATGCGCGTGGTGATGGCCCAGATCACGTCGTTCCAGTCCCGTGCGTTGATATCGTCGTCGGTGACGATAACGAACTTGGTGTACATGAACTGTCGCAAAAACGACCAGACTCCGAGCATCACCCGCTTGGCATGCCCCGGATACGACTTCTTCATGGTCACCACGGCCATGCGATACGAACAGCCTTCCGGCGGCAAATAGAAATCGGTGATTTCCGGAAACTGCTTTTGCAGGATAGGCACGAACACTTCGTTCAGGGCCACGCCGAGAATGGCCGGCTCATCGGGCGGACGGCCGGTATAGGTGCTGTGGTAAATCGGCTTGATCCGATGGGTGATGCGCTCGACGGTGAACACCGGGAAGCTGTCGACTTCGTTGTAGTAACCGGTGTGGTCGCCGTACGGACCTTCATCGGCCATTTCACCTGGATGGATCACCCCTTCAAGGATGATCTCGGCGGTGGCCGGCACTTGCAGGTCGTTGCCACGGCACTTCACCAGCTCGGTGCGGTTGCCCCGCAACAGGCCGGCGAATGCATATTCGGAAAGGCTGTCGGGCACAGGCGTGACGGCGCCGAGGATGGTCGCCGGGTCCGCGCCCAGGGCCACCGACACCGGGAATGGCTGGCCGGGGTGTTTTTCACACCACTCACGGTAGTCCAGCGCACCGCCGCGATGGCTCAGCCAGCGCATGATGACCTTGTTGCGGCCAATCACTTGCTGACGATAGATGCCCAGGTTCTGGCGATCCTTGTTCGGGCCCTTGGTGACGGTCAGGCCCCAGGTGATCAGTGGCCCTACGTCGCCCGGCCAGCAGGTCTGCACCGGGAGCATGGCCAGGTCGACATCGTCACCCTCGATCACCACTTCCTGACAGATCGCGTCCTTGACGACTTTCGGCGCCATGGAAATGATCTTGCGGAAGATCGGCAGCTTGGACCAAGCGTCCTTCAGGCCTTTCGGCGGCTCGGGCTCCTTGAGGAACGCCAGCAGCTTGCCGATTTCGCGCAGTTCGCTGACCGCTTCGGCGCCCATGCCCAGGGCCACGCGTTCCGGCGTGCCGAACAGGTTGCCCAGGACCGGAATGTCGTAGCCTGTCGGGTTTTCGAACAACAGCGCCGGGCCTTTTGCGCGCAGGGTGCGGTCGCAGACCTCGGTCATTTCCAGGACGGGGGACACCGGCACCTGGATGCGCTTGAGTTCGCCGCGCTGTTCCAGCCCGCTGATAAAGTCGCGCAAGTCGCGATACTGCATGCAAAAGCCTCATGGTGGCCGTGGCGTTCGGGGGCCCGAGTTTAACGCCGCCCGTCCAGAATAGTGAATGCACAGATAGCAAAAAGCCGGGTTTCCCCGGCTCTTGCTGGCCTGTCTTGTCGAGTTACTTGCGTTTCATCGACAGGAAGAACTCGTCGTTGGTCTTGGTCGTCTTCAGCTTGTCGACCAGGAACTCGATGGCGGCGACTTCATCCATCGGATGCAGCAGCTTGCGCAGGATCCACATGCGCTGCAACTCGTCGTCGGCGGTCAGCAACTCTTCGCGGCGTGTGCCGGAACGGTTGATGTTGATGGCCGGGAACACACGCTTCTCGGCGATACGGCGATCCAGAGGCAGCTCCATGTTGCCGGTGCCCTTGAATTCCTCGTAGATCACTTCGTCCATCTTCGAGCCGGTTTCAACCAGCGCGGTGGCGATGATGGTCAGCGAACCGCCTTCCTCGATGTTCCGCGCGGCGCCGAAGAAACGCTTCGGTTTTTCCAGCGCGTGGGCATCGACACCACCGGTCAGCACCTTGCCGGAGCTCGGGATCACGGTGTTGTAGGCACGGGCCAGACGAGTGATGGAGTCCAGCAGGATCACCACGTCCTTCTTGTGCTCGACCAGGCGCTTGGCCTTCTCGATCACCATTTCGGCAACCTGCACGTGGCGGGTCGGCGGCTCGTCGAACGTCGAGGCGACCACTTCGCCGCGCACGGTGCGTTGCATCTCGGTCACTTCTTCCGGACGCTCGTCGATCAGCAGCACGATCAGGTGAACTTCAGGGTTGTTACGGGCGATGTTGGCCGCGATGTTCTGCAGCATGATCGTCTTGCCCGCTTTCGGCGGTGCCACGATCAGGCCGCGCTGGCCTTTGCCGATGGGTGCGCACAGGTCGATGACACGACCGGTGAGGTCTTCGGTGGAACCGTTGCCGGCTTCCATCTTCATGCGTACGGTCGGGAACAGCGGCGTCAGGTTCTCGAAGAGAATCTTGTTCTTCGCGTTTTCCGGACGATCGAAGTTGATCGTGTCGACCTTCAGCAGTGCGAAGTAACGCTCGCCTTCCTTCGGAGGGCGGATCTTGCCAACGATGGTGTCACCGGTGCGCAAGTTGAAGCGACGGATCTGGCTCGGCGAGACGTAGATATCGTCTGGGCCGGCAAGATAGGAAGCGTCTGCGGAGCGAAGGAAGCCGAAGCCGTCCTGGAGAATCTCCAGCACGCCATCACCGGAGATTTCCTCGCCGCTTTTCGCGTGCTTCTTGAGCAGGGAGAAAATCACGTCCTGCTTGCGCGAACGGGCCATATTTTCTATGCCCATCTGTTCGGCCAATTCGAGCAGTTCGGTAATCGGCTTTTGCTTGAGTTCAGTCAGATTCATATAGGAATGACGTAATCATTTATGGAGGGGGGAAATTAAGCTTTTGGCTTAATGAGGCCGCGCCGCGGAGAAGGCGACAGGATCGCGTACTTATTCGAAAGGAGAGCGTCGGCGACGGCTTGCAGGGGGCACTGGAGAAACCAGTGCGGGGCCGAATGTAACACCTGGGTTTGCGAGCGTCTAGCCCTGAATAACGAAAAAGCCCCGCGATTTGCGGGGCTTTTTCAATGGCATTCGACGCTTAGATGTTGGCGTCGATGAAAGCAGCCAGTTGCGACTTCGACAGCGCGCCAACCTTGGTAGCTTCGACGTTGCCGTTCTTGAACAGCATCAGGGTCGGGATACCACGTACGCCGTGCTTGGCCGGAGTCTCCTGGTTTTCGTCGATGTTCAGCTTGGCGATGGTCAGCTTACCTGCGTAGGTGGTAGCAATATCGTCCAGGACCGGGGCGATCATTTTGCAGGGACCGCACCACTCAGCCCAATAGTCGACCAGTACCGGGCCTTCGGCCTTGAGTACGTCAGCCTCGAAGCTAGCGTCGCTAACGTGTTTGATAAGCTCGTTGCTCATGGAAGTCTCCGGGTAATCAGCAAAAAAACGTGGCCCATCATAGCTGCCCTTCCAAGGTTCAGGAAGCTTGAGTTGATTGAGTCTCGCTATGGCGACAGATGTATTTGGGTATAGCCCAAGTCACGAGGCAACAGGCGCCACGAAGGAAATCCCGGTACGCAGTGCGGCGTTACGTACATGTTCCTGCATGGCTTTTTGCGCAGCCCCCGAAGCGCGGCGAGCCAGGGCGCGAAGGATCTTGCGATGCTCCTGCCAGGTTTCCATCGCCCGCTCCGCCCGGATGAACGGTAGTTTCTGGCTTTCCAGGAAGATATCGGCGCTGGCGGTGAGGATGCTCAGCATCGCCTGGTTGCCGCTGGCCAGCAGGATTCGTCGATGGAATTCGAAATCCAGTCGCGCGGCGGCGTCGAAATCGCCGATCTTCAACTCCCGGCGCATGGCTTCGACATTGTCTTGCAGCATGTCCAACTCGTCGGCGCTCAGCGTTACCGCCGCCAACCCCGCCGCGAAGCCCTCCAGGGCGTAGCGCAATTGGAAGATATCCACCGGCGAGGCCTGGGCCGCGAATGGCCAGCCCGGCGCCGACTCGCTGCGTGGAGCCTCTACCGGCGCCTGCACGAAGACCCCCTTGCCCGGTTGCACGCTGATCATGCCCAGGGCACTGAGGGAGGACAGCGCTTCGCGCAGCGACGCCCGACTCACCCCCAATTGCAGCGCCAGGTCCCGTTGCGACGGCAGCGCATCGCCCGGGCCGAAGCCTTCATCGACGATCAGTTTGCGGATGGCTTGCAGGGCCACTTCAGGAACGGCGCGAGCGATGGAATTCATGATTTTCAAGACGAACCGGGCCAGTGAGCGGCTAGTTGTAAAGCTATTCGCCGCGCCCGGCAAGTCGTGCCCCAGCGGGGTTCGGCGACAAATACCGACGCCCGATAACGGTGCGAAAAACGCCACGACTGTTCAGACCAGTAAGACCGCCCCCCACCAGCAAAACCGTGGCTTGGGCCGCTGAAAAGCCGCCTTGGCATGGCCTGTGCTCTGTCCGAACGCAGAAATCACATCACCGATTGCGGAGATTCGCCATGATTCAGCGTTGCAGCGCCCTGCTCACAGCCCTGTTTGCCAGCCTGATGCTCTGTCAGCTACCCGCCCACGCCGATGGCCTGGAAGACGTGGTCAAGCGTGGCACCCTCAAGGTCGCCGTGCCCCAGGACTTCCCGCCATTCGGTTCGGTAGGCCCGGACATGAAACCCCGCGGCCTGGACATCGACACCGCAAAACTGCTGGCCGACCAGCTCAAGGTCAAGCTTGAGCTGACGCCGGTCAACAGCACCAACCGCATCCCCTTCCTGACCACCGGCAAGGTCGACCTGGTGATTTCCAGCCTGGGCAAGAACCCGGAGCGGGAAAAGGTCATCGACTTCTCCAGCGCCTACGCGCCGTTCTACCTGGCCGTGTTCGGCCCGCCTGACGCCGCCATCAACACCCTGGACGACCTCAAGGGCAAGACCATCAGCGTCACCCGTGGCGCCATCGAAGACATCGAGCTGACCAAGGTCGCCCCCGAAGGCACCACCATCAAGCGCTTCGAAGACAACAACTCGACCATCGCCGCCTACCTGGCCGGCCAGGTCGACCTGATCGCCAGCGGCAACGTGGTGATGGTCGCCATCAGCGAACGCAACCCCAAGCGTGTTCCCGCGCTGAAGGTAAAACTCAAGGACTCGCCGGTGTACGTGGGCGTGAACAAGAACGAGCCGGCGCTGTTGGACAAGGTCAACCAGATCCTCGCCACCGCCAAGACCGATGGCAGCCTGGAGAAAAATTCCCAGACCTGGCTCAAGCAGCCGCTGCCGGCCGATCTCTGACCGTCGCTTGAGAGGCTGAGCATGGCTTATCAGTTCGATTTTCTACCGGTGGTGCAAAACACCGAGCTGCTGTTGCGCGGTGCGCTGTTCACCCTGGAACTGACGGCCATCGGCACGTTGCTCGGGGTCAGCCTGGGCATCGTCGGGGCCGTGGTGCGGGCGTGGAACATTCGCCCGTTCGCGGCGATCTTCGGCGTGTACGTGGAGTTGATCCGCAACACGCCGTTCCTGGTGCAGCTGTTTTTCATCTTCTTCGGCTTGCCGTCCCTGGGCCTGCAGATTTCCGAATGGCAGGCGGCAGTATTGGCGATGGTGATCAACCTCGGCGCCTACTCCACGGAGATCATCCGCGCCGGCATCCAGGCGATCCCGCGGGGGCAACTGGAAGCCGCCGCGGCCCTGGCGATGAGCCGCTTCGAGGCTTTCCGTCATGTGGTGCTGCTGCCGGCGCTGGGCAAGGTCTGGCCGGCGTTGAGCAGCCAGATCATCATCGTGATGCTCGGCTCGGCGGTCTGTTCGCAGATCGCCACCGAAGAGTTGAGCTTTGCCGCCAACTTCATCCAGTCGCGCAACTTCCGCGCGTTCGAAACCTACGCGCTGACCACGCTCATCTACTTGTGCATGGCGCTGCTGATCCGCCAGTTCCTTAACTGGGTGGGTCGCCGCTGCCTGTACAAGAGCGGCAACGGGAGCGGCCGATGAGCGATTTCACTTTCTGGGACGTGGTGCGCAACCTGCTCACCGGCCTGCAATGGACCCTGGCGCTGTCGCTGGTGGCGTTTATCGGTGGCGGCGTGATCGGTTTGCTGATCATGGTGCTGCGCATCTCCAAAAGCGCCCTGCCCCGCAACATCGCCCGTACCTACATCGAGCTGTTCCAAGGCACACCGCTGTTGATGCAACTGTTCCTGGTGTTCTTCGGCGTGGCCCTGGCCGGGGTGGAGATTTCCCCGTGGATGGCAGCGGCGATTGCCTTGACGCTGTTTACCAGCGCCTACCTGGCGGAGATCTGGCGCGGTTGTGTCGACTCGATTTCCCACGGCCAGTGGGAAGCCTCGGCGAGCCTGGCCCTCAACCCGCTGGAGCAGTTGCGCTACGTGATCCTGCCCCAGGCCCTGCGCATCGCCGTGGCGCCGACCGTGGGCTTTTCGGTGCAAGTGGTCAAGGGCACGGCCGTGACCTCGATCATTGGCTTTACCGAACTGACCAAGACCGGCGGCATGCTCGCCAACGCCACGTTCGAGCCGTTCATGGTCTATGGCCTGGTCGCCCTCGGTTATTTCCTGCTCTGCTACCCCTTGTCCCTCAGTGCGCGCTACCTGGAAAGGAGACTGCATGCCTCTGCTTAGAATTACCGCCCTGCATAAATACTACGGCGATCATCACGTGCTCAAAGGCATCGACCTGAGTGTCGAGGAAGGCCAGGTGGTGGCGATCATCGGCCGCAGCGGCTCGGGCAAATCCACCTTGCTGCGCACCCTCAACGGCCTGGAATCGATCAACGACGGTGTGATCGAAGTCGACGGCGAATACCTCGATGCGGCCCGCGCCGATCTGCGCAGCCTGCGGCAGAAAGTCGGAATGGTGTTCCAGCAGTTCAACCTGTTCCCGCACCTGACGGTCGGCGAAAACGTCATGCTCGCGCCGCAGGTTGTGCAAAAAGTGCCCAAGGCCAAGGCGGCCGTGCTGGCGCGGCAGATGCTGGAACGGGTCGGGCTTGGCGAGAAATTCGATGCGTTCCCGGACCGCTTGTCCGGTGGTCAGCAACAACGGGTGGCGATTGCCCGGGCGCTGGCGATGTCGCCAAAAGTGCTGCTGTGCGACGAAATCACCTCGGCCCTGGACCCGGAACTGGTCAATGAAGTGCTCAGCGTGGTGCGGCAGTTGGCCAAGGAAGGCATGACGCTGATCATGGTCACCCATGAAATGCGTTTTGCCCGGGAAGTCGGCGACAAACTGGTGTTCATGCACCAGGGCAAGGTGCATGAGGTGGGCGATCCCAAGGTGTTGTTCGCCGATCCGCAGACGGCCGAACTGGCGAACTTCATCGGGATGGTCGAGCCAGCCTGATCTTTGCTGCCAAAGAACAGTCTGCGGCGAGGGAGCTTGCTCCCGCTCGGTTCTGTAGGAGCTGGCGAAGCCTGCGATCTTTTGATCTTTGATCTTTCGCTTATGACTCAATGGGCAGCGGAAAGATCGCAGCCTCGTTGCACTCGACAGCTCCTACAGGCCCAGCGGGAGCAAGCTCCCTCGCCACAAAGGCACCCTGCAGGCTGCTCTGGCTCAAGGGTTTGGTTCAGGCGCGTTGGCGTAAGCGGTTGATCGTGGCAGGATGACGTGGTTATCGACCGAGACTTTTTGACCATGCCGCCATCCCAAGCCAAGAATCTGTCCCTGATCGCTGCCATAGACCTGGGCTCCAACAGCTTCCACATGGTCGTCGCCAAGGCCCAGAACGGGGAAATCCGCATTCTTGAGCGGCTTGGCGAGAAGGTCCAACTGGCCGCCGGTATCGACGAAGAGCGAAAGCTGAGCGAAGAATCCATCCAGCGCGGGCTCGATTGCCTCAAGCGGTTTGCCCAACTGATCAACGGTATGCCCCTGGGCGCGGTGCGGATCGTGGGTACCAACGCGCTGCGCGAGGCGCGCAACCGTGGCGAGTTCATCCGCCGCGCTGAAGAAATCCTCGGGCATCCGGTGGAAGTCATTTCCGGCCGTGAAGAAGCGCGCCTGATCTATCTGGGCGTCTCCCACACCTTGGCCGACACGCCGGGCAAGCGTCTGGTGGCGGACATCGGTGGCGGCAGTACCGAATTCATCATCGGCCAGCGCTTCGAACCGCTGCTGCGCGAAAGCCTGCAGATGGGTTGCGTCAGCTACACCCAGCGCTATTTCCGCGACGGCAAGATCACCCCGGCCCGCTACGCCCAGGCCTACACGGCGGCGCGCCTGGAAATCATGAGCATCGAACACGCCCTGCACCGCCTGACCTGGGACGAAGCCATCGGCTCCTCGGGGACCATTCGGGCCATCGGCCTGGCTCTCAAGGCCGGCGGTCACGGCACTGGCGAGGTCAACGCCGAGGGCCTGGCCTGGCTCAAGCGCAGGGTGTTCAAGCTCGGCGACGCGGACAAGATCGATTTCGAAGGCATCAAGCCCGATCGCCGGGCGATTTTCCCCGCGGGCCTGGCGATCCTCGAGGCGATTTTCGACGCCCTCGAACTGCAACGCATGGACCACTGTGAAGGCGCCCTGCGCGAAGGCGTGCTGTATGACCTGCTGGGGCGTCATCATCACGAAGACGTGCGCGAGCGCACCCTGGGCTCGCTCATGGAGCGTTATCACGTCGACCAGGAGCAAGCCGTACGGGTCGAACGCAAGGCCCTGCACGCCTTCGACCAGGTGGCTGACGACTGGGACCTTAACGACGGGGTCTGGCGCGAGTTGCTGGGCTGGGCCGCCAAGGTCCATGAAGTGGGCCTGGACATCGCCCACTATCACTACCACAAGCATGGCGCCTACCTGATCGAGCACTCGGATTTGGCGGGGTTTTCCCGGGAAGACCAGCAAATGCTCGCGCTGTTGGTGCGAGGCCATCGGCGCAACATTCCCAAGGATAAATTTGCCGAGTTCGGCGATGACGGCATCAAGCTGATTCGCCTGTGCGTGCTGCTGCGCTTCGCGATCCTGTTCCATCACATCCGTGGCACCCAGGAAATGCCCCAGGTGGTCCTGCACGCCAATGGCGATCAGTTGGATGTGCTGTTTCCCGAAAATTGGCTGGAAGAGAATCAACTGACCCAGGCCGACTTCGCCCAGGAAGCCGACTGGCTGACCCGGGTCGGGATTGTGCTGAACATTCACTGATTGCTTGCTGAAGTCCCTTGTGGCCCAGCAGCAACCCCTGTGGCGAGGGGATTTATCCCCGCTGGCTGTGTAGGAGCTGTCGAGTGCAACGAGGCTGCGATCTTTCCCCAGACACTTGAGTCCCAAGCGAAAGATCAAAAGATCGCAGCCTTCGGCAGCTCCTACAGCGCAGCCCAGCGGGGATAAATCCCCTCGCCACAAAAGCTGAGCCTGCCGCCGCCCACCGATTTTTTAACGAACCGCCAACACCGGGCTGCTCAAGCGCTCGAGCAACGTCGCCTGGGCGCTGCGCGGGTTCTGGTTGCCGGTCGGCGTGTTGCGGATGTAGCGGCCATCCGACTGCAGGCTCCAGCTGTGGGTGTTGTCGGTGAGGTAGCTTTCCAGCTCCTTCTTGACCCGCAGGATCAGCTTCTTGCCTTCCACCGGGAAGCAGGTCTCGACCCGCTTGTCGAGGTTGCGCTCCATCCAGTCGGCGCTGGACAGGAACATCTGCTCCTCACCGCCGTTGAGGAAGTAGAACACCCGCGTATGTTCCAGGAAACGCCCGATGATCGAGCGTACGTGGATGTTGTGGGACACCCCCGGGATACCCGGTCGCAGGCAGCACATGCCCCGCACCACCAGATCGATGCGCACGCCCGATTGGCTGGCCTTGTACAACGCACGAATGATCTTCGGGTCGGTCAGCGAGTTGAACTTGGCAATGATGTGGGCCGGCTTGCCGTCCAGGGCGAACTGCGTCTCCCGGGCGATCATGTCGAGCATGCCCTTTTTCAGGGTGAACGGCGCATGCAGCAGCTTCTTCATGCGCAGGGTCTTGCCCATGCCGATCAACTGGCTGAACAGCTTGCCGACGTCTTCGCACAAGGCATCGTCAGAGGTCAGCAGGCTGTAGTCGGTGTACAGGCGGGCGTTGGCGGCGTGGTAGTTGCCAGTGCCCAAGTGGGCGTAACGCACGATCTCACCGGCCTCACGGCGCAGGATGAGCATCATCTTGGCGTGGGTCTTGAAGCCGACCACGCCGTAGATCACCACCGCGCCGGCCGCTTGCAGGCGGCTGGCCAGTTGCAGGTTGGACTCCTCGTCGAAGCGCGCGCGCAATTCGATCACGGCCGTGACTTCCTTGCCGTTGCGCGCCGCGTCCACCAGGGCATCGACGATTTCCGAGTTGGCGCCACTGCGGTACAGGGTCTGGCGCACCGCCAGGACGTGGGGGTCCTTGGCGGCCTGGCGCAGCAGGTCGACCACCGGCGTGAACGACTCGAACGGGTGCAGCAGCAGGATGTCCTGCTTGCTGATCACGCTGAAAATGTTCTCGCTGTTTTGCAGCAGTTTCGGGATCTGCGGTGTGAACGGCAGGTATTGCAGCTCCGGATGGCTGTCCAGGCCGGTGATGCTGAACAGTCGGGTCAGGTTGACCGGGCCGTTGACCTGATACAGCTCGGTCTCATGCAGGTTGAACTGCTTGAGCAGGTAGTCGGACAGGTGTTTGGGGCAGGTATCGGCCACCTCCAGGCGCACCGCATCACCGTAGCGACGGGAGAACAGCTCGCCACGCAGGGCGCGGGCCAGGTCTTCGACGTCCTCGGTGTCCACCGACAGGTCGGCGTTACGCGTCAGGCGGAACTGGTAGCAACCCTTCACCTTCATGCCCTGGAACAGGTCATCGGCGTGGGCGTGGATCATCGACGACAGGAACACATAATTGTCGCCAGGGCCGCCGACGTCTTCCGGCACGCGGATGATGCGCGGCAGCAGGCGTGGCGCCGGAATGATCGCCAGGCCGGAATCGCGGCCGAAGGCGTCGATGCCTTCGAGCTCGACAATGAAGTTCAGGCTCTTGTTGACCAGCAACGGGAACGGGTGCGTCGGATCGAGGCCGATCGGGGTGATGATCGGCGCGATCTCGTCGCGGAAATAGCGGCGCACCCAAGTCTTGATCTTGGTGTTCCAGTTGCGGCGACGGATGAAGCGCACCTGGTGCTTTTCCAGCTCCGGCAACAGGATGTCGTTGAGGATCGCGTATTGCCGGTCAACGTGGCCGTGGACCAGCTCGCTGATGCGCGCCAGGGCCTGGTGCGGTTGCAGGCCATCGGCGCCGGCCTGTTCACGGGCGAAGGTGATCTGCTTCTTCAGGCCGGCGACGCGGATTTCGAAAAACTCATCCAGGTTGCTGGAAAAGATCAGCAGGAATTTCAGCCGTTCCAGCAGCGGATAGGACTCGTCCAGCGCCTGCTCCAGCACGCGGATGTTGAACTGCAGTTGCGACAGCTCCCGATGGATGTAAAGGCTGCTGTCATCCAGGTTGGGAATCACAATCGCCGGGGCCGGTGCGGGCTCGACGACAGCCGGGGCAGCAGGCTCCAGCGTCGGCGGTGTCTCGGCAATCTGCTCGACCACGGGTTGAGCGTCTTTTACGGCAACTTCGGAGAGTCCTTCGGTATTCATCGCAAGTTCCTGGGAGGCTATTTCTGCTCTCGTAACAATTGGGCGGCGCGCACAGCAAAGTAAGTCAGGATGCCATCAGCACCTGCGCGCTTGAAAGCGGTCAAGGACTCCAGGATCACCCCTTCGCCCAACCAGCCGTTCTGGATCGCGGCCATGTGCATCGCGTACTCGCCGCTGACCTGATAAACAAAGGTCGGCACTTTGAATTCGTCTTTGACCCGGCAAAGAATGTCGAGGTAGGGCATGCCAGGCTTGACCATGACCATGTCTGCCCCTTCTGACAAGTCAGCCGCCACTTCGTGCAAGGCTTCCTGACTGTTGGCCGGGTCCATCTGATAAGAGGCCTTGTTGGCCTTGCCCAGGTTCAGGGCCGAGCCGACCGCGTCGCGGAACGGGCCGTAATAGGCGCTGGCGTACTTGGCCGAATAGGCCATGATCCGCACGTTGACGTGACCGGCCACCTCGAGGGCTTCGCGGATCGCCTGGATGCGCCCGTCCATCATGTCCGACGGCGCCACCACCTGGGCTCCGGCCTCGGCATGGGACAGCGCCTGCCTGACCAGTGCATCGACGGTAATGTCGTTCTGCACGTAACCTTCTTCATCGAGGATACCGTCCTGCCCGTGGGTGGTGAACGGGTCCAGCGCCACGTCGGTGATCACCCCCAGCTCCGGGAAGCGCGCACGCAGGGCGCGGGTCGCGCGTTGGGCGATGCCCTCCGGGTTCCAGGCTTCGGCTGCGTCCAGGGACTTGAGTGTCGGCGGTGTGACCGGGAACAGCGCCAGCGCCGGAATGCCCAGCTCGACCCAGTGGGCGGCCTCTTCGAGCAGCAGGTCGATGGTCAGGCGTTCCACCCCGGGCATCGACGCCACCGCTTCGCGACGGTTCTCACCGTCCAGCACGAATACCGGCAGGATCAGATCATTGGTGGTCAGCACGTTTTCACGCACCAGCCGACGCGAGAACTCATCACGGCGGTTGCGACGCAGGCGGGTAGCAGGGAACAGACGATTGGCGGGGGTAAAGCTCACGGCAGACTCCTGAGCCCGTGCTGACGGGCGAGCGTGACAGTTATAAGCGCCCATTATGACGAAGACATTACAGTTATGTGCACCTGCGTCCTGTCGTCGCAGTTATTGTCATTGTAGGAATTGTTCACGTCGAGACACATTTCGATACTTTCCTGAATGTGCCTGAAGGGTTAGGCTGCGCGTTCATTTCGCCAGCACCCAGACAATGCTCCAACAATTTCTGCATGACTTCGGCTACTTGGCCCTGTTTATCGGCACGTTCTTCGAAGGCGAAACCATCCTCGTGCTCGCAGGTTTCCTGGCGTTCCGCGGCTACATGGACATCAACCTGGTCGTCGTCGTGGCGTTCTGCGGCAGCTACGCGGGCGATCAGCTGTGGTATTTCCTGGGGCGCAAGCACGGGCGCAAGCTCTTGGCGCGCAAACCGCGCTGGCAGTTGATGGGGGATCGGGCGCTGGAGCATATTCGCCGGCATCCGGACATCTGGGTCCTGAGCTTCCGTTTCGTCTATGGCCTGCGCACGGTGATGCCAGTGGCGATCGGCCTGTCAGGCTATCCGCCGGGTCGTTACCTGTTGCTCAACGGCATCGGTGCGGCGATCTGGGCCACGGCGTTGGCCGCGGCCGCGTACCACTTCGGCGCAGTGCTCGAAGGTATGCTGGGCAGCATCAAGAAGTATGAATTGTGGGTACTCGGCGCACTGCTGGTGCTGGGCCTGGTCTTGTGGCTGCGCCGACGCCTCAAGACTGCGCGCCTGGCCAGGAAAGTCCTCGAAGCCGAGCGCCTGGAGCAAGCCAGGTCTGACGAATCTACGACGCCAACCGAGTAAACCGGGTACGGCAGCAATACAACCCGATGCCGCTGAGCAGGCTGTAGCTGAGCAGCCCGGCCCAGGCACCATGGCTCATCACAGCGCTGGCCGGCCACAACCCGGCCAAGGGCGCCAGCCATACCAGCGGCAGGTTCGAGGCCAGCCGCAACAGCTCCAGCCGCAACGCCCACGGGCGATTCTCCAGGGCGACGCCCAACACGAACAGACCAAACGCCACCGCGCCCCAACCCAGCACCAGGGCGGCGACCGGCAGGCTGGTTTCAAGGTTCATCAGATAGCTGCCCAAGGCAATGTAGGCGCAGAACTGCAGCCCCACGTACCACTGCTGGCGAGCATCCAACGGCACTTCGAATTTGCGGAACTGGCTCAAGTCCGGCTTGTTCAGCGGGTGCCTGGCCGCGACGTCCGCCGGTCGCCAACCGGTGGGCATGAACCAGATCCGCAGCTTGTCCCACCAATGCCCGGCCCGCCGCGCATCCGCCCATAGCTGTGCATAGAACTGCAGGTTGGCCCACAGCGGATTCCAGCTCGCCAGCGGCGTGGTCACGCCGAAAATCACCGGTTCGTTGGCGTCTTCTTCCTGGAAGGTGCCAAACAGACGGTCCCAAATAATGAACACCCCGCCGTAGTTGCGATCCATGTAGAGAGGGTTCTGTGCATGGTGGGCACGATGATTGGACGGCGTGACGAAGCACCACTCCAGCCAGCCGAGCTTGGGAATGTGCTGGGTGTGGACCCAGAACTGGTACAGCAGATTCAACGCCGCGACGCTGACAAAGACCACCAGCGGCACGCCCAGTACGGCGAGCGGGACGTAGAAGATCCAGCTCAGCAGGAACCCGGTGCTGGTCTGGCGCAACGCCGTGGAAAGGTTGTAGTCCTCGCTCTGGTGGTGCACCGAATGAGCGGCCCAGAGGATGTTGCGTTCATGGCCCATGCGGTGCAGCCAGTAATAGCAGAAGTCATAGAGCACAAAGGCAAACACCCAGGTCCAGGCCCGATCGGCAGGCAGTTCGATGACAGCCAGGTGCTTCAACGCAAAGGCATAGGTCACCAGCCCCACACCTTTGGTCAAAAGGCCCGTAGTGGTCGACAGTACGCCGGTACTCAAACTGTTGATCGCGTCTGCCACACGGTAGTGGCTCACGCCCCGCCAGCGATCGGCCAGCAACTCGACGGCGATCAACACGAAGAAGAACGGCACGGCATACAGGATGAAGTTCATGACGCAACCCGGACATGCAAGGCAGGGAGATAGTCGGCAGATTAGGTGTAGCTGCCCGATCCCCCTATGGCAACGAGTGACAAATTAGTAGACATTTAACGCCATGAATCTGGAGAAAAGCCCATGAGCAAAAAAATTGCAGTGATCCTTTCCGGCTGTGGCGTGTATGACGGCGCCGAGATCTACGAAAGCGTGATCACCTTGCTGCGTCTCGATCAGCGTGGGGCTCACGTCCAGTGCTTCGCCCCCAACATTGCCCAGTTGCACGTGATCAATCACCTGACCGGCGAGGAAATGCCCGAGAGCCGCAACGTGTTGGTGGAATCGGCGCGGATCGCCCGGGGCAACGTGAAGGACTTGCGTGAAGCCAAGGCCGAGGATTTCGACGCCCTGATCATACCCGGTGGGTTTGGCTCGGCGAAAAACCTCTCCAACTTTGCCGTCGAAGGTGCTGGCTGCACGGTCCAACCAGAGGTCCTCGCGCTGACCGAGGCCTTTGCCGAGGCCGGCAAGCCGGTCGGGTTGATCTGCATCTCCCCGGCCCTGGCGGCGAAAATCTACGGCCCGGGCGTGGTCTGCACCATCGGCAACGACGTCGACACTGCCGCCGTAGTGACCAAAATGGGGGGTACTCACGAAGAGTGCGCCGTCACCGATATCGTTGAAGACCGCGCGCGCAAACTGGTCAGCACCCCGGCCTACATGCTGGCGCAGAACATCAGCGAAGCGGCTTCCGGCATCAACAAGCTGGTGGACCGGGTGTTGGAGCTGACGCACGAGAACGACGCCTGACCCCACCACCCCTTTCCTGTGGGAGCGAGCTTGCTCGCGATAGCGGTGGGTCAGCTACATTTGCATTGGCTGATACACCGTATCGCGAGCAAGCGCGCTCCCACAGGGGTTTGGGCATGACTCAAGGCAATCGGGTCAGGCGCGTCAGGATCCGATCCAGGGCATTGGCAAAACCCTGCTTGTCCCGCTCGCTATACGCCGCCGGGCCGCCGCCCATGTGGCCCTGTTCACGCAAATCAGTGAACAGGTTGCGCACCGCCAGTCGGTCGCCCATGTTCTGGGCATCGAACTCCTTGCCTCGTGGATCCAGGGCGGCGACGCCCTTCTTCACCAACCGGTCGGCCAAGGGCACGTCGCTGCAGATCACCAGTTCACCCGGCTCGGCGTGCTCCACCAGGTAATCGTCCGCCGCATCAGGGCCACTGGGCACCACGATCAGCTTCACACAGGCCAGGGCCGGCTTGATCTGCGGCTGACCGGCCACCAGCACCACCTCGAACCTGCGCTTCAAGGCGAACTTGACCACCAGTTCCTTCGCGGCCTTGGGACAGGCATCGGCGTCGATCCATACGCGCATTGGGGTTGCTCCTCTTTAAATGCATCGCGAGCAAGCTCGCTCCCACAAGGACAGCCTACATCCTGTGGGAGCGAGCTTGCTCGCGATAATGAGCGCAGCTAATGTTTTTCAGGAAACCTGGACCCGACGCTTCTCCACCACCCAACTGCGCCCATACAGCACCATGATCGCCAGGATCGCCACCACTTGAGCGGCCAGCGAATAGGCATCGGCATGAATGCCCAGCCAGTCGAAGTCGAAGAACGCCACCGGATGGGTGCCGAAGATCCCGGCCTCCTGCAACGCCTTCACGCCATGACCGGCGAATACCACCGACAGCGCGCACAGCAACGCGGCATTGATGCTGAAAAACAATGCCAGGGGCAGTTTCGCCGAGCCGCGCAGGATCACCCAGGCCAGCCCCACCAACAACACCAGCGCCGTCGCGCCGCCGGCCAGCACCGCGTTGTGCCCGGCGGGGCCCGCTTGCAACCACAGGGTTTCGTAGAACAGGATCACTTCGAACAGTTCGCGATAGACCGAGAAGAACGCCAGGATCGCAAAACCAAAACGACCACCGCCACCCACCAGGCTGCTCTTGATGTAGTCCTGCCAGGCCGCTGCGTGGCGACGGTCGTGCATCCACACGCCCAGCCACAGCACCATCACACTGGCGAACAACGCCGTCGCGCCTTCAAGCAGCTCACGCTGGGCACCGCTGACGTCGATCACATACGCCGCCAGCCCCCAGGTCGCCAGGCCGGCCAACAGCGCCAGGCCCCAACCGGCGTTGACGCTGCGCACGGCCGACTGCTGGCCAGTGTTGCGCAAGAACGCCAAGATCGCCGCCAGCACCAGGATCGCTTCCAGCCCTTCGCGCAGCAGAATCAGCAACCCGGAGATGTAGCTCAGCGACCAGCTCAAGCCATCGCCGCCCAGCAGGCCGGCTGACTCCTTCAACTTGGCCTTGGCCGCGTCCAGACGCTGTACCGCCTGCTCGATTGGCAAACCGTCCTGCAAAGACTGACGGTAGGCCATCAGGGACTTTTCGGTGTCCTTGCGCACGTTGGCGTCGACGTTATCCAGCGAGCTTTCCACCAGCTCGAAACCTTCCAGGTAAGCCGCTACCGACAGATCGTAGGCCTGGTCGTGGTCACCAGCACGATACGCCGCGATGCTTTTATCCAGGGTGGCCGCCGTGTAGTCGAGCAACTGCGCCGGGCCACGTTGCACCTGCGGCGGCTGGGCACGCTGGGCACGGAACGTCGCTGCCGCAGCGGGGCCTTGCGCGGCGAGGACTTCGACCGGGGTCTGGCGCGCCAGGTCAGCGAGGTTGAAGACCTGTTCACTTTTGGCGGCGGCCGGGTCGGCGCTGAAGCTGGCGATGTAGGTCGCCAGGTCCCAACGTTGACGGTCGTCGAGCTGATCGGCGAAGGCCGGCATGTCGGTGCCTTCGATGCCCATGCCGACGGTGTTGTAGATCGCATAGAGACTCAGGCGGTCCAGGCGCTGGGCATCCCGCATGTTGGCGGGCGGCGGTTCCATGCCGACACCGGCTGGACCGTCGCCGGCACCGTTGGCCCCATGGCACACCGAGCAATGCTGGGCATACAGCGGCGCACCACGGGAGGGATCGGGGGTGATGACCGGCGCCTGGCTGACTTCATATGCCACCGCCAGCTTGGCCCCTAGTTGCCGCGCCAGGCGCGCGACATCGCCGCCGTCCTGGCGCTGGGTGATCGCGCTGCGCAAGGTGTCGATACCCAGGGTCAATTCAGCCTTTTCCGGTTTGGCCGGCAGCCCGGCGATCAACCCTGCCAGCACCTGGGTGAATTCCAGCTGCTCACGGTATTCCCCGTCCTCGATGACCTTGCCTGCCTCGACTGTCGCCGGGTAATCCGCGCCGATGTAATCCAGCAAATGCAGCGCCTGGGGGGCGCCCTCGACGGTGTCGGCCAGCAGCGACGTGCTGCACAGCGCAAGCAATGGCAGAGCAAGCCAGGCCAGGAAACGGAACGGCGCAGTCATGAATGACTCTCGATTGGTAATAAGAAGTAACACATTGTTCACTTCCAATGACTTTGGCTCAAGAGCCGATGTGCTTTGACGGCACATTTTCATCGGATTCCTGCTTTGGAGGTGATGTCACAAAAACAGCATTTCGAGATTGAAAAGCCATTACATAGCCAAGCGCCATGTTTATAATCGCGCCGCCTTCTTATTGTTCGATGGCATAAAAGCTCCTCTTCTTATGAGGAACCGACAACGTCCCGACGTTTGTCCGTGGGATCGCTCCAGCCCGACCCGCAAACCCCGGCTGTTACTCAGGGAAGAAATGTTCATGGCATCCCGTGCCGTTTTTTCGATCGCCCTCGGTGCGATCACCTTGTTGTCCGGCTGTTCGGCCTTTCGCAACTACGACAGCGAATTGGCCCAGACCAACCAGCAACTGGCTTCCGGCAACGTCGACGGCGCATTGACGCTGCTGGAAAAGAACAACACCAGCCAGGACAAGGACCTGCTGTATTACTTCGAGAAAGGTGAGCTGCTGCGCGCCAAGGGCGACCTGTCCGGCAGCCAGACGGCCTGGACCAGTGCCGATCAACAGGTTGGCCAATGGGAAGACGCGGTCAAACTCGACACGGCCAAGTACCTGGCCCAGTTCGGCAGCTTCCTGGTCAACGATAAAGTCCGCCGCTACGAAGGCTACGATTACGAAAAGGTCATGCTGACCACGCAGATGGCGCTGAACCTGCTGGCCGTGAATGACTTCGACGGCGCGCGGACCCAGATCAAGAAGACCCACGAACGCGAAGCGGTGATCGCCGACCTGCGGGACAAGGAATACCTCAAGCGCGAGGAAGACGCCGAGAAGCAAGGGGTCAAGACCGAATACAAGGACCTCAAGGGTTACCCGGTGGCCAGCCTCGACGCCCCGGAAGTGGTCAGCCTGAAAAACAGTTACCAGAGCGCGTTCAGCCATTACCTGGCCGGCTTCGTCTATGAAGCCCTGGGTGAAAAGGACCTGGCCGCACCGGGTTACCGCAAGGCCGCCGAACTGCGCCCCAACACGCCGCTGCTGGAGCAGGCCCTGCTCAATCTCGACAAGCCTGCCGCCAAGAACGATGACAGCGACATCCTGATCGTGGTGCAGAGTGGCCTGGCCCCGTCCCGGGACTCGATCCGCATTCCCCTGCCCTTGCCGATCAGCGGCAACGTGGTCATCACGCCATTGTCGTTCCCGCTGATCAAGCCTGACACCTCCACGGCCACCTTCAGCCAGATCGGTGTCGACGGTCGCCAGTTGGACCTGACCCAGCTCAACAGCACCACCGCCATGTCCCGCCGCGCCCTGCGCGACGACATGCCGGGCATCATCCTGCGCACCACCGTGCGCGCCGTCACCCGTGGCGTGGCGCAAAAGCAGATCAACGACACCAATCCCCTGGCCGGCCTGGCCGTCGGCCTCACCTCGGCCGTACTCGAAGGTGCCGATACCCGAACCTGGCGCACCCTGCCCGACTACACCCAGGTGGTGCGCCTGCGCCTGAAGAAAGGCGAGCACCAGGTCACCTTGCCAAGTTCGGTGGGCGGCTCGGTGGTCAAGGTCACCGTCGACCAGCGCTACCAGGTCATCAGCCTGCGGGCGGTGGGTAACCAGGTGTTCGCCGGTGGCCTGGCTGCCCAGGTGATGCCAAGCGCCAACCCGACCGCCATTGCCCTCAAGCAACCTTAAGAACGGAGTCTTGTTCACATGCGTTTAAAACTGATCGCCGTCGGCGCCCTGGCCTTGCTGGCCGGTTGCGCCACCCCGCCACCACCGGAGCCGGGCAGCGCCGCCAGCAAGGTCGTGGCGATGGGCAAGACCAAGAACATTGTGGTCGGCGCCATGCGCGTGGCCCGGGAAAACGGCTACATGACCGTCAATGTCCAGTTGAGCAACACCAGCTACAACAACAAGACGATGTATTACCGCTTTGCCTGGCTGGGGCCGGAAGGCTTTCCGATCGCCGAGGAAGAAACCTGGAAAAGCCTGACGCTGTACGGCGAACAGACCAGTTTCCTGCCGGCCATCGCACCGACACCCAAGGCGGTGGATTTCCGCTTGGAAATCAATACCCCGTAAGACGCAAAAAACTGTGGGAGCGAGCTTGCTCGCGATAGCGCTGGATCAGCCAGCCATGATGTGACTGACACACAGCTATCGCGAGCAAGCTCGCTCCCACAAAAAACGCCCGAGTGACGCGTTACTCCTTTTTCAGTTTTCGAGAGCACCCACATGTTTGTACGCATTTCCTCCCTCGCCCTCGCCGCCTTGCTGGTCAGCGGTTGCGCCAACAACTCGCCGGTCCTGGGCAACAAGAACATCAGCTATGGCGATACCAAGGCCGTGGAAACCGTGACCAACGAGTTCGGCTCCACCGACCTGCAAATGATCGCCGAGTCCATGACCCGCTCCCTGGCCCAGTCCGGCATCCTGCAGGGTCGCCCGGTGGTCCAGGTCTATGACGTGAAGAACAAGACCAGCGAATACATCGACACCCGTGAAATCACCACCAGCATCAAGACCCAGCTGATGAAGACCGGCGCTGCCCGCTTCGCCAGCGACAACACCGCCATGGACAGCCAGGTCGACCAGCTCAAGCTGCAGAACCAGAGCGGCCTGTACAAGAAAAGCACCGTGGCCAAGACCGGCAACATGATCGCTGCCAAGTACCGCCTCGAAGGCTCCATCAGCTCGATCGTCAAGCGCAGCAGCGACTACAAGGACGTCTTCTACAAATTCAGCCTGCAATTGATCGACGTCGAAAGCGGTCTGGCCGAGTGGATGGACGAAAAAGAAATCCGCAAGACCACGGAGCGTTAAGCCATGCGCACATGGATAGGTATCATGGCCCTGGCCTGCGCATTTGGCGCGCAGGCGGCCCCGAAAGTCGCAGTGACCGACCTTGCGTTCCAGGAGCGGGTGGAGGAGTACATCCACACCGTTTCAGCGCAGAGCAACTTCCAGGCGAACCCTTACAGCGCCAGCGCTTCCTCGAGCTACGACGAGATGGAAGCCACCAGCAGCTACATCGAGCAGGGCGAGCTGCGCAAGTTCACTGGCGACATCAAGGGCGAGATCCTGCGCAGCGGGATGTTCCAGCTGACCCAGGGCACGCCCTACACGGCGGCGTCCAAGGGCGACGTCTATGACGTGATCAAGCGCATCAAGGCCGGGAACTTCAAGGGTGCCGACTACGTGCTGTTCGGCACGGTGTCGGACATCGACTTCACCCGCGACATCAACGAGCTGGCCAATACCGACAGCTACTCGGCGGTGCTGGCACTGACCCTGGTGGCAGACTTCAGCCTGATCAACACCAAGACCTACGAAATCACCTCGGCCTTTACGGCCATGGGCGAAGGCCAGGACACCAAGCTGTTGAACCACCGGGACGTGCACATCAGCCTCAACCGCCCGCGGGTGGTGCGCGATGTGTCCAAGGCCCTGGGGGAAGACGTGGCGCGGCAACTGAGCGAACAGCTCGGCGGCCCGAGCTACCAACAACCCAGCGAGCCGATACAGCGCAACAACCTGCCACGGGATACGGCACCGGTGATTTTGCGTTGAGCCTTACCGTCGGGTAGCTCTTCAGCTGCTTCTGTGGCGAGTTGGATGCTTTTGCTTTTGTGATGAGCTGGATGCTTTTGCTTTTGTGGCGAGGGAGCTTGCTCCCGCTGGGCTGCGAAGCGGCCCCAAGATCTTGCGGTCGCTGCGCAACCGAGCGGGAGCAAGCTCTCATCAAACAAAATCCATCCCCTTGTTCTTAAAGCTTTTTTAAGCCGCAACCAATCGGACACCCAACTTTGTAGCCTTGCGCTGCAAAGCTCTAAGCTGACGATCACGGCTTTTAGC